>NZ_JBBHKY010000008.1:0-137514 GCF_037482665.1 Corynebacterium sp. H127
AGTTTCGCCAACGACTCGTTTTCCTACCGCCGCACACCCAAAGGCGGGGCGTTGTCGGTCGCGCTGACTCACATAAAGTTACACACCCCCAACCAACAACACAAACCCCCAGGTAAAACGGCTAAAATCCAAACCTTGGCTGCAGATTTTTCGGCGCGTAGCTGAAAACCATCCGGCTACGGAGCGGAATTGCGATTAGCAAGGACAACGCCACCATCCCAAGCGTCACCGCTGCCGTCAACCACGGGCTGCTCACTCGGCTACTGATGACGGCCGCCAGTCCAACCGAAATCGCCGGTATTACAGAAGCGCCTATGATGATCAGCCACCAGCGATGGGAAAACACGATGGTGCTATAGGCGCTGACAAGGAACGATCCCACCGCCAACACAGCAAACACTGTTGGCCACAATGACACTTGCGCTGGAAACGCCGCCCACAGGAACACAACGGCGAGCATTGCTAGCGTTATAGCTACAGCGTCACTCACCCAACTCAACTTGATCCATGCGCGCCGCGGACGGCCGAGGGCGATCCACGAACGGCAACTGTAAAGCGTGAGTATTGGCGGAACCCATATCAAGCCGAAGACCATACCAATATAAGAGGACATGTCCCCCAGCTCACGCTGCCACCAAGCCAATAGCCCGATGATCATGAGCGTCAACCCAAAGTAGATGAGCCAAGGCATCAGCATCGGTGCCAGCCCAGTTCCGAGCCAGGCTGGAAGCTGTGGTCTGGTACCTGCACTTTCCCGAAGTCCGCTGAAACTGCCCCGCCGGCCAAATTTTTCACCGAGATACAACCCAGTTAGAAACCCCACTGCGTAAATGACCAAATACAAGCTCAGGTACTGCGGATATCGCAATGCTGCGACACCACACATCGCAAGTGCTCCGAAGATATTGCTGATCGAGAAGGCGCGTCGCCATGATCGCTTTGGCAGGTTAAACATCTGATACTTGGTGCGCGAAATTAGGAAGGACAGCGGAAACACAAAATACCAAAGACTCAAAGCAATCCGCTCTATTGCTGTTTCACCCTGCAACATTGCAGCGTAAAACACACTCATTAACTGGAGTGGAACAATAGCCGGTTCAAAGAGGAGCGCCAGAAAGCGTTTCATTTAGTTCGCCTCCGTTCCCGCGGACAATGCCAGCACAGCGGTTTCCAGGTCTACAGGCTCTGCACGCAAGCCTTCTGGGACGCTACCAAGCACCGACATGTCCACGATCAGGCGCGAATAGCCGGCAGATTTCTCTCGACTGAGCACACCCGTAGATACTTGATCTGCGCGAACGTTGGGACCCAGGAGGGCGACAACACGAGATTGCAACTCGGGGGCTGTGGCGGAGATGGTGATCTTGCCGTCGTAAAGCAGGTGCACTGCGTCCAGGACTCGCGCAGACTCATTGATGTGGTGCGTGGAAAGTACGATGGTGCGCACCTCAAGTTCTTGCTCTTCGAGCACGGTGCGATAGAGGAGCTCCCGCCGCTCGGCGTCGATACCAAGGTAGGGCTCGTCGAGCAGGGTGAGGCGACAACGGGCGGCTAGCCCGAAGCACAGCAGCAATGCAGACCGTTGGCCTAGCGAAAGCTTTACATTGGGCTTATCGACGGGCACTTCAAAGCGAGCAGCCAACTCGTGGGCACGCGCCTCATCGAAGCTCTGCCAGCGCTGCGCAGCAAGGCCGAAGATCTTCTTGCCGGACCAACGCGGCATGAGAGGCATGTCCACACCGGCATAAATGGTCTGAGACATGGTGCTTTCATTATCCCAAGGCTCTTCTCCGAACTCACTGACCGTTCCGGAGTAGCGTTGCTGCCCGGCGAGCACGCGCATCAATGTAGTCTTGCCAGCGCCATTGGGGCCGATGAGCCCGTGGATAAGCTCTGGAGCTAAGTCCACATTGAGCCCATCCAAGACTGGTTCTTTGAAAGAGACGTTTAGGTTGTTGATGTGGATCATCGTTGCTCCTCATAGAGTCCGCGGGATTCCGCCACGCGGTCAATTAGTTCGTGGAGATCTGCTCGAGACATGTCGAGCTTGACCGCTTCATCGATCAGTGGTGCCAAATAGGCCGCCGGGAAAGCTTCTCGACGCCTGGCCACAATCACACTGCGAGCCGTACTGGTCACAAACATGCCGATTCCCCTTCGCTTCTCCAGGACGCCTGCATCCACCAGCAGCGTCAACCCTTTTCGTGCTGTTGCGGGGTTAATGCGATGAAATTCGGCTAGTTCGTTAGTGGATGGTGCGCGCTCTCCGACGGCCAACGAGCCCTCGACGATGGCATCTTCAATGAGGTCAGCAATTTGGCGAAATAGTGGTGCGGTTGATTCATCCACAGCACACCCCTTCGTTGGTTGGTTACTTATGTAACTAACCATAGAAGCAAAGCGTGAATAGCGCAAGGCCTCCCAGCACCTTCTGCGCGTCGCTACCCGCGACCAAAACAAACCCACTGGTCACACACCCCAGTGTGAGTCATATCGGAAATTTTTCGACGTGGAGGGGGGTTTTAAGGCATGCTGGTTATACACAACTTAGAAAACGCAAATGAACGGAAATTAGGAGCCATGCTTGAACGAACAATGGTCTTTGTGGACACGTCTTACCTGCTCGCGAGCTTTTACAACTCGTGGGAAACCGGAGCCCGAGCACAATTAGAAATTGATCTTCCCGAGGTCGTTGCCGTCATGGGAACGATGATCGAAAACCACATTAAGCAACCTATCCACCGCCAGTTCTGGTACGACGGCATCCCAGATACCGGCCCCCACCGTTACCAGCGCGCGCTCCGCACCTGCGATGGTGTCCAACTTCGCGCAGGTCAGCTCATTGAATGGGGCGAGCGTCGGACACAAAAGGCCGTCGACACGCGTCTCGTCGCCGACCTTGTCCTCGCCGGCGTACGGGGCACCTGCTCCGACATCGTGCTGGTCTCTGGCGATGCGGACATGATCCCGGGTGTCCAAGAAGCGGTCAACGCTGGCGTCCGGGTTCATCTCTACGGCTTCGGCTGGGACTCCATGTCCTCTGCCCTCCGCCACGCCTGCGACTCGACGACCATTCTGGATCCGCGCGAGGATTTCTCTGACTGCATGCAACTGCAGGTCCTCGAAGGGCCGCTGCCGCCAGTCGTACGGACCAAGCCCATCGGAGATGCCGAGCCTATCGACGTCGATGGCACCACCAGCTACAACGACGCTGTGCCACATTTCCCACCCCGGCCTGGGGAAACCACCCCGGTAAAGCCACGCGAAGACGATCGAGACTGCCTCTCTGACACCGAGCGTATTCAACTGTCTACCGAGCAGGAACCGGCATCGCGACAGCCCGATGAGGCTCCGGCCGTTCCCACTCCTGCCGTGCTCGCCCAACAAGCAGCGCAACAACAGCCCTCCGAAGTTGAGGACGAGGTGGAGGAACAACTCGATTCCCGCCCAGCCGCACCAAGCCCCTCAATGATGGCGCCGCGGCGTAAACTGCGCTCACGCTACGTACCGCTGCCGAACGAAGTCTGGGCCTCTGCCGGTTTCCAGACCCCTTTCGACGTGGGACAACAGTATGCCTCCTGGTGGTATGACAACGCCGCCAATGCAGAGCAACGCGACTCCGCACATCTGTTTTCAGGCGGCGGTTTACCACCCGAGATTGACCGTCCCCTACTCCAGTTCGCCTGCGAGACTCTCCACGAGTACACGCTCACAGAATCGCAGCGAGTCAGCCTACGCGACGGATTCCACTCCGGGATTCGTGGCGTGCTGATCAACCTGAACCGCCGCACGGACTAAACAGCCCTGTGCAACTAGCGGAACCTCCCCAGATCGAAAGATCCAGGGAGGTTCCTTTTTCGAACTAGCTGAAATTACTCTTCTTCGGCTGCCTTATCCGTCTTGGCATCCTTAACTTCGGAAACCGCCACTTCTTCTACTGCGTCTGCGTCCGCAGTAGCTGTAGCGTCCTTCGCTTCCTCAAGTTCCGCAGGAGAATCGCCTTTGCCGTCGCTAAGCTCCTTGCCAGCGTTCATCTGCGCACGGATCTCCTCGAGGCGAGCATTAGCCTTAAGGTCACTGCCTGCGCTTTGAATCTCCGCCATCCGATCGCTCATCGTGGACTCCGCTAGCTCCTGCGCGCCAAGCGCATTTGCGTAGCGACGCTCGATCTTGGCGCGGACGTCGTCAAGCGTCGGCACTGAATCATCCTTGCCAAACTGATTAATGGTGTCCATGGACTGGCTCACCTTATCCTGCATGGAGGCCTGATCAGCCTGGGCGCGCAGCTCATCAATTTGAGCCATCTGATCCCGCAGCCGCATCTCGGATTCCTTCTGCTGCTTCTTGGCCTGCTCGGCCGCAGCAGCCCCCTGCGTGTGCATCGCTTTCGTCTGCTCCAGCTGCTGCTCGACGGCAACCAACTGAGAAGCAAAAATCTCGGCAGTGTTAGTGAACTCAGCGGCCTTGGTCTGATCGCCCTCGGTCGAAGCCTTATCTGCAGCCATGATCGCCTGGCGAGCCTTGTCCTGGAGGGAATCCTGCTCCTTAACCAAGCGGTCCAGCTGCATTTCAAGCTGGTGCTGGTTACCGATTACCGCCGCAGCCTGCTCAGAGAGCTTGCGGTGTTGTTCCTTCGCAGCCTCCATCGCTTGCTGAATCTGCACCTTGGGGTCAGCATTTTCATCAATCTTCGCGTCCAAAGATGCGGAGAGATACTTCCAGCCCTTGCTAAATGGATTCGCCATGATGGTTCAACTCATTTCTGTGGATTTGACAAGTTTTACCCCATGGTAGTTGCAAATTTCCTGGCGCGCTGCCCAAAAGCGCAGGCTGGCGGTATCAAAAAGGTAACTAGTCAGACTCAGCTGCGTCCTGTTCCTTGTTCTGCTCTGCGACCTGGCGGCGCACGTCATCCATGTCGAGCGCCTTCACCTGAGAGATCAGATCCTCGAGCGCTGGTGCTGGCAGCACGCCAGCCTGGCGGAAGACCATGATTCCGTCACGGAAGACCATCAGCGTTGGAATCGACTGGATCTCGAGCGCGGCAGAAATGCCCTGGTTCGCATCGGTGTCTACCTTGGCGAACACCGCATCGGAGTGGTTTTCGGAGACCTTCTCAAACACGGGAGCGAACTGACGGCAAGGCCCGCACCAGGTTGCCCAGAAATCGACGAGGACGATGCCACCGCCCATGATTGTCTGCTCAAAATCAGCCTCGGTGATATTTACAGTTGCCATTACTTTTGCTCCTCAAAGATGTCGGTGTTGCGCTTTGCAGTTTCAACCATATCTACTCGCTAGTTATTCCTGCCCCCTTGCCTGTGATGCCAACCACGTTTTCACATTTGATCAATGATCAGTTAATAATGTGTTCTGATGAGGCATGAATAGCAACCCGGTTTCGTGAAAGGGCCAGATTTTAAGTGACCAAGAATTACCAGATCGAGGGCATGACCTGTGAGCATTGCGTGAAGGCAATTGAGGCCGAGGTCAACGAGGTTCATGGCACGCAGGGGGTCGATATTGACTTGGCCTCTGGGCGCATGGCTGTGCACGGCGAAGATTTCTCCGACGATGCAATCATTGAGGCCGTTATCGAGGCCGGCTATAAGGTCGTCGAACACTAGGTTCACCACCCCCTGCCGACCCCCATCGGGTCGGCTTTTTTAGTTGCCCCCCCCAATACCCCCTAGGGGTATATTGGGCGAGTGTTAGCACTAGGAGTTAGGGAGAATCATGAATACGGCCCACATTGAACTCGACGTCACGGGAATGACCTGCACTTCATGCTCCTCGCGCGTAGAACGCAAACTCAACAAGGTCGAAGGCGTAGCGGCAACAGTAAACTTCGCCACCGAAACCGCTAGCGTCACCTTTGACCCAGCCCTGACCAACCCGGCGGAACTCATCCGAGTTGTCCAGAACACTGGCTACGACGCAACCCTAGCCCAGGAAGAAGTACCGGACGCGGGTGCGGAGCACACTCGCTTACAAGACCGTTTGATCATCTCTGCACTGCTCGCCACCCCAGTTATGTTGCTCTCGATGATCCCCGCTCTGCAGTTCCCCTACTGGCAGTGGGTTGTGCTGGCCCTGGCAACGCCGGTGTACGGGTGGGGTGGCTGGCTTTTCCACCGCGCCACCCTCAAGAATCTGCGCCACGGGGCTTTCACCATGGACACGCTCATCTCGCTGGGAACCACCGCCGCATTTTTGTGGTCTCTCATCGCCCTGTTCTTCGGCGGGGCTGGCGCAGCGGGCATGCACATGCGGATGAGTTTCACCGGCCACGCCGCTCACGCTAGCAGCGGCTTGGATGCCATCTACCTAGAAACAGCGTCCATGGTGATTGTGTTCCTCCTGCTTGGCCGGTGGTTCGAAGCGCGTGCGAAAGGACGCTCCTCCGCAGCGCTCAAGGCGCTGCTCGATTTAGGTGCCAAAGAGGTGCACGTGCTTCGCGACGGCATCGAGACCGCGATCCCGATTTCTGAGCTAGCGACCGGAGAACATTTCATCGTTCGCCCTGGCGAGAAGATCGCCACCGACGGAATCATCATTAGTGGCCATTCTGCAGTGGACACTTCCATGATCACGGGCGAGTCAGTGCCGGTGGAGGTTACAGCTGGCGAGCGGGTCATCGGTGCCACGCTGAACAGTTCCGGACGGCTCCTAGTCGAGGCCACCCGAGTCGGCGAAGACACCACTCTCGCGGCCATGGCTCGATTAGTAACGCAAGCGCAAGCCCGGAAGGCTCCAGTACAGCGCACAGTGGACAAAGTATCGCAGGTGTTCGTGCCAATCGTGATTCTTGCAGCGCTAGTGACCCTGCTGGCCCACCTACTGGTGGGCTCCCCTGTCGCCAACGCTTTCTCCGCCGCCGTCGCCGTCTTGATCATCGCTTGCCCGTGTGCCCTTGGATTGGCCACTCCAACCGCGCTGCTAGTGGGCACCGGCCGCGGCGCGCAGCTCGGCCTCCTGATCAAGGGGCCGGAGGTACTGGAGGCCACCCGCAAGGTGGACAGCATCGTCTTCGATAAGACCGGCACTCTCACCTCGGGAAACATGCAAGTCACTGAAGTCCATGGCCCTAGCGATTCCCTCTCACTAGCGGCCGCCGCAGAACAAGGTTCCGAGCATCCGATCGCCCGCGCGATAGTTTCCGCAGCTGGCGAGGTACCGAGCGCCAGCAACTTCAACACTGAGGCCGGAATCGGTGTCAGCGCCACCGTAGCGGGGCAAGAAGTTCGGGTGACCCGCCCGGAAGCGTTGCCACCAGAGCTGGAGAATCGGGCCGCTCAGGCCCGCAGCACTGGCGCCACCCCGGTTGCGGTTATGGTCAATGGTCGACCATACGGCCTCCTGGTTGTCCGGGACACTCCCAAACCCGCGGCCGCCGAGGCCATTGCAAAGCTAAGAGAACGTGGGATCGACCCCTGGCTCCTTAGCGGCGACAACGAAGGCGCCGCGAGGGACGTCGCACAGCAATTGGGAATTGACCACGTGATCGCCAATGTGTTGCCGGCCGACAAGGTGGCGCAGGTAGCCAAACTGCAGCAGCAGGGCCACACGGTAGCCATGGTCGGTGACGGCATCAATGATGCCGCGGCGCTGGCACAGGCGGATCTGGGCTTGGCGATGGGGGCCGGCACTGACGTAGCCATCGAAGCCAGCGACATCACCATCATGAACAATGACCCCCGCTCGACAGTCGACGCCATTAACCTCTCTCGCGCGACGCTTCGCACCATTCGCGGCAATTTGTTCTGGGCCTTTGCCTACAACGTGGTGCTCATTCCAGTGGCTGCCCTCGGCTTTCTCAATCCAATGCTGGCGGGCGCAGCGATGGCGCTCAGCTCGGTGTTCGTAGTCACCAACTCCCTCCGTCTGCGGGGTTTTCGCAGCAGCTTCCGCTAAAACCGCCCGCGACCAGCCCAGCCCAGTCTATGGTGTAATGCGGATCACAAATACGAGGGCTGGAGGGTGAATGAACTGGTTGCGCATCGCTTTAGGCATCTTCATCATCGCCTTCGGCGCGAACACCTTTGCCCCGATGCTCCTGACCTACCGGTTGGAGACGGGCATGAGCGAATCCACGGTGACCTTCCTACTCGCCGCTTACATTCTTGGGCTCGTCCCCGCACTCCTCATCGGCGGCCGGCTTTCGGACCGCGTGGGCCGACGCGCCCTCATGCGCCCAGCCCTCATTATCTCCGCGCTTTCTTCTCTAGTGATCCTCTACGGTGGCTACCATTCCCCCACCATCCTCGGCCTGGGTCGCTTCACTTCCGGCATCGCCGTCGGCTTCGTCATGGCATCCGGCGCAGCCTGGCTCCGAGAAATTTCCGACGCCCCTGTAGCCGTATCGGCCAAAAGAGCAACGCTGGCCAGCACCGCCGGTTTCGCGGGCGGACCGCTCGTAGCGGGACTCCTGGCAGAATTCGCACCCTTCCCCATCGCTTTGCCCTGGATCTTTCACTCCGTGAGTACGATCATCGTCGCATTCATCGTCTGGACGCTTCCCGAAGTACCCGTCAACGGCACCATTACCGGCGGCTTCTTCCCAGCAACGGCACTCAGCGCGCGTTTCCTATGGTCGGTCGCAGCCTGGGCGCCGTGGGTTTTCGGCTGCGCATCGACGGCATTTGCGATTCTCGTCTCGCTAAGCAATCAGCATTTTGAACACCGAGTCGCCTTCGCCGGCCTAGTGGGGGCACTGACGATGGGCATCGGCATGCTCGTGCAGCCAATCGTGCCACGCCTGGGAAGAGGCTTCGTCCCGCCAGCAGTAATCGGCATGGGCTTCGCTTTCCTGGGCATGGTGTTTTCCTTCATCATCGCCCGCACGGACCAGCCGCTCTGGGTCTGGCCAGCAGTGATCTGCCTGGGTTGCGCATACGGCATCATGATGGTCTCCGGGCTGCGCGAAGTACAAACCATGGCACCAGTTAGTGAACTCGGCGGCCTGATCGGCATCTACTACTCCATGACCTACCTGGGGTTCTTTGTGCCCTTCGTGGTCTCACTTTTTGCACCACGCTACGGCTACGACACCGTCTTCCTCATCGGCATGGTCGTGATCGTGTTGTCGGTAGTACCGGTGAGCTACGTGATCAAAAAGTACGAGCCTTAAACAAACTGCACCCGGTTGCAGATGGCACCGATTCCCGCAATCTCAATCTCCACCACATCCCCATCCTGCAGGAAGCGCGGTGGTTTTTGGCCGGCACCCACACCTTCCGGAGTACCGGTAGCGATGACATCTCCGGGTTGGAGAGTGTAGATCTTGGAAATGTATTCGACGAGCTCAGCAGGGCTAAACACCAAATCCTTCGTCGAGTCATCTTGCCTGAGTTCGCCGTTTACCTGCGTTCTTAGCTGCCCGCCAGGCTGAAAATCCGTATCCAGCCACGGCCCGAAACCCGCGGTGTTTTCAAAGGACTTCCCCTGGTGCCACTGGCTCGTCTGATTCTGAAAATCACGCATCGTAAAATCGTTCATCACCGCGTAACCAGCAATATAAGGCGCGCCGTCGGACACGTTGCGAGCTGGCTTAGCGACGACCACGGCCAACTCCCCTTCATAGTCAGCCATCTGGTTGGCAAACTCCGGGACTTCGGCGGTGTCATAGGGGCCAATGAGCGCCTCAGGGTACTTGATGAACATGGTTGGCACAGCTGGCTGCTCATGCCCCATCTCGTGGATGTGCTTGGCGTAATTGAGGCCAACGCAGATGATCTTTCCGGGACGCGGAACGACTGGTGCGAAGTCTTCTGGGGTGAGCGGAATCGGAGTGCCGCTAGCGGCCGAGGCGATCGCCTCCCAATCGGCGTCGCCAAGCAGGGCGCCGACGTCAGTGAAACCGGCAATGGGAGTGGCGCTGGTGGCAGTTTCCATGCGGACGCAAGCAGTACCTGAGGATGTGCGGATGGTGGCAAGACGCAAGACTATCCCCTAGCTAGATCAACGAAGCGTGAGTAGTGCAGCTGGTGGGCTACGGCGACAGTATCGATCGGACCGCCACGGTGCTTAGCCAATATGATATCCGCCTCGCCGGCGCGCTCGTCATCCTTATCCTGTGAATCTGGGCGATACAGCAGCATGACCATGTCAGCATCCTGCTCCAGCGAGCCCGATTCACGTAGGTCGGCAATCTGCGGACGCTTATCGGTACGAGATTCCGGGCCACGGTTCAGCTGCGAGATGGCGATCAACGGCACATCCAGCTCCTTGGCCAACAGTTTCAAGGAGCGCGAGAACTCGGAGACTTCCTGCTGACGAGACTCAACTTTCTTACCGGAGCTCATCAGCTGCAAGTAGTCCACCACGATCATCTTCAGGTCATGCTTCTGCTTCAGCTTGCGGGCCTTCGAACGGATCTCCATCATGGTCAGGTTCGCGGAATCGTCGACGAACAATGGCGCCTGCTCGATCTGCCCAATACGATTAGCCAGCTTGGCCCACTGCTCATCTGTCATACGCCCAGCGCGCATGTCGGTGAGCTTGATATCCGTCTCGGCCGAGAGCATGCGCATGACGATCTCAGTCTTAGACATTTCTAGCGAGAAAATGACCGACGCCTTGTTGTGCTTGATCGAGCAGGAACGCATGAAATCCAGCGCGAGCGTGGACTTACCGACGCCCGGTCGCGCCGCAATAATGATCATCTGCCCGCCATGCAGTCCGTTTGTCAGGTTGTCCAGGTCCACGAAGCCCGTAGGGACGCCCTGCGCCAGGCCACCGTTCTCTGCGATCTGGCTGAGATCGTCCATGGTGGGCTCAAGGATCTGCGCCAAGACCTCATAGTCCTCAGTGGACTGCTTTTGCGCGATACCGAAAACTTCCTGCTGTGCGAGGTCAAGCACCGCGTCGATTTCCGCGCCCTCGGTGCCTTCATAGCCCAACTGCACAACTCGGGTACCGGCGTCGACAAGCCTGCGCAGGATTGCCTTTTCCGCGACGATCTCGGCGTAGTAGCGCGCATTGGCCGCAGTGGGGACGCTGGAGACCAGGGTGTGCAGATACGGCGCGCCACCGATCCGCTCGAGGTCATTGTTGCGGTCGAGGCGACCGCGGACGACGAGCGCGTCAACCTCTTTGCTCTCAGAGAATAGGTCAATGATCGCCCGATAGATGATCTGATGCGCAGGATGATAGAAGTCATCCGGGGTGAGAATCTCCACGATGTCTTCGATGGCGTGCGCCGACATCATCATGGCACCGATGACGCCCTGCTCCGACTCGCTATCGTGCGGCGGCTGTCGCCCGAAATCCCGGCCGCTCGGGCCTTCTGGCCGCCGATCCCGCCGCGCCCTACGCGCAGGTGCCGATCCAAACGCGGTACCGGGCAGGTCATCGTAGCTGGCCCCTTCATAGCTAGGGCTCTCGAAAGATGGCTCTGGGGGCAGCGGAAGATCCGCATCCTCAAAGCTGGCATTCGGTGTGCTCACATTAGCCCCTTTCTCCGCGCTCATTCCTGCCCACTCATGCTATCGCTTCCAATCTCCTAGAGCCCCTTCGAGTCCTCCAATGAGGACCTCAACAACCGGATGCTTTTCTTCCGGCTGGCAGCCCCGCAGTACCCATGACACCGCAGCGCTTTGCACGAAGCCTGGAAAGGACTGCACCGCATAAAAATCGTGGGCACTTGCATTAGGTTCGATGATCGCACGCAGGGTCACCACGAAGCTTTGCTCATATAGACGACGGACCTCATTGGATTCCCGCTCGTCGTGCCCGTGCAAGAAGTATCCCACCTCGTGTGGCCGCCGCAGTTCAGCGACATGATCGAGGTACGCCTCTAGCAAAGCAACGACCTTATCGCGCTTGCTTTCCTTTCCTTGCAAATAGGCGTTTTGCCGACTGCGCAATAAGCGGAAGGACTCAGCGAGCACTGCGGCAAACAATCCATTCTTAGATGCGAAATACTTATGCACTAAGGCGACAGAGACGCCTGTATCGCGGGCGATTTGGGCCACCGACACATCTTGAAAGCTATCAACTGCGAATGCTGCACTCGCCGTCTCTAGGATCAGCGCCTTGCGCTGTTCCGGGTTCATTCGAGTACGTTCGGGTCTAGACATGTTGACAGCATAGCGCGTGTTAGTGCAAGATACTCACTAAGAATTAGTGAGTGACATATACTAACGAAGGAGTTTTCACATGACACACTGGTCAGAGCATACGATCTGGTGGCACGTCTACCCGCTCGGATTCACCGGAGCGCCTGTTCGCCCCACGCCGGACGAGCGGATTCTTAGCCACCGTCTCAAGCACATCGAAAATAGCCTCGACTACCTCATTGAGCTTGGCTGCAATGGACTTGCCCTCGGCCCGATATTCTCCGCCCATACCCACGGCTATGACACCATCGACTTTTATAGCATTGACCCACGCCTAGGCAATATGGCCGATTTCGAAAGCTTAGTGAGCGCTTGCAAAAAGCGCGGAATCCGTATCATGCTTGACGGCGTTTTTAATCACGTCGGCAGCGATAGCAATTACGCCGAACTGTCGCAGCGTGACCATGTTTTCGAGGGGCACGACAATCTCCACACCTTAGACCACAGCTCCCCCGCCGTTAAGGAACTCATCTCAGACGTGATGAATTTCTGGTTAGACAAGGGAATTGACTCCTGGCGCCTCGATGCCGCCTACGCGGTGCCTATAGAGTTCTGGAGCTCGGTCATACCACGCGTTCACAAAGCACACCCAGACGCATGGATTATGGGGGAAGTCATTCACGGGGACTACCCAGCCTATGCTGCCCCCATTAATTCCGTTACGCAGTATGAGCTGTGGAAATCCATTTGGTCTAGCTTGGCAGATGGAAACTTCTTCGAACTGGATTGGACTCTCCAGCGCCACAATAACCTGCTCGATCATTTCATCCCCTTGACCTTCATTGGCAATCACGATGTCACCCGCATCGCCACCAAGGTGGGCAAGGCCAAGGCTGCGTTAGCACTTACGATCCTCATGACGGTCGGCGGCATCCCAGCTATTTACTACGGCGATGAGCAAGGCTATGAGGGAAGCAAAGAAGACCGCCTAGGCGGAGACGATGAAGTGCGCCCCTTCTTCCCGCTTGATCAACCAGACGGAAATCCGACGTTTGAGCTCCACCAGCGCCTGATTGCATTCCGCCGCAGACACCCCTGGCTCACCACAGCTCGGACGCAGCAACTCGAACTTGAAAATACGAGGCTACGCTTCCGCAGCACTGGAGCAAACCAGCAGGCGGTTGAAGTACTACTAGAACTTGGCGATGCCCCATACGCCCAGATATCCGTCGCAGAAGAACCGGATATCCACATTCAACTCACCTAGTTATCCACAGGAGGCTGGGGATAACTATGTGGAGCGGATGTGGAGAACTTTCACCCAGACGTATAGTTGACTCATCAGCACTCCAGGTTGGCGTTTGTGCAGGTCAGGCAGCATTCGGCCACGAACACCCTCCGACACGCGCTGCGAACTGGGCGTTTGACAAGCAGCATCAGCAGCGTTCTAGATTTCTTTGAAACTACCTGTTATCCCCAAATATCGTCCAGTTATCCACAACCCTCAGGCAGAGGTTTAGAGTAGTCACTCTGCCTGAGGAAACACGAAGCGGGCCCCACTCCCTCAGGAGTGAAACCCGCCACGTGCGCTGTTGTCGTTGGGCTATGAAATTAGCCGCCGTTGCATTTCATGTGCCTAAGAATATTAGGCTGCAACGACCTTAAAGTTGATCTTGCCGTCGATGTCTTCGTGAAGCTTGACCTGAACCTGGTAAGAACCGAGAGCCTTGATGTGGCCCTTTGGCAGATCAATGTTGTGCTTGACCAGCGATGGGCCGCCAGCCTTCTTCACAGCTTCAACGATATCCTGGGTAGTCACAGAACCGAAGAGCTTGCCAGAATCTGCAGTGCGAACTGCAACCTCGACGCCCTCAAGGCTGTCGAGCTGGGTGCGAACTTCGCGAGCGTGATCGATGTCGCGAATAGCGCGAGCTTCCTGGGCACGCTTAATGCCCTCTACCTGCTTCTCAGCACCACGGGTAGCAACAATTGCCATACCGCGTGGAAGCAGAAAGTTACGTCCGTAGCCGTCCTTGACTTCTACGATGTCGCCTGCGACACCGAGCTTGTCAACGTCGGCGGTGAGGATCAGCTTCATGATCCCTGCCTTTCCGTTTATTGGCCCTCGCCTGCACTGAGGCGAGAAAAGTGTAATTCAGTAGTTCTCTGGGGTGAGCCTAGTTCTAAGGGAATCAGAACGGGGGCTCGTCGTCTGCGCCACCGAATCCACCGCCAGCAGGAGGAGCGCTGTTCCATGGGTCATTCTCCGGGACCGGCTGCGTGTTTTGGCTGCTACCAAAACCGCCCTGCTGGCCGAAGCCACCCTGGTTACGCTGCTGCGGCTGCTGAGCGCCACCGCTGAAACCGCTTTGGCCGGCACCTGCCTGTGGAGCTCCCTGGGAGCCACCACCGAAGTTACCGCCACTGAAGTTGCCCGAGCCACCCTGGCCACCAGAGGTGGCGCGGTTGACCTGAGCGGTTGCGTACTTGAGAGATGGGCCGACTTCGTCGACTTCCAACTCGTAAACGGTACGCTTCTCGCCTTCGCGGGTTTCATAAGAACGCTGCTTGAGACGACCTTGGACGATGACTCGCATGCCCTTGGTCAGGGTCTCAGCAACGTTTTCTGCTGCTTGGCGCCACACGTTGCAAGCAAGGAAAAGAGCATCGCCGTCTACCCACTGGTTCGCGTTACGATCGAACGTGCGTGGCGTAGAAGCAATTCGGAAATTCGCGACTGCTGCACCCGAAGGGGTGAAGCGCAATTCTGGGTCAGCAACGAGGTTGCCCACCACGGTGATGACGGTCTCTCCAGCCATATCCTTGCCCCTGTTTTGCGTGTGTTAAATGCTTATGTGGATTCGAGTCTATGCGTATCGCTCTTAAGCGTCTACGCGCAGGACCTTAGTACGCAGAATGTCATCGCTCAGGTTGAGCAGACGATCAAGTTCGAGCACGGTTGCGGACTCGCACTTGAGATCGACGACGGCATAAATGCCCTCGTCCTTCTTGTTGATTGGGTACGCCAGACGGCGCTTACCCCAGATGTTTACCTTTTCCACGGTGCCGTTTTCCTTGCGGACGACTTCGAGGAACTTGTCTAGGGACGGGGCTACGGTGCGCTCATCCTGAGATGGATCAAGAATGATCATGAGTTCGTATTGACGCACGGACCTCATCACCTCCTATGGTCTAGTAATTTGAATCGGCCACACCCATTGGTAGGCATGGCAGGAGGGTCGTTGCGTCAGCAACCTGTTCAGGCTACCCCACGCACTGCCTAGAACCAAGTTGTTCCCCATCCGATGGCCTGAGCCACAGGCAGAACAGTAAGGAAGAAGAAGGCGCAGGCCACCAGGATCCACACCTGGCGCATCGACTTGCGGTACATGAAGCTCGCAAACGCGCCCATCATGCACAGGAAGCCGATAAAGATTTCCCCCACCATGAGGAACATCTCGGTATTACTCATGTCCTTGCTCTTTCTTTGTTGACGTCGCAAAGCCCAGCCGGAAGGGCCCTGCCAGGGGATCGCGACCTGCGTGTGCCGCATATACCTTATCGCTGCGGGCACCGAACATACTGCGAATTATGAGGACTGCAAAAGTGATGATGAACGCATCGCGGGCTAGGACTGCGATCGTGAGAAGCTCACCTGGCGCACCCAAATTTTCTTCCCCCATCATGTGCCACATCAGAATCGGCCACACCAACGCATCTGCAATCTGCCAAGAAAAGCTGAGCCGCCAATCCGGCAGTGCAAGAGCCAAAAACACCACCAACCACAGCGAATACTGCGGGCTGTAGACCTTGTTAAACATCAAGAACCCGATGAGGATGAGCGCCACCAGCTGCGCCACCCGCGGTGGTGTCGGTGCCTTCAGCCCAATCACGAGGACTCCGACGCAACTCAGCGCGAAGCCCCCGAAGCTCAGAATGTTGAGCGTATCGACGTCAAAACTGCCCAGGCCGAGTCGAGTGAAGGTGGCATAAATGGTGGTCCACTCGGCCCCACGGCTGGAATTCATCCGCAGGAATTCGCCCCAGGCTTCCGGGTAGCTAAGCAGCACGGGCACGTTGACCACGAGCCAGGCCACCGCACTTCCGCCCACCAGCTGCAGGAACGGCGCGAAGTTTTTGCCACGCAGTGCCAGGACAAAGTACGCCCCGAGCAAGTACAGCGGCCACAGTTTGAAGGACACGCCGAGTCCGATGAGCACTCCGGCGGTCCACACGTGATTTCGCTTCACCGCCCACACTGCGGCTACAGCGAGGAATACGGCGGGTATGTCCCAGTTAGTAAAACCGTGCACGACGATCAGTGGGGAACAGGCAACCAAGACGGTGTCCCATACCCGATTGCCGGTGAGTTCTACGACCAGTCGGATGGTCAGCAGCCACAGGCAGGACATGAGCAGCGCGGTAACCATGAAATAGAGGCCAACCTCGGGAATCGCATGTCCCGGGATGATGTTCACCACCGTATACAGTGGCCGCGTGATCGTGGCCGCCAACCACTGGAACATCCCGCCGAGCACTGGGTACTCCATATAGCGGGTGACGCCGTTTTCGACCCAGGAGTAGGCATAGGGGAAACCCGGGTGATCAAGGCCGCGGGCACCGTACAAGGGGACAATGTCGTTGTAGCAAGCGGAAACATACTGTCGGTTGCCGGACCAGTCGAGACTCACACCGGCATCGCCACGGATGCCCTGGATACAGTTCGTCTTGGCTAAGAAGCCCCCGGAAAGGAAAGTAGCCGCGAATACGATTAACACCCGCAGGGGAGTCCACCACCGCTGCGTGCCGACGGCCGCAAACCTTCCCAGTGGCCCGCCCAGGAACTCCACAAACCCGCGCGCCAGCGCTTCGGTGTGCGCCGGCTGCACGCGCTGTGCCACCAGCAGTTTGGCTTGCTCCGATACTGGGCGCTGGGTGACGCTGGGCGCCGGATCGCGCTGTGGTGATACCACGTGCTTGGCTCCTTTTAGACATTTAACGACTGATCAATAACAGATCCAGCCACTTGCTGCTTCCTAGTACTCTAATCGCTCAATACGCAAAAGAAGGCCCCCGATGTACGGAGACCTTCCTAGCAGCGTGCTAGCGCAAGCCGTTCAAGATGTCATTCAGGTTCGGCGGCGGTGGTAGGACCGGCGCTGGTGCTGGTGCCGGTCCTGGCCGAGCCGGGGCGGGCTCTGCAGGAGAGGTACCGCCCTCCACGGGTTCGACCCCCTCGGCTTCCGAAGGAGAAGGCTCAGTGGTGCTGCTACGAGAGCTAGTCGCGGCAGGCGCCGGTGCCTGGTTGGAGTAGTACTTAGAAGAATTAGGAACGATCGGTGCTGCCTCTGGGAAGTACTCGAAGTCCTGTCCGGCGAGAGACTTATCCATCACAGACTTCCATATTTCAGTAGGAAGTCCAGCGCCGTACATGTTCCCGCCCCAGGTGTTGTACAGGGCCGAGTTATCCACGGTGCCCACCCAAACGGCAGTGGTGAGCTGTGGGGTCGTGCCGACCATCCACGCGTCCTTGTTGTTGCCCGTATCGCCCAGCTGTGCGGTACCAGTCTTGGCTGCGGACGGGCGGCCACCGGCAAGGGCGCCATTAGACCAAGCAGCGATGGGTTGCATCGCCTTAATGGTGTTATCCGCCGCGTTCTTGCTGATACGGCGTTCACCTTCACCGGCTTCATGCTGGTACAGCACTTCGCCTTCGGCGGTGGTCACAGTGTCTACGAAGTGTGGCTTATGCCAGATGCCCTCGTTCGCTAGGGTGCCCAGGCCAATGGCCATGTCGAAGGGCCGCGAGAGGTACTGGCCCAGAATGATGCCTTCGTATGGGGTCTCACCGTTCTCAGTCAGAGTCTTTTCAACGCCAGGCAGCGAGCGTGCCACACCCAAGGCATGCGCCATGTCTGCGGTGTCCTGCGGCCCGTTGTCAAGGTCCTTTTGCAGGCGGATGAAGCTGGTGTTGAAGGATTCCTTCAGCGCCCGACTGATAGTACACACACCACAGGTGCTGTTAAATGCGTTGCCGACGGTGACGTTGCCGGTGGTCACCGGACCTGAGCTGTAGTAGGCGTTGGGAGAGATACCCTGCTCCATAGCAGCTGCGAAGCCGAAGATCTTGAAGGTAGAACCGGTCTGCACGCCTGCGTTCGCGTAGTCCCAACCAGAAGGCTCATTGCCGCCGTAGTAGCCACGCACCGCACCAGTATTTGGGTCGAGCGAGACCGAAGCAGTACGGATCTTCTCACTTTCGCCCTGCAACTGGTTTTCCATGGTTGCCACTGTGGCTTCCTGCACCTTCGGGTCGATCGTAGTGGTTACCCGCAGGCCACGCGTCTCGACGTCCGTCTCCGTGATTCCCAGGTCGCTCAGCTCCGCCATGACCTGGTTCTTGATCAATCCGTTGGCGCCAGTGGCCTCGGTGTAGGCGCGGTTTAGTGCTGGGTCCGTGGTCTCTGGATAAACCAAGGCATCCCGTTCTGCCTGCGCCAAGGTGCCGGTGGAAACCATGCCGTCGAGAACGTAGTTCCAGCGCTCTTCCGCCGCCTGGCGGTTGGCCCACGGATCAAGCTGGCTTGGTCGCTGAATGGACGCAGCGAGCACAGCTCCCTCGGCAGGACCGAGTTCCGAGATGTCCTTACCAAAGTAGGCGTTTGCCGCCGCAGCAACACCGTAGGAGTTTCGGCCGAAGTAGATGGTGTTGAGGTAGGCGGAGAGGATCTCGTCCTTGGACCACTCATTGGTCATCTTTGCGGAGTAGATCAGCTCGTGGACTTTGCGCTTGATGGAGTGCTCATCGCCCACCACAGTGTTCTTCACGTACTGCTGGGTAATGGTCGAACCGCCACCAGCAGAGTCGTCGCCACGCAGCTGGCCGAGCGCGGCACGAGCGAAGCCAGTGAGGGAGTAGCCACGGTTGGTGTAGAACTCGCGGTCCTCCGCGGCGAGTACGGCGTGAATCACCGGTTCGGGGATCTGCTCGATGTCCACCTGTGTGCGGTTACCTTCGGGTGGCACGACGCGCGCAAGCTCCGTGGAGCCGTCGTTCGCCATGATGAGGGAGATCTGCTTGCTGGTCAGTTCTTCCGGTTCCGGCACGTCAGCAGCAACGTACATGCTGCCGAGGATCAAGGCGGGAACGGCAATGAGGACAGCCAGGGCGGCTGCAAAGTAAGCCCAGAGTTTCCTCTTGCTCGACTTCTGGCGCCGCTTGCCTTTCCCGGCCTTCGTTTGGGTGGTCACTGTTGTCTTGTCCATTCTGTAATTAACGTGAAGAATCCGCTGCTACAACCGTGGCTGCTTGCAGTAGATGGTTCCATCGGCAGTCAGGGCACACCTCTACAGTGTGCACCGTGAACGGCCCCTTCGTCCGCGCGATCCGCTCAATCTCGGAAAGATCACGTGCAGTACCTGACATTTTCCCTAAGTGATCGCCAAATATCCAAAGCACCACGCGCATTTCGGCACTTTCACAGATTGGACATCGGGTCTCAGCAGGTCGGCCATGAAATTTTCCGGCGGTAACGAGGAGGAAATCCGCATCGCAGATCTCGTCTTTAAGCTTTAAACCCCGCTGCCACAGGTTGAGCGTGCGTTTCCGGTCAAAGCGATAACTAACGAGATCACTAAAGACAGGCACCCGGCCATTATATGGTGTGGCCCCTACAAGGCAATAGCTTGCGATAGGTCACCTTAATTGGACTACTGAATCGGTCAACCTGTTTTCTGTAACGATTCAGCGACGTCAGCGCCCTCTCCTTATCAGTAGGTTTGTAACGGTTAACTCTAGTTACACAGGCTGTTAAGGAAGTGACATAAGTTGAGCGAATCTAAAGTTCGGGTCGCCATCGTTGGGTGCGGAAATTGCGCAACCTCCCTGGTAGAAGGCGTCCAGTTCTACCGTGAAACCCCGGCCGCAGACACGGTCCCGGGCCTCATGCACGTTCAGTTCGGCGATTATCACATCTCTGATGTGGAATTCGTTGCTGCGTTTGATGTGGACGCAGACAAGGTGGGCAAAGACCTCTCTGTCGCGCTCCGCTCTGGCCAAAATTGCACCATCCAGATCGCCGAAGTCCCCCACTTGGGCGTGGAGGTGCAGCGTGGCCCGACCCTCGACGGTCTTGGCAAGTACTACCAAGAGACGATTACGGAATCCGAAGCCGCAGCTGTGGACGTCGTTAAGGCGCTGCAGGACGCTCGTGCGGACGTCGTGGTGTCCTACCTGCCGGTCGGCTCGGAGCAGGCCGACAAGTTTTATGCCCAAGCGGCTATCGACGCCGGTTGCGCCTTCGTCAACGCGCTGCCCGTCTTCATCGCTTCCGATCCCGAATGGGCGGCAAAGTTCGAGGCTGCCGGATTGCCGATCATCGGCGATGACATCAAATCCCAGGTCGGCGCCACCATCACCCACCGTGTGATGGCACGACTCTTTGAAGAGCGCGGGGTACGTCTTGAGCGCACCATGCAGCTCAATGTGGGCGGGAACATGGACTTCAAGAACATGCTGGAGCGCGAGCGCCTCGAGTCCAAGAAGATCTCAAAGACCCAGGCAGTAACTTCGAATCTCTCCGGCCCACTGGCAGGAAAGATCGATGATCGCAACGTCCACATCGGCCCCTCCGACTATGTCGAGTGGCTTGATGACCGGAAGTGGGCATATGTCCGCCTGGAGGGTAAGGCCTTTGGCGAGGTGCCGCTCAACCTGGAATACAAGCTCGAAGTCTGGGATTCCCCTAACTCCGCAGGCATTATTATCGACGCCGTCCGCGCCGCGAAAATTGCCCTCGACCGCGGACTTTCCGGCCCAATTCACCCGGCATCCTCTTACCTCATGAAATCCCCTCCGCAGCAGCTCCCTGATGATGAGGCTCGCACGCAACTCGAGAAATTCATCTCCGGTTCTTAGTCGCCGCGACAACAGTGCCCCTAAAATCTGTACCGAAATGGGGGCACTAAATTGTTTCGCCTTGGAAAATTTTTGAGCTGATGTGCTTTCATAGATGCTATGTCATTAGAAAATGCTAGCCCGGAGGAAATTTCCGAAGCTCTCCGGCCCGCCCTGACGAAGCTTTACGTCACCTACTTCCGAAAAGCTGCCCAGTCCTCTCTCACGGGACCACAGCTGACAATTTTGGAGCACTTGGCCGGAAACGGCGCGGCTCGTATCAGCGACGTCGCACGCGCGGAAGGTATCCGCATGCCAACCGCCTCGAATACGCTGCACCAGTTGGAACAGCGCGAGCTGGTCGAGCGAGTGCGCGACCAGTCTGACCGACGCGGTGTCCTCGTCCAGATCACTGAGCAAGGACGCACCCAGCTCACAACGGTGGGGGAAGAGCGCACTCAGTACCTCGCCGAGGTTTTCCGCAACCTCACGGAGGATGAACTCAAGCAAATCGCCGGAGTTGTCCCGATCATTGCCAAGATCGCCGACGAGTACTCCCGCGAAAGCGAAGCTTAAGTTATCTTGGCCCCACCCCTGCCTGTTAGGGTTTAAGCTGAATTAATACTGCGTTTACCTAGAACGCAGTACACCCATGAACAGTGAAATAACTCCTTATGGCAAAGAAGACCCCCAAGAAAACCAGCGACGCTCCTGAAGTGCGGGTGCTCGTCACCTGGCGGCCGCGCCATGCCGAGAACTCGGAAAGCATCGCGGCGCTCGAATACGCCGCCTGGCTGTCTCGAACCACGCCGATCCGGGTGCGGTTAGTCACTACGTTTGTGCGGCCGTGGCCGTCGACAAGCCTGGCGAAGCTCGGTGGCAAGTACAAGAAGTGGCACGCCAAGGAGTCCGCGGCCTGCAAAGCCGCAGCGAAGAAAGCCCTGGAGTCAGTCGGGATCCCCCGAGAAGACTGGGATGAGGACTTTGCGGTCTTCAGCGATGGCACTTCCGAAGCCGCGCTGCTGGCCAAGGCATCCCGCGATTATGACGCCTCGCTGCTCATCATGAGCGCTGAGGATGCGACCGTGAAAGGTCGCTTGCTGGCCGGCTCCACAGTGGAGACGCTGCTGCATTCCTCGCCCACGATGCTGGGGTTGATCCCGAAGAAGGCCAAGCTTTCCAAGCGCGGCATCACTCGCCTGACCTACGGTTTTACGGAAGGGGAGGAAAACTACGACGCGCTAATGCTGGCAGCCACTCAAGCCGATGCGTGGGACGTTCCACTGCGAATCGTGGCGTTTGCGCCCGACATCCTCGATGAATCGATCCTCATTGACCCCCTCACCGTGCAAGATGAGATTTCCACCCAGTGGCGCGAGCATCTCTTCGCCCTGCTAGATCGCGCCAAGGACGATGTCACCGCCGAGTTTCCGAATTTGAACCTGGAAACCGAGATCGGTTCGGGCGCCAATTGGTCCGGTGCAATCGACGCGGTGAAGTGGAAGAAGGGCGATTTGTTGTGCCTTTCCAGTCCGCCAATGAACCCACTCGAGCGCGTGTTCGTGGGCTCGGCAAGCAGCGAAGTCCTGCAGTTTTCCCCAGTACCTGCGATCATCCGGCCAACGGTGTCATGAAAACGGCCGTCGTCACCGGCGCAAACGGGGGAGTAGGCCACGAGGTCACCCGCCTGCTGCTTGCCGACGGCTGGCGCGTTCACGCCCAGTACCGCAGCACTCCCGGACCCCTAGAATCACCCCAACTGTCCTGGTGGCAAGCTACTTTTCCCGCGATTGCGGACGCGCCAGAACTGTCGGCGGTAGATGCCCTGATCCACTGCGCCGGTGTGGTTTCGCTAGGTTCCGTGGCCACCGCGCCACTATCAGACTGGGAGGAGGCAATGCAGGTCAACCTGTACGCACCAGTCGCCCTGACCTCGCACTATCTACCAGCATTGCGGGCTACCGGCGGGCATGTGGTGTACCTCAACTCCGGTGCTGGCTTGCGGGCGAACCCTCATTGGGGTTCCTATGCTGCGTCCAAGTTTGCGGCACGGGCCTGGTGTGATGCGCTACGTTTGGAGGAAACGAAACTGCGTGTGACCTCCATTTTCCCGGGGAGAATAGACACACAGATGCAACGCACAGTGGTTGCTGCCGAAGGCGGCACCTATAACGCCGAAGCGTATCTTTCGGCGCACACTGTCGCCACGGCCGTCCTGAACGCGCTCAACACCCCCGAAGACGGTCATCCGCATGAGGTCATTCTCCGCCCTCGCAGCTAGAGTAAAGCACTGAACTAGCACTCGAAAGAGGAGGATTCGCCTTGGAACACAACGGCTACCGCATCGACCCAGACCTCGACCGTGTGCCCGATAACTCTCGGCAGCCAGTGACGGAACTCGACTTGATGGCAAACCCGGAATTGCGGCGCTCCCGGGCGAAGCGCTCCATTAAACAAGCCATTTGGTACACCGTATTCAGCTGCGTTAGCTCCATCCTCATTGCTTTGGCGATCATTGGCTTTTCCCGCTGGCAAGGTGGACCCTTGTGCGGCGAAGGCACCCGCACCCTGATTTGCTCACGCACCTACGAGATCCTCTTCCCAACCGTCACCGGCGGCTTTTCCCTCGCCACCGTGATTGGCGCAATGGTGATCCTCCACCGCAAATGGAAGCGTTACGATCTGTGGCAGCCCTGGTTCGGCGTCATCTGGTTCCTCATCCCATGGGCAATGACGATCATGACTGGCTTCGGAACTATGGCGATAGTAGGGCAGTAGCACGCTGCTTTTCGACGCCCATTCCATTAAGAACACCTGTTCGAACTATTTTGGGGGTGCCTGTCCGGTACTGCTCCTACAGTTTGTAGGCATGAAGGGTTTCGAACAAATAGACGCGCAACTAGCGGTAGCACTCAGTGCTCAGCCCGAGGCGCTGTCCTCGCTCGAAAACCCGGTAGTTTCCGCGGAAGATCTGCACAAACTACTCGAGAATGCGCGCAGGATCGAAAGGCTGGCACAGCTCACCACGCTCACCCTCCTGCGCGAGCTGGAATCTCAACAGGCCTTCGACCCGAACGCGCGCGCCAGCTTCAATAGGGTGCTGCACAGCGGGCGCTTCGACCGTTCCGAACTACGTAACGCTTCCAAGCTCGCCGACGAGCTCTTTGACAAACCCGCCAGCGTCGGCGCCCCTGAGGGCAGACCAGCTCGGATGCCACATACTGCAGCAGGACTACAAGCCGCGGCCTTTGGAGTTGCCTCCGCCATGGAGATCCGGCGCGTGCTGGACCAGATCCCCGAAAGCACCGCCCCTGAGGCAGTCGCCTGGGCCGAATCGACTCTTGCCGAGCTTGCCACCACCCTGGCCCCCGAGGACCTTCGGAAAGCAGGATTGAAGATCCTGCAAGGCCTCAACGCAGATGCCGAGCCGAACGACAAGGAGCGGCAACGCAAGCGCTCCGTGTGCCTATCTAACCAAGGCGCGGACCTCATGTCTGCCATGAAGGTCACAGCAACACCCGAGCTCGACGCACTGCTGCGCCGACTCTTCGCAGACTATGCCGGACCTGGAGATCTATTGCCCGAGGAGCAAAAGACGTCTGACGCGCGCACCGTCAACCAACGCCGTCACGATGCCCTCGTTGTAGCACTGAAGAATGCCCTCCACCGTACTGGCCCGATGTCACCTACCCGTGGCTGCAGCACCGTGGTCGCCACAATGACAATTGAGCAGTTGGCTGCCGCTGCTGGCGTTGTTCCAACGGACGTCGGCACGCTCTTGCCAATCCCAGACCTGCTCCGACTCGGTGCCGACAAAAACGCCTTCCTTGCCCTGCTCGAAGCAGGCACCGGAAACCTGATCGAATTGGGCCGGTCCAAACGAGCCGCAGATATCTACGCGTACCTCGGACTCCTCGGCTCACAAGGCGGGGATATGACTCCTGGATCGGATCTACCGGCAGCGATGTGCGAGATCCACCATCTGAAAGCCTGGCGCTTCGGCGGGATGACCACCGGAAACAATCTGATGTTTGTGGGGCACCGGGTACACTGCAACATTGATGACACCCAGCAAAACCCCGACAAATACTGGACATTCTGCGACAAAACAGGGCAGATGCTCTGGCGCCAGCCCGCGAAACTGGAACCCGATAGATCGGCACAAGCAAACTTCAATCCGACGACCCGGTTCAACCCTGGGCAACTACTCAGGTTTGGGATTCACGAACCCGATGCCCAGCCACCGTTCCAGATTCCAGTATGCCGCCACTGCCAGACCAACGCGGCTTAGGCCTGTTGGCGTGCCACCACTTCTGCGCACTCTTCCTTGCCACAGGTGCGCTTCATTGGGTCCGCAGCGCAGGAAGGACACATCAGAGTCAGGGTGCGGCAATCCAAGTTGCCACAGTTCTCAAACTTGTTCGTCGCAGTGCCACAGTGGACGCAACGCCCGAGCTGGACAAAGCCAGGGTCGTCGACACCTGCACCGAACTCCAGGTGCATCCGCTTGTCAAAGACATACAGGGAGCCCTCCCACAGCCCCTCGTTGCCGAACTTTTCGCCATAACGGACGATGCCGCCGTCGATCTGGTAGACCTCCTTGAAGCCACGATTCTTCATCAGCGCCGACAAGATCTCACAGCGAATACCACCAGTGCAGTAGGAGACCACCGGCTTGTCTTTCATCCAGTCATACTTCCCGGACTCCAGCTCCTCAATGAAATCATGCGTAGTGGACACGTCCGGCACCACGGCGTCCTTGAACTTGCCGATCTGCGCTTCCATGGCATTCCGGCCGTCAAAGAACACGACGTCCTCGCCACGCTCGGCGACCAGCTTGTTCACCTGCGCCGGCTTGAGATGCACGCCGCCACCCACGACACCGTTCTCATCCACCTTCAATTCGCCCGGCACCCCGAACGCCACGATCTCGTCGCGCACCTTCACTGAGAGGCGAGGGAAGTCTTCCGCGCCGCCCTCGGACCACTTGAACTCCATCTTCCCGAAGTACTCTTTGGTCTTTTTGATGTACTCCTTGCAGGCATCCATGTCACCACCGACAGTGCCATTGATGCCGTGCTCGGAGATCAAGATGCGGCCCCGCAGCTCAAGGCGCTCGCACAGTTCCCGCTGCCACAGCATCACTGCCTTCGGGTCAGAGATGGGGAGGAACTTGTAGTAAAGAAGGATTTTGGTTAGGCGTTGCACAAACCCAAGTCTAGTGCGGGATCCGCCCAGCTCATAACGCAGTCGCGCCCACCACATCGGCAGGTATGCTGACGGGCGTGCCATCCCCAGAGAACATCCTGCTTCACCTGCCCCAGGAACAAGAGACACAGGTCCGAGAGTTGTTTGCCCAGCTCGCGGCGCAGGGATTCCCACAGCAACACCAGACCCCGCACATCACGATCACGTTTGCTCCCGACATGCCAGCACCCGTGGTGCAGCGCGCAGCGGAGCTGCTACCAGGCGTCATCCCCGCACCATTTCGACGCGTCGGCACCGTAGTGTTCGGAACGAAACGAAAGCAAACCGTGGCGTGGCTGTTGGAGACCACGGATGAATTGGAACAGGTGGCGCGCGAGCTCAGCGCCCTCAACCCTGCTGGGCGGGGGAATCGCTGGATCCCGCACCTGACAGTGGGGCTACGCCTACCCAGGGAAATAATTCCAGACTATCTGCGCGCACTGGATGCCCTCGGCGGACCGAAGGAACTCAGCGCCCAGCGGGCTGGCTATTGGCAACCACACTCACAGCGCTATCGGCAACTGGCTGGCTGACCGGGGTCATTTTCTCCTCGCTACCCAGGCGCGGGCCGAGGAGGTACAGCACGTAGATAAAGGTAGCGAACAGCAGGCACGCCCAACGCCACACTTTCTCCATCCGCGCGCCGGTCGCCTTCACCAGGGCTGCGCCGAACAGCGCTCCGAGCGTGTTCAAGATCAGATCATCAGTATCCGTAATACCAAGCGCAAAGGCGAACTGCACCAGCTCGATCGCCAGGCTGAACACAAATCCGAGCAGCACCGACTTTCGCACCGAACGCAGCAGCAGGTAGGTGAGAATACCGAAAGGCACGAAGAGCACCGCGTTGCCTGCCACATTGAACAGCGGACCAAACCACGTAGCACTACCAGCGAAATCGTTGAACGGAATCAGCTGCACCTCGCGGACCAAGTGCGTGTCCTTCAACCACAGGTGCCCGATCACGAAGAATCCCTTGAGTAGGGTCAACAACAAAATCACTGGCAGGTAGTAGAAAAGTGCCAGGAGATCGGTACGCTGCGCAGATTTTGACATGTAGAACAGTGTAGATGATCCGGCCCAGTCGAAGGCCCGGACTACACTAGCTCCATGCCCGAAGGCCACGTTATCCACAGACTCGCGCGCGACCTCACCTGCCACTTTGGTGGCAAACCAGTACGCGTCAGTTCACCGCAGGGTCGCTTCTCCGAGTCCGCCGCGCTTATCGACGGCCACAAACTCACCCACGCGGAGGCCTACGGCAAGCAGCTGTTTATCCACTTCGACTCCCCACATATCGTATATATCCATCTAGGCCTCATCGGGAAGTTCCACCTCACCGACATCGCAGCGCCTAAGGGAATTGTGCGGCTGCGTATCGCGGACGAGCAGCTCGCAGCGGACTTGCGCGGTCCCCAGTGGTGTCGCCTCATCACTGAGCATGAGATGCTCGCGGCCGTCGACAAGCTGGGCGCAGATCCCTTGCGCAGCGACGCCGATCCCGAATGGCTGTGGGGCAAGGTGCACCGCTCGGGCCGCGCCATCGGCTCGCTGCTCATGGATCAAAAGCTGTTCGCCGGGGTAGGCAACATCTACCGCGCGGAGCCGCTGTTTCGGCTGGGTATCAGCCCGTTCCGGCCAGGGCGCGAGCTCACACGGGAGCAGTTCGATGCCCTGTGGCACGACCTAGTGAGTCTCATGCACCAAGGGGTGGCAGCTGGGAGGATCGACACGGTGCGGCCCGAACACGCCCCGGAAGCGATGGGGCGCGCGCCCCGCAAAGACGACCACGGTGGCGAGGTGTACGTCTACCGGCGCGCGGGCCAGCCCTGCCTCGTATGTGGCACTCCCATCCTGCTCCGAGCGTACGAGGGTCGCAATCTGTTCTGGTGCCCGGGGTGCCAGCCTTAGGGAGCCGGGGTACTCTCAGGCATCTCGGAGACTGCTGGTGGCGCGGGTTCCTCGGTCACGGCTGGCGGTGGCGCTGGTGTCCAAGCAGGAGCGGTGGAGGAAGTAGTCGACTCATCTTCCGATTCCTCCTCCTGACGCGGGGCGGAACTAGCAGGCGCAGAGGAAACCGGTGCTTCGCGCACTGATGTCGGCTCCTCAGTTTCTGGAGTGTAGGAGGTTGGCTGAGCCGGTGCGGATTCCACCGGCACTTCAGACTGCGTAGTCGGTTGTTGCGGGGCCAACCAGCCGTCTTGATGCCCCTCACCGCCGGAAAGCGTCATCGCGCCCAGCAGCATGAAGCCCAGCAGCGATAGCAAAAGTATCGTCGTCGAAGGGCGAACACGGCCACCGAGCGACAACAGGCCGTTGTCGTGCTGATCGACGCCCGTTCGTTCATCCTCACGTTCCACGATCTCTCGCATCACTTGCTCGCGTGGCACGTCCACGTTTTCCGCGGCGTTAGCTAAAGCCTCTGACTCATTAACAGTGGCAGGCGCCGATCCGCCGGGGGAAACAGCGGCAGCAGGGATGGGGCGGAACTCCTCCGTGTCCAGGAGGTGACGCAGGGATTCCCCCAACTGGTCGTCGACAAGCGGGGTGTTGCTGGCGCGCTCACCGTAGTCCTCCCACCACTCGTCGAGGACAGCGGCGCGGACAGCACGTTCGACGAGCCACTGCTTGCCCGGCGCGACGTCGATAAGCAGGCGCATTGTTGCAGTCCACGGCAGGCCCATCGCCGTGGGAGGGGTGACTGCGGTGGCCGCCTGGAAGGTGACCTCGCTGCGAATATGCTCCGCGATCTCCGGCTCAGCAATCGCGTCCTCAGTGGCCGCCAGGGTACGAGCGTTGATCTCCGAGATGCTGCTACCTGCTGTTATCGGAACCGGAATGGCGATTACTGCGCGCGCCCAGCGGGCGGAGGAGTTCACGCACATGCGTGCCTCACCGTTCGGGACCGTGATTTCTTCGCCATTCATCGTGCGGATCGTAGTTGCGCGCAGGGTCATGTCGACCACATCGCCCTCAACAGTCGCAGCGCTGCCATAGAACTTCACCCAGTCGCCGACACCATATTGTTTCTCAGTGATGATAAAGAAGCCACCGAGCAAGTCACCGATGATTTTCTGGGAACCGAAACCGACTGCAGCAGATACCACCGTAGCGGGGATCGCCGCAGCCGCCAGGTTCACCCCAAGATTCTTCATCGCGGCGATAGCCAGCACCGTATAGGCCACCGCCTCCGCGATATACACCATCGCACCAATCAGGGCCTTGCGGCCTTTCGCGGCCTCCGTCCCCTCATCAACGGCTTGACTGCCACCCAAAATGATGCGGCGACCAACCCGCGGGATCAAAAAACCGATGACCACCAGCATGCCCAGGAACAGGCCGTGCGTGATGATCCAATTCTTGGTCGCTTCGAGGATGTACTCAATTGGCATACCAACTACCGTAGGCGCGAATCCTGAGCGGTGGCTAGGTTTCCGCCACTACCTCACCACGCGAGACTGTGAACGGCCTGCATATCCCGTTCCTGGTCGGCCCCACGATGGGCACCAGCTCCGGCGCGCACACGGCAGCGCGATCGCCATAGCCCAGCAAGTACTCATCAAAGGCAGGAAGCGAGAGCTGCAGCGACAATGCTGCCTCGAAGTCCGACCACTCTTCTTGGAAAGCTCCCATGAAGTAGTTGCCTACTGCGATGACATCTCGCGCCAGTGCCGCCGCTCGCTTCGCATCCCGCACGGTCAGCCCGCTCCACCAGGCCAGATCCTGCACCGTGGCGGGCCCGCGGGAGTGGAAGTAACGAGTGCCAAGCTCCGTTAAGGCTTCATCGCCATCCAGCTCACGTGAGGCAACGGGCAGCGCGCTCACCAGCATGAACACGTCCTCCTTGCCCCGGCGCGCGCCTTGCACAATCTCTCCCAGGCCACCGAATGAGCGCAGCAAATGGCCACCGACTGTTCCGTCAGCACCGAAAATCCCATATGCCTCGCTTCGTGAGACCGGACCGTCCCCCAGCGCCGCTAAGAAGTCCCGATAACAAGATTGATAAAACTCCGGGGTGATGCCGAGGCCTGGGCGTCGTTTAGCGGCGGCAGCCTCCGGGCGCGGGCCGCACAGCCGCATCATCCATTGCGCGTCCTCGGCTGCCAAAAAGTGGTGGGTGCCGCGCTGCGACCAGGTACGCACGATCATCTGCTTCTCGACGGCAGCAGCCACCGGCTCCGCAGAACGCACCTCGATCGCCGTGATGCCCGACCCGTACTGCTGCCCCTGGGTGGCGAGCATCCAGCGGGCAGCCTGGGTAGCGGTTTCCATCGGGTGCAGCAGTTTCTGGGCGTAGATTCGGCGGGCGCGCAGCTCAGGGAAGTCCATAACTAGATCCTAGGTTGTGTCGACGCGCGAACGCTGCGCTCGCCGAGCGCAGCTTTATGCGGAAAGCCCAGCGCCTACTTCCGGTAGAGGCTCTTCTTTGCGAACTTCGGCTCGGAGGTCACCAACACACCCAGGTTGCGGAAGATGCCCTCGTCCACAGAGCCGAGAATGGTGGTGGTGTGAATGTCACAGCCCCGCAAGTTCTGCAATTGCTGCAGGGCGCGACGCGCATTGTCGTCGCTACCTGCGGAGACGGAGAGCGCGATGAGCACTTCGTCGGTGTGCAGGCGGGGGTTCCGAGAGCCGAGGTGCTGGGTCTTCAGCGTTTGGATTGGCGCAATGGAGTCTCGGGAGAGCAGGTGCACGTCATCCGATATGCCAGCGAGCAGCTTCAACGCATTCAGTACGACGGCCGCCGAGCAACCGAGCAGCGGTGAGGTCTTGCCGGTGACGATGCGGCCGTCGGCAAGCTCCAGTGCTGCAGCGGGTGCCTGGGTAGCTTCGGCCAGTTCGACAGCCGGCGCAATCACGACCCGGTCAGATTGTTCGATTCCTAGCCGGCCCATGATCATTGCGACGCGTTCAGAGCCGATCGGGTCGAGCTCCGCGCGGGCCTCGTTCACCAGCTCCTTGTAGTAGCGGCGGATGATTTCCTGGCGACCAGCCTCTCGGCACGCCTCATCGTTGGAGATGCAGTGTCCAGCCATGTTCACGCCCATGTCGGTGGGGGACTGGTACGGCGAAGAGCCAGCGATCCGCTCCAGGAGCACCTTGAGCAGCGGAAATACCTCTACGTCACGGTTGTAGTTGACGGTGGTCTCGCCGTAGGCGGCCAGGTGGAAGGGATCGATGATGTTCTTGTCATCCAGGTCCACGGTGGCGGCTTCGTAGGCCTCGTTCACTGGGTGATCGAGCGGAATGTTCCAGATTGGGAAGGTTTCGAACTTGGCGTAGCCGGTCTGGATGCCGCGTTGGTGCTCGTGGTACATCTGCGACAGGCAGGTGGCAAGCTTGCCGGAGCCCGGTCCCGGTGCCGTGACAACGACCAGGTCGCGCGTCGTTTCCGCGTACTCGTTCCGGCCGAGGCCGTCTTCGGAAACCACAAGCTTGGTGTTGGAGGGATAACCCGGGATTGTGCGGTGGATGGACACCTTCAACCCGAGACGCTCAAGGCGGCCCTTGAAAGCGGCGCCCTGGGAGTTGTCATCTTCCATCTGGGTCATCACCACGTGCTCCACTAGGAAGCCAGCAGCACGAAATTCGTCGATGAGGCGCAGTACGTCTTCTTCATAAGTGATGCCAAGGTCCGCGCGCACCTTGTGGCGCTGCAGGTCCTTGGCACTGAGGCAGACGAGGATTTCCAGCTCGTCCTTGAGTTGCTCCAGCATCACGATCTTGTTGTCTGGAGTAAAGCCTGGGAGGACTCGGGAGGCGTGCATGTCGTCGAAAAGCTTGCCGCCCATTTCCAGGTACAGCTTGCCGCCGATCTGGTCGCGTCGCTCTTTAATGTGGTGCGATTGCATCGCAATGTATTTGTCGCGATCGAATCCGACCTGGTGTGCAGTCATACTGCTCCGCGCCCTTCTTTAGAAGCATTAGGTACGCCCGGAAAGTCTATCAACGATTCCCCGCCGGGGATGCAGCCCACCCTGGAATTAAATTCACTGTGCTGCTGGGCAGGGCAGCAGGTCAATCTCCGGTGGCGCAGCAAGCTTGGCGATACGCCCCGGCGCATAGCACGAGGCCAGCGAACCATTCGGGAGCGTGCCGTCCGGCTTCAAGCCCTCCCACTTGCTGCCGTTCCACTGCGCAAATAGCTCCTGATACTCACCCTGGGCCCCCAGTTTGGCCCATTTTCCATCACAAAATGCCAGTGTCGACTTCGTCTCAGGGCGTCCCAGCTCACCGGTGATCCGACTTAGCTGGCAGTGCTCAGCCACAACTTTCGGCTCCGGCAGTTCCATGGCTGCCGCAGGCTGCTTGCTTGTCGACGTCGGTCGCACCGTCGCACTAGCCACATGACTATTCTGTGCCGCTGGTTCTGCCGAACCGGTGACCGAAATCTGGGCGACAGTGCGCGGATCAGCAGCAATCGGTGCCGGGCCGCTACTACATCCAGCAGCGAACACGAGCGGTGCAAAGAGCAAGGCAAGGCCGGTACGCTTATCCATGCTGACCACCCTAGCCAGCCAAAATAGCCCAAGTGGCGAAGTTATAAGATCGTCACGCAGGCGAAACCGTACTGTACTTGTAGCGTTTGCCCAACCCCAACTCCGGCCTTGCCGATGGATACAACGTACAGCTGTGTCGTGGGGCGATTACCACCGGGCGCTTTACAGCTCCGGAAGTGCTTTAAACTTCAATCTTGCAGCAAAGCCTAGCCTTACCTATATAGGGGTAGCCTTACCTGACCAGCGCTAAAAGAAGTTATTTTAGATGGGCACGCAGTCCCCTCATGAAAAGAGACCACGTCCTTGTTCTTGGCAAACTTCCTGATAGCCCTGCGCGAAGGCGTGGAAGCTTCCCTCATCGTAGGTATCCTCGTTGCTTACGCAATCAAGGTCGGGCGACGGGATGTCCTTCCCAAGCTATGGCTCGGTGTCGCGCTAGCCATTGCGATTCCGCTGGCTGCGGGCGCTTTCATGACCTGGGGCCCATACACACTCAGCTTCCAGGGGCAGGAAATCCTCGGTGGTTCACTGTCGATCATTGCCGTGGCAATGGTCACCTGGATGATCTTCTGGATGGCCAAGAATGCCCGTCATTTGGGCACGGAACTGACAGGCAAGACAGATGCGGCCCTCGCCAAGAGCTCCTGGGCGCTCGTCTGGCTCGCCGCCATCTCCGTCGGTCGCGAGGGCGTGGAGACGGCTGTTTTTGTGTGGGCAACCCTGCGCGCAGATGTGCAATCCCAACTCTGGCAACCGACCCTGGGTGTTGCCCTTGGATTAGTCGTGGCGGTGGCCATCGGCTGGCTGATCTACCGAGGTAGCGCGCGAATCAACCTGCGTTACTTCTTCTTCTACACCGGGCTGCTGCTCATCATCGTTGCCGCGGGCATCCTCTCCTACGGCATCGGCGATTTCCAGGAGGCCAGCGTACTTCCCGGCTGGGGCCACACCGCTTACGACTGGTCACCGGCCTTCCAGGATCATGTCTCCAGCTGGTGGTTCGTGCTGCTCGAGGCCATGTTCAACTTCAACGTTTCCCCAACCTACCTGCAAGTTTTCGCCTGGGCCGGTTTCCTGGCCATCGTGCTGCCAGTGTACTTTGCACGTCAACCGTGGCCACATGCTCGCAAAACTGCCACTACCTAAAGGACCCAAGTTCATGAAGCGTCTCTTCCTCCCGCTGTCCGCCTCCGTGCTCGTACTCACGGGCTGCGTTGCCAACGAGCCAGCATCCAATTCCGCCGATACCGCCGCGCAAGAATCCCTCAGCGTGCAGATCACCGATGACAAGTGCGATGTCTCCGCCAACAACGTAAAGGCCGGACGCACGTCCTTCAAGCTCGCGAACAAGGGTACGGTCCGCAACGAGTTTGAGATCCTCGCCGAGGACAAGCTGCGCATCGTCGGCGAGCGCGAAAACCTCGGCCCGGGCACCACCACTGACTACACCGTGTTGCTGCAGCCAGGCACCTACTACACCGCCTGCAAGACCAACATGGTGGGCGCGCTTGTCGACGTCAAGGAGTTCACAGTCGCCGAGAACCCTGATGCGGAAGTAAACACTGACGACAAGGCTCTCATCGATGCCGCCACTACGAACTATTCTGCTTATGTCCGCGATCAGACCGGGCAGCTGTTGACCAAGACCCAGGAGTTCGCTGCGGCCTACAAGGCTGGGGACGTCGAGAAGGCGAAGGCGCTGTACGCCCCGACCCGCGCCTACTACGAGCGCATCGAGCCAACTGCGGAGTCCTTCGGCGATATCGACCCGGCTTTGGACGAGCGCGAGGCAGACTTCCAGGAGGATGACTCGAAGGGCGATCGCCAGTGGACCGGCTGGCACGTCATCGAGAAGGATCTGTGGGAGGGCGCTGCCGTGGACCGCACCGCAGTGGGCGATCAGTTGGTGGCAGACACCCAGAAGCTCTACGACCTCGTCTACTCCGCAGAGTTCCAGGTAAATCTGGATGACATTTCCAACGGCGCGATCGGCCTGCTCGAAGAAGTCGCTACCTCCAAGATCACCGGTGAGGAAGAGGCCTTCTCCCACACTGACCTGCAGGACTTCGCCGCCAACGTCGAGGGCGCCAAGGTTGCCTTCGGCAACGTCGAAGAACTGGCCAAGCAGACTGACCCAGATCTAGCCAAGACCATCTCCGCACGCTTCACCGCCCTAGAGCAGGCACTGAAGCAGTACCAGGAGGGCGAGGGCTACGTGTCTTACGACAAGCTCGATGAAAAGCAGCGCCGCGAGCTCTCCGACCAAGTGGACGCCCTGCGCGTGCCACTGGCCAAGCTGACGGAGGCCATCGTCAAGTGATTTCCCGTCGATCATTCCTCGGCGCGGGCGCGCTGGGCCTCGGCGCCGCAGGCCTTGGTTTCGGGGCTGCGCGGCTAACGCCGTCGGCAAGCAGCGAGCCGGTGCCCTTTCGTGGCCAGCACCAATCCGGCATCCTCACCCCGGCCCAGCAGCAGATGATCCTGGTGGCCTTCGACATGACAGCCACCCTGCGCGAGGACCTGATCGACCTGCTCACCAAGTGGACCACCGCAGCCGAGCGGATGCAGGCAGGCGAGCTCATCAACACTCCCAAGGCCCGGCGCGATGTGCCGCCGGACGATACCGGGGAGGCGATGGGATACAGTGCCGCCTCCTTGAGCATCACTTTCGGCTTCGGTGCTTCTCTCTTCGAGCACTCCACGAAGGGCGACCGCTACCAGCTCGCCCACCGCATGCCCGAGCCGCTGCGGGGCGGTATTCCCCGCATGAGTGCGGAATACCTGAACCAGGACGCTTCCCATGGCGACCTCATCATCCAGATCTGTGGTGAGGACCCCATGGTGGTGCTCCACGCGCTACACCAGTTCAAACGCATAGCTTTTGGCCTGGCCTCGGTGCGCTGGGTGCAGCTCGGCTACGGCCGCACCTCCTCCACCTCCGAGGATCAGGAAACCCCACGAAACCTGTTCGGGTTCAAGGACGGCACCTCCAACATCGTCGCCGAAGAACCCGACAGCGAACTGAACAAACATCTGTGGATTAGCGATGGCAGCTGGGCCGACGGCGGCTCCTACCTGTGCCTACGCAAGATCAAGATGATGATGGAGGTCTGGGATGAGCTTTCCCTAGACACCCAGGAGAACGTGTTCGGCCGCGATAAGAATGAAGGCGCACCACTGTCGGGCGGGGAGGAATTCACTCCGCCCGAGTTCCAACATCCCGCCATGGATCCGAAGTCACACGTCACGCTCATGCACCCGTCGAACAACGGGGGAGCGCGGATGCTGCGTCGCGGCTACAACTACACCGAAGGTATCGACTACCTCGGCCGTCTCAACGCTGGGCTGGTCTTTATCGCCTACGTTGCCAACCCGCAGACCAACTTCATCCCGGTGCTGTCCCGCATGACGGATGATCTCCTCACCGAATACATCCAGCATGTGGCCACGGGGCTCTACCTCGTACCCGGCGGAATCAAGGAAGGCGACAACTTCGTCGGGCAGGCGCTTTTCGACGCCTAACCCCGCCACCACTATGAGCCACGCGCACGCATGGCAACCATGAGGTCACCTACCGAGGTGTTCGGCAGATAACACTTGGACACCGCCATGCCGATCGCTGGCAGGGAGAATTCGTCTCGGTAGGCGAGCACCCACTGCTCATGATCGGGGTTAAACTTCTTCTTGAACGCTGCCAGCGAGCGGAAGCCATAGAGTGGCTCGAGCGCATGGCCGACTCGATCAAGGACCTGCCCGAGTGTGCCCGACCCAGCGGCCGCTAGTGGCGCTCCAGACAGGGAGACCCAGCTCAGGCCGTCCTGGTGCGCCTGCTCCAGCGTCGAGGCGATCAGGAATTCCACCACGGGGCGGAAGCCATCCGCGCGGCGACGCATGAAGTCCAGCACTAGGCCCGCAACGGCGCCATCGCAGTGAGCCGGCAACCAGCTCGTCACACCATGCACGGTCCCTTCCGCATCGAAGGCCAACATCAGGCGCACCTCGGGGTCGTCGAGCTCTGCAAGCCCGCCGAGGGTAAATCCCATCTCCGGTAGCGCTTTCTCGGATACCCAGTCCTCAGAAATCGCGGTGATCTGTGCTCTCGTGCTGAGCGAACAATCAGCCCACGTGGTCCACTCGCAGCGGATGCTTTCCTTTTCGGCACGGTTGCGGGCGGTACGGATGTCCTGGAACTTCTTGCCCTTGAACTCGGGGCTTTCCCGCACCGCTACGACGGATTCCTCTGCCACCAGTACGCTGTCCCAGCCCGAGCGCGAGGCTGCGAAATCAGCGCGCACCGAATACCAGGCAACTTGGGCACCGGTAGCGTAGATCTCTCTTTCGAATTCGCTCGCCAGGTCTGCGATGGAGCCACCGCAGCTCACCGGTTCGCCCACGGTCACGGCGATACCGTTGTGCAGCTGATAGGCCACATAGCCGTCCGGGCCAAACCAATAGGAATTCCCCGGCCACAGGGTCATCCACGAAAGGTGATCGCCGCTGCCACGCTGCAGCATAGACCGCGCCAATGCCCGCTCCTGGGCGAGCCCCGGATCGGCCGGGCGCTGCAGCACGCGCTGAAACAGCGCGATGAATCCCAGCCAGAACACGATGCCAGTCCACTCGGTGAGTACCCAAGCGGCCGCAGACGTTGGGAGCACATCAAAGGTGGCAAACTTCCCGACCATCGGCGGAATGTAGCGCAGTGGGGTAGCGGCAGCGATATCCAGCCACGACCCTCCGATCAGTAGTCGCGCACCCACCAGCCACACCACCGCTGTGAGCAGCCACCAGGCAAAAAGTGCCCCGACAAAGCGCCAGCGCCGGCGTGCTACTAGCTCGACCCGGAACAGATCCCGCCGTAGCAGGAGGAGCACACTCGATGCCAACCAGGGCAATGCCAGGTAGCAGGCGAGCGGGACAGTGAATTGCCCCAGGACCCGCAGTTCATTAGCTATCGCAGCGATGGCGCACAGATTAGCAATCACCCCGGCCTTCAGGGCCAGGCTGCGACCCCGCACGAGGCCGAGCGCGATCACCACGACCACAACCAGGGGCATCAGATTCGCCACAAATGGACCGATGCCAGCCACGCGCAGCTGCGCCAAGGCATGCAGGCAGGCGCGTGAATCGGGCTTCCTCTCACACAACCAACTGACGTGATCGCTCGACGTGTGCGGGAGGATGAAGGAGGCCGCGTTGGCGAAAGGCGCAGTGGCATCCGGGTTCAGGCTCGATAGCAGCGGACCTACGAAGACCGCGCCGAATACCAGCGCAACGAGGATGCGGGACTCTCGGATAGAAATAATGGGTCGGACAAGTCCAAGGCGGTACCGCCACTGGCCTGCAGCCCAGCCCACCAGGGTGGCAAAGAAGAATGCGAAGTCCGCCATCACACCCGCGTAGAGAATCAGCGTGATAGTGAGCGCGAAGACGATCGTGCGCAGGCGATGTCGCCGCATCGGCCCCATCTTGGCGCTCGCATACATCGTCGCCCCACACAGCCACACGAAGGGATTGAGCACGCGCTCGAGCTCCAGCGCTGTGCCCCAGTACAGTCCACCAGCTTCAAGCAGGCGGGCCGTCGCCGCGCCCAAGCCCAAGCCCGCTAGGTGCGTACCCACTGCGACCGCGAGATAGGCCTTGGCACCGAGCTGGCGTTCAGCTACTCCACCGAACACCACTAGCGCCAGCGTCGCTAAGACCGCGCCAGAGCAGGTCGTTGCAGTCAGCGCGGAAGTGGCAACGGTCCACCACGGCGAGTGCGTGTCGACGCCGAATCCCAAGCCATCACGCAGCCTGGCGGATTCGAAACCGAACCCGGCCTGCAACGCCCACAACAGCACGATCGCTGAAATGCTGATTGGCATCTGCCTTAGTAGCTTCATTTCAGCCCTCCCCGTGCAGCGACATAATCAAGGTTTTCCCGCAACGCCACCCGCCACACCTGGTAGCTGTGGCCTCCTTGAACTTCCGCATAACTGCTCTGCATTCCGGCTTCCTGCGCTTTGCGGTTCAACTCGCTGAGGTCCTCGCGGGCATGCGAGTCTTTCGCGCCGGCGATGAAGCGGCCTTGCAGCTGGGCGTACTTTCTGGTCCCCGCCGCGTCTTCGAGCAGACGTTCCGGGTTCACCGCCTGATAGGCATCCTCATCACCCTCGAAGAATTGCTGCACCGTCTTGCTGTGATCGCCCACGGTTGGCTCCCGCTGCCCCGAGAAGTCCAAGAACGTGCCATAGGAGTCCGGCGCATTCGTGACTATCTGCAAGGAGCACGTGCCGCCATAGGACAGCCCGCCAATCGTCCACCGTTGCTGATTCGGATCCACCCGGAATTTTTCTTTCAGCTGGGCTGGGACGTCCACCGCCAGGTAAGTCTGGACCTTCTCGGTCGGGCCATCCACACAAATCGGATTCGCAGTCATCGAACCGGTGCCATCGACGCTCACGACGATCGGTGAAATCCCACCGTGGGTGGCTTGGTAGTCATCGAGAGTGATCGCAGCGCCACCGGAATCAAACCATTGCTGGGGTTTGCCGGGGTTACCGGCCATCAGCACTAAGACTGGCAACTTGAGATCAGGACGAGTGAAGTAGGCCGGTGGCAGATAGGCGATCGCGGGGCGATGCGTGAACTGGGTTGCATCGAGGTCAACGGTCACCAGGGCTCCTACCTCACGGCCGTCGAGTTGCGGTGCCTGCCGGGCGGCTTCGTAGGTGCTCTGGAGAGTCTCGTAGTCCATCGGTGCAGCAACCGGCCGGGGCGCCAGTGAGCGGACGGTGGGGTATTCCTGGAATTCCAGGTTGAATACGCCCCACGCGCCGGCGATGGCGAATACTGTGAGCGCTGCTAGGAGGCGACGGCGACCTCGCTGCAAGAACGCGCTGAACAGCACGAAGGATGCGCCAGCGCCAGCTACGTAGATCTGCCATGGAATGCGATCCGGGAAGGGCTTCCAAGCCACCTCCAGAATCAACCAACAGGTGAGTGCCGCGCCCACAGCCATTATGGCGGCTTTGAGGGTACGTTTTCGCTGCCCAGCCCAGCCCGCTGTCGCGATGAGCATCGAGCCACCGAGCATGATGTAGATCAGATACGGTGCGGGGCTTTCAGTAAGGGAAATCTCCCCGAACCATTCGAGCATTTCCTAGCTTTCGATAGGAACTGGTACGGCGCGACGGGACTTGATCCATTTGGCGCTCGCAGAGATGACAATCGGGAGCACCGATAGGCCGACGATGACGAGCATGATGGCGTCGATACGGTGCGCGATACCCGGGATGTCACCAAGCAGCACGCCGACCATCGTCATGGAGATGACCCAGCCAAGCGCTCCGAGGACATTCCAGCCGAGGAATTTGCGATAGGGCATGTCCGCGGTGCCAGCTGCGAGCGGCACGTAGGTGCGCACGATCGGGACGAAGCGGCCCAGGACCAACGCGAATGAGCCGTGGCGGGCAAAGAATGCTTCAGCCTGGTTCAGGTGGTCTGTCTTGAGGATGCGGGCATCGTCTTTGAACAGGCCGCGCCCGAAGCGACGTCCGAGCCAGAACCCCACCTGGTCGCCCGCAATCGCAGCGATAGCTGCCACGATAATCAAAACGATGACAGTAAGGCGCAGGTCATGGCGCAGGATCGCGGCGGTAACCAGCAGCGAGTCTCCAGGCAGGAAGGGGAACAGCACACCGGACTCGATGAACACCACCAGGGCGATGCCAGCAAGTGCCCAGGGGCCAAAGCCTTGGAGGAGCGTGCCTGCGTCGAGCAGGGAAGAAAGTGACATGAGGAACTCCTTTTTTATTTAAGCAATCAAGAATCTCTCTCAATGGCCACAATTGCAACTTTCCATTCATCCCAGCCGCGCAGACTCACCACGCTAGATCCGAAAGCCCTGCTTCCTGGCAACCTCGAAGAGCTAGCCTTCGCTCAAGAACCCGGCCACCTGCTCCAGGCCGTCGACGATGCCCGCGGCAGAGGTCACGCCGGTGGTGGCGGAGTCAACGTAGTAGACGCGGCCGTTCTTGATTGCGGGTACCTGCGCCAGGGCAGGGTTATCCAGCAGCGGCCGCAGTTCATCGGCGCCCCGGCCACGGTATTTCTGGACGATGATGACCTCGGGGTTGGCCTTCAGCAGCGCCTCCGGGTCGGCGGGCACAGAGCCCGGCGCGCCGAGGGTGTCGATGATCGGCCGGCCGCCGGCCTCTCGCACGAGACCGTTGAGGATGGTGGATTTGCCCATGATCATGTCCTTGCCGCCGCGGTGCACGATGGTGGCAACGCTCGGCGTGCTGGTGGTGTGCTTGACTGCCGCGCGTCGCTGCGTGATGTCGGCGCGCATCTGCTCGCCCGCCGCCTCCTCGCCAAGGAGCTGCGACACCTCGCCAATGTGAGTGAGAATGTCATCGATGCCGGTCCAGGCGTCGGTGGACACGACGGCCAGGGGCAGCCCGGCGTCCCGCAGCATCGCGGTGGCATCCTTTTCGCTGTCGCTGCGGGCGCTAATCAGCACTAGGTCGGGGCTGGCGGAAAGGATGTGCTCCGGGTCCACGGGCGCGCCGACTTTGAGCACGTGTTCGATCGAGTTGGCGTCCGCCGCCACCTGTCCTAGTTCCGGGTTCATCTCAGCGGCCATGACCACGCGCTCCTTGCCCGCCAGCGGCAGCGCCAAGGCGGTCAGGTCCGGGGTGAGCACCGCGATGCGCTGTGGTTTCGCGGGCACGGTGACGTCCGCCTCCCCAACCCGGACGGTGCGCGGGAACGCCACCGTCGCGCTTGTCGACGCCGGGCCCGAGCCAGCCTCCTGTGGCGCTGGCGCGGTACACGCCGTGCATGCTGCACACGCTGCGAGCAGCGCGGCGACGATAGTCTTCCTCATCGTTGTCCTTCTTTCCTTGAAATTATTGGTATTTAGTTATGAGGTCGGTTTCGGGGTGAGGACTAGGCAACCGGTGTGCGGATTGCGCGACACTGCGAGCGGGATCTGGTAGACCTCTTCCAGAATGGGAGAGGTGAGGACATCCGCGACGGCGCCAGCGGCGCGCACGCGACCTTGGCCCAGCAGCACGGCTCCATCGCACCAGCGGGCGACCAGGTTGAGATCGTGGAGGACCACCACCACAGCAACGTGGCGGCTAGCCAGCCGGCGCAGCAACTCGAGGACAACCACCTGATGCCGCAAGTCCAGCGCGGAGACGGGCTCGTCGAGGAGCAGCACCGGGGTGTCTTGGGCGAGGGCACGCGCGATGTGGACAAGCTGACGCTCGCCACCCGAGAGCTCGCTGACCGGCTGCTCTGCCAGATGTGCGGCGCCGACGGCCTCCAGTGCTCCCGCGGTCACCTCCCGGTCATGCTGTGTTTCAAGGGACCAGCGACCGCGGTGCGGGTAGCGGCCCAGCGCCACCACCTCCGCAGCACTAAACCCGATGGTCAGAGCTGTGTCTTGCGGGACGAAGGCGATCTGCTGGGCGCGCCGCCTGGCGCTGAGGTCTTGGATGCTGTGGGCGTCGATAAGCAACTCGCCGGAGCAGGGGAGCACGCCCGCAATCGCCGCGAGCAAGGTGGACTTGCCGGCGCCGTTCGGGCCGACCAGCGCCGTGACCTGGCCCGCCGGCGCCACGAAAGAGACGTCGCGGACCACGGGGGACCCAAAACCTGCGCTGAGGCCGCCGACCGCGAGCCCTTTCATAGTCCCAGCCCCCGCCGCGAGTTACGGGTGCGCAGCAGCAGGTAGAGGAAGATCGGGGAGCCAACGAACGCCACCACCGTACCGGTCTGCAGCACAATCGGCTGGAACAGCAGCCGCGCCACGATGTCCGCGCCAATGACAAAAGTGGCGCCCAGCACGCCCGCGAGCGGCAGCAGCAGGCGGTGATCCGGGCCGAGCACAATGCGAATCAGGTGCGGCACTACCAGGCCGACAAAGGAAATGGTGCCGCTGACCGCTACCGCCGTCGCCGTCATCAGGGCCGCCAGGGCCAGCACCATCACCCGCAGCTCCTTAACCGACAGCCCGCTCGACTGCGCCGTGTCCTCGCCCAGCAGCAGCACGTTCAGGTCCCGAGCCAGCAGCCACGACAGGCCGATCGCCACCAGGATCGGCAGGGTGGCCACCTGCACGTGCCCCCAGGTGCGCGCCACCAAGTCGCCGTTGAGCCAAAACATCACGCTGCGCAGGTCTGAATCGTGCGGCGCATTGGCCACCGCAGCCGAGATGATCGCACCCATCAGGGAAGTGACGGCCATGCCGACCAGTACCAGGGTCGCCGGGTCCGCCGCGCGACGCGTGCTGGCGATCAAGTACACCACCGCGACGGTCAGCAGCGCACAGGCAAAAGCGCCTGCCGGGACGGACCAAGCTCCGAGGAGGCTCGCCCCGCTTACTATGGTCAGCACCGCCCCGAGGGAGGCACCCGCGGACACCCCGATGATGCCCGGGTCCGCCAGCGGGTTGTGGAACACGGTCTGCATCAGGGCACCCGCCGTGGCCAGCGCGGCCCCCACCAGCCCGGCCAGGATCACCCGTGGCAGTCGGATCGTACGGACCACCAGGTTCCCGGGCAGCTCGACCAGCGGGATGTCCACCGGGCCCAGCCGCAGCGCAAGCAGCGTGACGACGACCAAAACGAGCACCGCCAGCGGCAACGTGGCAACCCGCACTTTCATTAGCGGTACGCTTTCTTAGCCCTCAACGGGCTATTGCACATGGTTTCCTGTAATTGATAGTCGAATCATAGCGCACGGGGTTTTCAGGTTGGCGCTTGTGCAGGCGCGACGAGCCGGTAGGAATCCTGGACCAGCTCTTTGACCAGAGCATCCGGCACTCCTTCGCCCTCAGTGATCGTGATCCAGTGTCGCTTATTCATGTGATATCCAGGCGTAATGCCGGGATACTGCTGCCGCAGCATTTCACCTTCGAAAGGGTCGACCTTCACGTTCAGGATGCGCTTGCCGTTGTAGTAGCCCATAAGCGCGAACCACTTGCCCCGGATCTTGAAGGCCTCCCACGTGCCCGCGAAGGGCATCTCCTGGGTGCTCGCCAGCTGCAGCGCGACGTCGCGGGTGAGGTCGCGGAGGTTCGGCTCTTGATCCATAGGACCCACTCTAGAGGGCAGCGACAGGCAAGAAAAGCACTGTCTCCCCCTTGTATTTATCTGCGCTGACCTGCGTAATGATTGACTAGCGGAGCCGATACTTGGCGTAACGGCCGCCACCGATCCTGTTCACAACCGCAGCTTTGTTGGCACAATGTCGAGCTATTTCACTCGTCCCCTACCGGAGAATCATTACTAAATTTCGCTTCATCACTACGTACCGTCACTTCTAATTTTGCCCTTTCATTGCTAAAATCACTACTCAATTGCTGCCATCACTACTAAAATCAGTGCAGGTGAATCACAAATGACACCAGATCATTTCGATGAGCTGATCGCCCAACAGATCTCTTGGATGCGCGCAGCCAGGTCTGATAATGCGCGAGTCGAGGCAAAACGTATGCGTGACCATGTCGGCAAAGCACTATGGGAAACGGTTAGCGCTTTTGCCAACACTGATGGTGGTTTGATCATTCTCGGGTTAGACGAGGGTTCAGGATTCTCACCTGATCCGAAATTTCAATCAGCGAAGATCAAAGCTGAATTGATTGATGGTTTCGATACTGCGGCTACTGCTGCTCCGAAAGTGACCCCGGTGCCTCGGCACACACTGCACGAAATCCGATTTGAAGACCACGAGCTCATCGTCATCGACGTAGAACCAATGCGTGATGATCCGCAGCTTTCCTCACAGATGCCTTGTTACGTCACTAGTAGGAACTTGGCTAAAGGCAGCTACAAGCGGGTATTTGATGCCGACAAGCTCATGAACGGCTACGAAATTCATTCCTTACAGACCTGGCTCAGGCAAGACCCTACGGACCGCAGGGTTGTACCCGAAGCGGATTCGAATGACATTGATGAAGTCGCGCTGCAAACGGTGATCACCGCATATCGAGCAGAAGGATCCCGACTTATTTCAGTAGCACGCGACCAAGATGAGTTGAAGAGATTTGTGAACGCCTTCGATTACGACGACGCACAAACACTTCATCCGACAGTCGCTGGCTTGCTTGCACTGGGCCGATATCCGCAAAGGTTCTTCCCCCAATTGTTCATCGACGTCACCACCCACCCTTCAACCGTGAAATCTTCTGGGGAGCGCGGACTTCGATTCGTATCAAGAAGACGATGCGACGGTGCAATCCCAGAAGCAATCGAGTCAGCCGTCACCGAAGTCATGGGCAATCTAAAAACCCGTTATCTCGAATCCAACGGAACCATAATTGACCAAAAAGAAATTCCTGAAATGGCTATCCGCGAAGCCATTGCCAACGCAGTGATGCATCGCGACTACGGCCCATTCGCACGTGGAGAGCAGGTCGCAGTCGATATCTACTCCGACCGGGTTGAAATAGTTAATCCAGGTGGATTGTGGGGCGGTCGAACAGAGGAAAATATCACCGATGGACGTTCCGTCACCCGCAATGAGGCCCTCGCCACCATTTTGAGCCACCTGCACAATGGCCGTAGTGAGCGCATCGCTGAAAACCAAGGTAGCGGTATCCCAGCAATGATCCGTTCCATGACCCAGCACGGGTTGGGTGCACCGGTATTCCGTAACGAAATCAGTGACTTCCGGGTCATCCTGCCACGATTCGGTTTGCTCAACGATGAAGCGCAAGCATGGCTCAGTCGCCGCGGGCACACCAGAAACCCACACAGTGACATCGCGCTTCTTCTCGCCCGAGAGCACGGTTCAGTATCTACCCTGTCTCTGCGCGATCACCTGGGAATCGATAGTGACGAAGCCCGAGAGACCCTCGCCAGCCTGCTTGTCGACGACCAGTTATTCGCCATCGGCCCAGAAGAATTTGCACTCGGATCTGCAAAACCACCTGTTACGCTCAGCAAACCCGCTGCCGAATTGTACGAGTACGTTGACCTGCAAGTCGCCCGAAAAACCTCAGAGCTTGCCGAGTTATGGGGCCGCACAGAATCCACGGTGCGAATGCGAATCAAGGAGCTCATCGAAGCAGGACTCGTGGAGGCGACGGCTCCACCAACTAGCAAACTTCGCGCCTACCGGCGAGCAGCGGAATAGGGATCCTTTATCCCACCATCCGGTCACGACTAAAACGACCATTGCCGATAGTCGTCCCCTTCTACCGCCAATATGCTTCCATGCCTTCCCGAAGGGTTCCATTTCACCCTCGAGCCTCCCATCTGTAAAACTCGCACCTTTTTACATTTAAGCCCTCTCTCGCAGACCACTATTTTTTAAAACTACGCTGTTTTCATAAACAAGCTAGGGGGTCAACTGACGTCGAAAAGCCCCGCTACACTGAAACTCATGACTGATCGCATGAACGTAGAGTCCTTTAACCTTGACCACCGCGCCGTGAAGGCCCCGTATGTGCGGGTGGCGGATCGCAAGGAATTGCCTGGTGGCGACGTCCTGATTAAGTACGATGTTCGCTTCGCGCAGCCCAACCAGCAGCACCTGGACATGCCGGCGATCCACTCCTTGGAGCACCTGAGCGCCGAGCTGATGCGCAACCACACTGACAAGCTGATCGATTTCTCCCCGATGGGCTGCCAAACCGGATTTTATGCCCTGACCCTCGCGGTGGAGATGGACGATTTCCTGGGGATTCTGGAAAAGACCATGAATGACATCCTCGTAGCAACCGAGGTTCCAGCTGCCAATGAGATCCAGTGCGGCTGGGGCGCGAACCACTCTTTGGAGGGTGCGCAGGAGGAAGCGAAGAAGTTCCTGGCCAAGAAGGCCGAGTGGACCGAGGTCATGGCGTGATCATCATCCAGTGTGCGATGGAGATGGAGGCAGCGCCGTTCCTCGCCGAACTACCGAGCGATCACAAAGTCGAAACCATCGGCAACCAGCAGTTTCACTTTGGCGTTGATAAGCTCGTCGCCATCACCGGCATCGGCTTGGCCAACGCGGCGGCTGGCACGGCCCGCGCACTGATGCTTGCCGACGACCCCGAGCTCGTCATCGCGGCCGGCACCTGCGGCGGGTTGCACGTGGACATTCAGGTCGGCGAGATCGCGGTGGCGACCAACGCGATCTATTCCATGGCTGATGCCACCGCCTTTGGCTACGAGCCGGGTCAGGTACCGGGCATGCCGGTGTCTTATGACGCGCTGACCGTCCCAACGCTAGACCGGCCGCATAAGACCGGCCGGATAGTCTCCGCGGATGCGTTTATTACGGCAGCCAACGTGGAGCAGGCGCGCGGACGCTTCCCGGAAGCCATCGCCACGGACATGGAGACGGCCGCTATGGCGCAAACCTGCTACGCCGCGGGAGTGCCATGGGTATCTCTGCGCGCGGTTTCTGACCTGTGTGGCCCACAGGCAGGCCAGGATTTCCATATCGATGGCGAGCTCGCCGCCGAACACAGCTTCACAGCGGTGCAAGTATTCCTGCAGGCCAGGGGCTAAAGCCCTGAACTATGCGCGTATCCAGCAGAGAAATAGCTAACAAGTAAACATAAAACTATTCTTCGGTGTCTCTAACGACGCTAGGATTAAGGCAACTGTTCCTCTCACAAAATAAGGAGACGCTGTATGTCTAAGGACTGGATCGCAGACGTCAAGAAGTACGCACCTAAAGCCGACGACGCTGTTCTCGAAAGCATGCTCAAGACCTACCGCCTGACCCTCTCCAACGCTGACGCCGCTTACGTCTCTTTCAGCGACGAAGAGGAACTCAAGACGGTGCGCGAGAACTTCCTGAAGAAGAAGCTGGGCCTCACCGAGTCCGATGAGAAGTTGGACGAGGCCATCAAGGCCGTCGGCGCCAAGATGAAGGACGGCACTAAGAACGGCCGCCTCGCCGTGTACTACCTCCTCGCGGAGAAGTTCGGCAAGCTGGGCATGTTCAAGTAACCCGCACTAACAAGAAACCCGCTGACCTGTCCAGATGCGGTAGGTCAGCGGGTTTTGTTATGCGTTCACAGCTTCTTTAGTTTTCGCTCGGCGCCGGGAGAGTTGTAGCAGGACGTCGATAAGCACGAATGCGAGCAGCGAGATGCCGAACAGCGGCGCGAACACCGCGTAGATCACCAGCAACACCGCTAGCACTGGCTGGAAGCGCACCGGCTTCGGCAGGCCCTTGCGCGCGGAGCGGAACCACGCCACGTAGCCCAGTACCGTAATGACGATGATGCCCGCGGCCAGCAACCCAAGCGCGATCTCCGACCAGATGCCGAACAAAATACCCATGTGCAGTTCGATCAGCCAGTTGGTGAGCTTGGCGGCCAGTGGCCACTGCTCGAAGTCGATGCGGCCCACCAGTTGCCCATCTGGCCCGACGATGACCTGGTCAATCGCGAAGCGGAATGGGCCGCGCGACTCCCTGGCTACGCCCGTCGAGCTCAGCTCCAGCATGCCCGTCAGCCCCTGTTCGCGAGCCACGGCCAGTGTTTGATCAAAGGGCACCATCTCGCTTTGCGACGGCGGTGTCGGCGACATCCAGTTCAGCATCTTGCGCACCTTGCCGATGTTCTCGCCCGCAACGAGCGACCACGTCAACCCAGTGACAGTGAGGAACAGCAGCCCCGGAAACAGCCATGCGCCGAGCTGGCTGTGTCGTCGCACGCTCATTCGCTTCTGCTTCACCCGCTGCGTGAGCATCAGGTACAGGCCGGCGATCGCGAGTGCTCCGAGCCAGGAGGCGGCCAATTCGGAGTAGATCCGTCCTGGTTCGCCTAGCCACAGGTCCTTGTGACCGCGGCTGAGCCAGGTACGCAGTGGGGAAGCATTAGAGCTGCCGTACTGGATGAATTGATCTTTGACCTCCAGGGATACTGGGTCCACGAACACTGCCTGCCGGTAGCTTTTGCTCGGCAGCGACTCGTCCTTGAACAACACCCGGGTGTTGGCACCGTCTTTGACCTGCACAGCGGAGACCTTGAGGTCAGGATGTTCGCGCTGCGCTACCGCAGTCTGTTCACTCAGCGGCCGCGAAGTGCCGGGGGTTTGCGCGACGTAGGCATCGTGGTAGACCACCTGCTCCGCGGTAGGGGCGAAGGCATAGAAGAAGCCGGTGAGCGCGGCTACCAGAATGAACGGGCCGACTAGGAGGCCGGCGATGAGATGAAGTCTGCGCACGCTGGCGCGCAGATATGAGTTGGCTTGTGTAATCACGGGGTAGTAGTCGGGTTCCAACACCGATAGGTTCCCCGATGGACGTTTCGGTTAACCCCAGATTGCCCCGCCCGAAAGTTCCCGGGGAAACAGAATTTCATTGTTGATATAGCCGCCAAATGTCCCGTATCCTCGGTGCCACCGCACTGAAAAAGCACAAATCGAGGAGGCTGAACTATGGCAAACGTACTGATGGTTGTGAGTGCCGCAGATCACTGGACCCTGGCAGACGGCTCGACCTATCCGACCGGATTCTGGGCGGAAGAATTACTCACTCCCTATGAATGTTTCCAAAAAGCGGGAATGGAGATTACCTTTGCCACCCCAGGCGGCAAAGCGCCCACGGTAGATGAAACCAGCCTGAGCATCAAGGGTGGTGTGCTGCCGCCGGCGGCTGCCAAGTTCAAGGAAAAGCTCGCCGAGTTGGAGCCGCAGCTGAGTAACCCGCGCGACCTCGCAGACATCGACCCGGATGCTTTCGACCTGATCTTTTACCCGGGTGGACACGGCCCCATGGAGGACCTCGCTTATGACAAGACTTCCGGAGAGCTCCTCTCCCAGCGACTCGCCTCCGGCCGACCGCTGGCACTGCTGTGTCACGCTCCGGCAGCGCTCCTAGCCACCATCGACGAAGCCACTGGCCAAACGCCCTTCGCCAATAAGAATGTCACGGCCTTTTCCAACGCGGAGGAGATCATCAACCCGGCGGCGAAGAAGGCGAAATGGCTGCTAGAGGACCGACTCAAAGCAGCCGGCATGAACTATCAAAAGGCGTTGCTGCCGATGCGCCCCAAGGTTGTCCAGGATGGCAACCTCTTCACCGGCCAAAATCCGCAGTCCTCTCAGGAGCTCGCCGAGCTGCTGATCGCGGAACTGACTTAACTACTCAGTGCCGCGCAGCGCGTGGGCGGCCTCCAGGATCGACGCCGCCTCGGTCAGCGCGCGTACCACCACCACGCCACGGGCCCCGCTCGCGCGCACCTGTCCAACGGTGTCGGGGGAGATGCCGCCGATGGCGAACCACGGCCTCTCGCCCGCGATCTCCGCGCATTCTGCGACCACGTCGAGTCCCACTGCTGGTCGGCCTGGCTTAGTCGGCGTGGGCCACACCGGCCCGATGACGGCATAGTCCAGGCCAGGATCAGCGTTAGACGCCGCGAACTGTGCCACCGAGTTATTCGAACGCCCGATGAGCACCTCGGACCCAAGCACCCGGCGCGCTTGCTGCGTACTGAGGTCGCCTTGGCCAACGTGAAACACGTCAGCGCCCACCAGCAGCGCCACATCCGCGCGATCATTAACCGCAAACATTCTGCCGTGTTCCTGCGCTACCTCCGCCAGAATTTCCAGCGCCGCGATCTCAGCGCGGGCTTCCAGCTTCTTGTCCCGCAGTTGGATGATATCCACGCCGGATGCGTAACACTCGTGCAAAAATTCACGCAGGTCCCCCCGTTTGGTACGGGCATCGGTGCATAGGTACAGGCGGGCTTCGGAAAGCTGCTTTAGGCGTTCTGGGCGATCCATGAGCTCTATAGTAGGTGTCAGAAAGTCCGTGGGAGCCCCTAGGAGAAATACCCGAGGGGGCTGAGAGGGCGCGCGATACGCGCCGACCACCACACCTGATGCGGGTCATGCCGCCGTAGGAAGGATGAAAACCATGCATGTCGCAATCGTGGGCGCCGGCATCGTCGGCTTATCGACGGCCTGGGAGCTGCAGCAACGCGGCCACACCGTACAAGTTTTTGACCCAGCACCGGTCTCCGAGGCCAGTTTTGCTGCCGCTGGGATGCTCGCCCCCGTTTCTGAGGTCGTGTGGGATCAACCGACGCTGTATCCCCTCATGGCACAGTCGAAGCAGCTTTACCCAGCGCTCGTCGCCTCAGTGACCGAGGCTTCCGGCATGGACGTTGGCTACCTCACCTCCGAAACCCTCGTCTGTGCGGGTGACGCGGCCGATCGTGTCACCCTCTCCGAACTCGTCGAACTGCAATCCGAGATCGGCGCAGTAGAACGCCTCACTGCCACGCAGGCCCGTCGCATGGAACCAGCCCTCGGGCCCGGCGTGTTGGGGGCGGTCCACATCCCGGGAGACCACCAGATTGACCCCCGGAAGTTCTGCGCGGCCTTGCTGCACCTACTCGGGGATTGCGTGGTGCGGGAAGAGGTGGTGCGGGTGGATACGCAGGTACGGACGTCGACAAGCAGTTACGCCGCCGACCACATCGTTGTCGCTGCGGGGCTGCACACCGCCGACATCGCGGGGCTGCCGGCGCTGCCGCTGCGCCCGGTCTACGGCGATGTGCTGCGACTCAACGTACCCGCGCACCTCCAACCGCTGATCAGCCGCACCGTCCGGGCAGTGGTGCGTGGTCGCCCTGTCTATCTTGTCCCGCGCAGCGACGGCACCGTGGTCCTCGGCGCGACCTCCCGCGAGGATGGCCCCGGAGTGTCCGCGGAGGGCGTCCACCAGCTGCTTCGCGACGCCCACCACATCCTTCCCTCCCTGTGGGAATGCACCATTGCCGAGATGACGGCCCGCGCCCGCCCTGGTTCACCCGATGATGTCCCCATGATCGGTCGCATCGCTACGAACACCACCGTCTCTACCGGCTATTTTCGCCACGGCATCCTGCTTGCCGCGATCGGCGCCAAACTCACAGCGGACATCGTCCTCGGTGTGCAGATTCCTGCTGAAACAGCCGCCGCCATTAACCCATTTCGATTCGAGGAGAAGAGATGACAACAGTAAACGGCTCTCCCTACCGACCCACCCCAGGGGAAACAGTGCAGCAGCTCATCCAGGCGCAAATCGGACGCACCGCCGGAATCGCGGTGGCAATCGACGGCGCCGTGGTACCCAAGAGTCGCTGGGAGGACACCCCGGTAGCAGGCGATGTCGAAATCGTCACAGCAGCGCAGGGCGGGTAGCACCATGGAATTTCTGGCACAATCCCGCCTGATCATGGGCACCGGCGGCGCAACCTCCTTGACCACCCTGGAACGGGCACTCATCGAATCGGGCACCGCTTTAACTACCGTGGCGATGCGCCGCTACAACCCCGCAACGGGAGCGAGCATCTTTGAGCTGCTCAAACGCAACAACATCCAGGCGCTGCCCAACACTGCTGGCTGCTTTAGCGCCCGCGATGCCGTCCTCACCGCGGAACTTGCCCGCGAAGCGCTGGAAACGAACCTGATCAAACTCGAAGTCATCGCTGACGAAGACACCCTGCTACCCGACGGCATAGAGCTCCTCGACGCCGCAGATCAGCTGGTCACCAAAGGCTTTCAAGTTTTCGCCTACACCAACGATGACCCGGCGCTAGCCCGCCGACTTGAGGACGTCGGCGTCGCCGCGGTCATGCCTGCTGGCGCCCCGATCGGCACCGGGCTCGGGATCCTTAATCCACACAACATCGAGCTCATCGTGGAACGGGCCGGGATTCCCGTCATCCTCGACGCAGGCCTCGGCACCGCCTCTGATGCGGCACTGGCCATGGAACTCGGCTGCGACGCAGTACTGCTCGCCACCGCAGTCACCCGCGCTCACAATCCGGTCCAGATGGCCACCGCGATGAAGCACGCCGTGATCGCGGGCCGCCACGCCTACGAGGCCGGACGGATCCCGAAACGCCGCTTAGCCCAGGCCAGCTCTGCTTTTGATGGTCGCATCTCCGGTTCGCAGGAAGCACAATGAGCAACTCCCTGTCCGGAGCCGAACGCAGCCGCTACGCCCGCCACCTCACGTTGCCCGGTGTGGGGGAGGAGGGGCAGCTTAAGCTGAAGCAGGCGCGCGTCCTGGTGATCGGGGCGGGCGGACTCGGTTCACCCATCCTGAACTACCTGGGCGCTGCGGGCGTTGGCCACATCACGGTCATCGACGATGACCTGGTCGAAGAATCGAACCTCCAACGACAGACAATTCACCGCATGGCGGACATAGGGCGCCCAAAGGTGGATTCCGCTCGCGACGCCCTGGCACGACTCAACCCTTTCATCGAGGTCACCCCGCTCCGAGAGCGCCTGACTCCGGACAATGCCTTGGCTCTGTTCCGCGACCACGACTTGGCAATTGATGGCACCGACAATTTTGCTACCCGCTACCTGTCCAATGATGCCGCCGAGATCACCGGGACCCCGCTCGTGTGGGGCACCATCTCCCAGTTCCAGGGCCAACTTTCCGTCTTCGACCCAAACGCGGGCCCGATGCTGCGCGATCTCTTCCCAGATATCCCACCGGCCGACGCCATTCCGAGCTGCGCAGTCGGCGGCGTATTCGGGGCACTGGCGGGCATGATCGGCGCGATGCTGGCCATCGAGGCGCTCAAGCTGATCACAGGGGTGGGACGACCGGCCGTCGGCAAGCTGCTCCTGGTTGATGCGCTGCAGGCGTCGACACGCGAGCTCAGCTTTGAGCGCGACCCCGCGCGCGTCCCGCCCCGCACGCTCACACACCTGCGCGAGGTCTGCGCCACCACCACGCCGGCGCCCACAACGCCCGAGCCGCGGGGCACGCTTATCGACGTCCGGACCCCGGAAGAAACCGCGGACGGCACCATCCCCGGCGCGCAGCTGGTGCCACTTGTGGACATCGAGGAACGCGGTTGGGCGGCACTGAGTGACATCCCGGGGGACACTCTCACGCTGTACTGCCAATCGGGTATCCGCTCGGAGCGTGCCATCAAGCTGGTCGAGCGGGAAACCAAAAAGCATTTGTTGAGCTTGCAGGGTGGTTTTGTGGCTTGGCGAGCGCGACACGGCGCTACATCTTAAGATCTGACCATGCGTACTGTGCGGTGGTTGGTGGCCCTCGGGATGGTGCTTTTCGCCCAGCCTGCCGCCGCTGACCCGCTCATCGAGTCGGCGGAAACCGCCATCGCGGAGCTGAGCTATGCCGGTGCCCGGGCGGGGTTGTCTTCGGAGCTGCGCATCACAGCAACCGCGGAGGATGCGCTCAACAACGAGGTCTCGGTGATCGTTGGCTCCGACCCGCACAACGGCCCGACGGTGTTCACCCCTGACGCGGAGCCGACAAACCACGTCCTCGAGTTGTACCAGGATGGCACCCTGCGCCTCGTGCCCCGCGACCAAGAGACTACGGCTGTGCGCCTTGCACCGGACTTCACCGCGGACACCGGGCGCCCCTCATCACCTGGGACTGTCCCCATCCCAGACTTCTACGAGTACGATCCTTCCGCCCTGCACCCCGGCCTGCACGACTACTGCACTTTCTCGCCGAACTACTATGTCACCCCGGAACTAAACGCCGACTTCCGTGGCGCCTGCGCCAACCACGACCTATGCATGGAAGAGTCCCTGTTCTACGGCCTGGGCTACGGCTGGTGCAACATCGCACTGCGGAAAGACATGCAAGCGGTGTGCACCTCGGTGTACCAAAACGAGTTGGAATACCACCGGCAAGGCTGCCTGGACACGGCGGACTTGTACTACTCCGCAGTGACACTGCGCCACATCAACCGGCTATAGAATTTTCTTGCCCAGCCGCAGAGCAGTACTCATGACCTGGGCGTAGCGCTGGCGGTCCAGCCACGCCGGTCCGGATAGCGGCACGAGCCGTTGCTCCGCCACCGTACGGCTCTCCGTGAACTTGAGTAGTCCGGCGGCGCCATGGCGACGTCCCAGCCCGGAGGCCTTCCAGCCACCCATCGGGGCATCCACTGAGCCCCATGCTGCCGCGAAGCCCTCGTTGAGGTTCACGGTGCCTGCCTCCAGTTGTGTCGCGATCTCCCGCGCCACGCTTGGCTTTGCGACGACCGAAGCGTTCAATCCATAGTCCGTGTCATTCGCCTTAGCGATCCCCTCCGCCCGAGTGGCAAAGGACTCCAGGTAGACCACTGGTCCGAAGACTTCCTCTCGTTTGAGTCGCGCATCTTCGGGAACATCCACCAGCACGGTCGGGCGGTAGAACTTTCCAACCGGTGCTGAGCCACCCGCGAGAACCCGGGCCCCCTTGTCCACGGCATCGCTGACGAACTCGTGGACTTTGTGTGCATGATCCTCGCTGATCAAGGACCCCATCTCATACTCCCAGCCGCCGTTGCCCACGGTGACCGCGTTCGCGCGCTCCGCGAATGCGGCAGCAAACTCCTCAAAGAGCTCGCTATGGACGTAGATCCGCTCCACCGAGATACATAGTTGCCCCGAATTGGCGAAGCACGCCTGGGCCGCCACCTGCACCGCCTTGGCAATGTCCGCAGTTTCATCCACGATGAGCGGGTTCTTGCCACCCAGCTCCGCCGAATAACCGATCAAGCGCTCACCGGCGATGGCCCCGAGGATCCGTCCCGTGGCAGTGGAGCCGGTGAACATCAAGTAGTCACACTCATGCGCGATAGCCTGGCCCACCTCACTACCGCGGCCCGTAACCACCTGCAACAGCTCTTGAGGCAAACCTGCCTCATACAGCAGCTCCGCTGCTTTCAGAGCGGTCAGCGGTGTGTTTACATCGGGCTTGAGCACCACGGCGTTTCCGGCGAGCAACGCCGGAATGGCATCCGAAATCGCCAGCGAAAGGGGATAGTTCCACGGCGCGATAATCCCCACCACGCCCGTAGGACAATGATCCACCGTGGTGCGCGTGAGCACAGGAAGCGCGCCCTTCTTCCGCTCAGTCCTGAGCACCTTGTTCGCGATCTTGGCGAAGTGACGGGAGGTGATCGCCACGTCCATCACCTCATCATAGGCGTGCCCGCGGGCCTTCCCGGTTTCCTGCTGGATGACGTCAAGAAGCTCACCTTGCCGCTCCAGCACGAGGTCATGATAGCGCAGGAAAATGCGACTCAGTTCGCTCGTGCTCGGACGGCACGCCTGGGCGGCGCGGGCCCTGTCGAAAGCTGCCAAAGTTTCTTCGCGAGTGTGCATCGTGATCATGAACACAAATGTAGACGCTGATATGAAATCAATCTTCATCTCAGGAGCCGCCCAAGGTATTGGACGCGCCGTTGCCGAAAAATTCCTCGCCGAAGGCTGGACCGTGGGCGCCTACGACATCGCCCCTGTTGAATACCAGCACGAACGGCTAATCTCCGGACACCTCGACGTCACCTCCGCCGCATCGTGGGATGAAGCGCATGCAGACTTCGCCGGCCAAGTCGGCGGCACCATCGACATCGTGGACAACAACGCTGGCATCATCGCCGCAGGCCTCCTTGCCGACATCAGCCCAGAAGCAGTCAAACGCCAAATCGACATCAACTGCACCGGCGTCACCTACGGTGCCCAAGCCGCAAAACGCTACCTGAAGCGCGGTTCGCAGCTGGTCAACATGTCTTCCGCCGCCACCTACGGCCAGCCGGAAATCTCGGTGTACTCGGCATCAAAGTTCTACGTCGCCGGGTTGACTGAAGCGCTGTCCCTAGAGTGGGCCCACGCCGGCATCCGCGTGGTGGCCATCTGGCCACTGTGGGCACGGACCGCCCTTGCAGAGAACTCCGCAACCTCAGTGCGCCGCCTCGGCGTGCGCATCACCCCGGAACAAGTCGCTGACGCAATCTGGGCAGCAACGCACCCGAATCGCTGGACCCGCGGACGCATCCACTGGGGTGTTTCTCCGCAGGACAAGGCCATTTACCTCGCGCGTCAGCTTGCCCCGAACCGCGTCGCCAGGTTGGTGACGCGGGCATTTTCCGGCGCGCCGCGTTAGCGCTTGCGCAAGGCCCGGCAAGCCCGGCGCTTCCGGGCGCTCCCCGTCGCTCCCCGGCAAGACCATGATTTCACGATCATGATTACGAGAGTGTCCCGCAAGCAAAGCGCTGGGTAGCAATACTTCTACTCTGTTAATCATGATCGTGAAATCATGGTGGCGGCCTTGCTGAGGCGTTCACCAAGCTCGTGCGTCGCTGCTATGACTGCTTCATCGCCGATCACAGTGAAATCGAACGGAATCGCACTTAACCAATGGGCAGCCGCGTGTGGATCATCGGCTCCGGTAGCGAACAGGGTAGTAGCAGCATCTAACGGGCGAACATACTGGTTAAGCCGCGGGGCAGCTGCCACGACTTCGTCGCAAGTCGCGTGAATGTGCACGATGACCTGGTGTTCCCAAGCCGTGACCGGCACCGGCTCAGCGAGGCGCTGCAACGCTTCGCTGACATCGGCACGCTCTTGGAAGTGCCACGTCCCGATTTTGGGCGCGGTGATGCGATCCGCTCGGAAGGTACGCCAGTCCTTACGGTGTAGATCGAAGGCGAGCAATAGCCAATTCCGACCCCGCGAGACCAAGCGATGTGGTTCTACTCGGCGCTCGGTGAGCATGCCTTTTCGATCCCGATAGGAGAACTCCAGGCGCACCTGTCGCCTAATTGCCTCCGCGCATGGCAACAAAACACCGATATCCAGCGCGTCACTGGGGGAGGAAAATGCGGCCGCAGTGTGCACCGCAGTTAGTCGCTGACGCACCGTAGTTGGCAACAATCCGTCGAGAGTGGACAGCGCGCTCATTGCTGCCTCGGCTTCTTCACCGTTTCCTGAATTGGCCACCCTCAGTAGCGCCGCGGTGACCACAAATGCCTGTTCGTCGTCGAGTAGCAGCGGCGGCAGCACTTCACCCCGGCCCAAAATGTAGCCGCCACCGGGTCCGGCCTCCGCCTGCACCACGTATCCGAGGTTGCGCAGCTTGTCGACGTCCCGTCGCAAAGTCCGCGGTGTCACTCCGAGTCGCTCAGCCAGTTGCGCTCCGGTGCGGCAGTCACGGCTCTCGAGCAGCCCCAGCAGCGACAGGATTCGAGATGTCGGATCAGTCATATCTCAACTATGCCGGAAATAGCGGACAGGATCTGTCCGCTATGGGTGCGATCCTGAAATCAGTGCTACGAGAGCACATTTTCAAGCCCACAAAGGAGACACCCATGGGATTCCTCACCCCGAATGCGGCAGGCGAAATCGCTGTCCACAAGACCTACATCTTCCAGCAGCTGGCCCAGATTCGCACCACCGTCCACGGCCTGACAGACGAGCAAGCACACAGCACTCCAAGCGCTTCCAGCCTGAACCTGACTGGCCTATTGCTCCACGCAGCTGAAGTTGCGTTGTTCTGGAGCGCATCAGTAATCGCAGCGCCGAATCCCCCGAGCCTGCCGGCAGGTTTCGAGGAAAACCACATGCTGGACCAGCTCATCGCCGATGAGCGTCCGCTAGCACAGGTCCTAGAAACCTTTGACCACTACGTCGAGCTCGCCCGCCACAACCTGGAGCAACTGAGCGATCTTGACACGCTAGTACCCGTACCGGAGTCCTGGTCACCATGGATCCCCGCAGAATTGACCCACTGGGAGACGCGCTGGTGTTTGCACCACATCACTGCCGAGATCGCGCGGCACGCCGGACATGCGGACATCATCCGCGAGAGCATCGACGGCAAGGGGGCTTTCGAACTCAATGATCTAGCGGGGTGATGACTCTCGGCGAGTATGATTTCACGATCATGATTAAGAGAGTGCCCTGCACGCTGAACGCAGGGTAGCAATACCTCTACTCTGTTAATCATGATCGTGAAATCATGATCTTCGAGCCGCTTTACTTCACCACCAAGTTCACCATGCGACCCGGAACCACGATCTGCTTGATTACGGTCTTGCCGTCGACATGCGCTGCCGCAGCATCCATTGCTGCCGCGGTCACGGTTTCCTGGGAAGCATCGGTCGCAACCATGATGCGTGCACGGACCTTCCCGTTGACTTGAACTGGCAGTTCGACTTCGTCGTCTACCAGGTATTTCTCATCAAAGCTCGGGAAGTCGACGTAGGCGACGGTTCCCTCATGTCCGAGTCGGGTCCACAGTTCTTCCGCGAGGTGTGGCGCGATCGGCGCCAGCATGACCACGAGTGGTTCGAAGGCTGCCCGTGGTGCGCCACCGTTGTAGGCCTTGGTCAGGTAGTTGACGTATTCGATGAGCTTGGCCACTACGGTGTTCAGCCGCAGTTCCTGGTAGTCCTCGCTCACACCAGCGATCGTGCGGTTCAAGGCCTTGAGGTCGTCCTTGGTCAGCTCAGCCTCGGTGACCGCCAGCTCGCCCGTCTCCTCAGAAATGGCAAGACGCCAGAGTCGCTGTAGGAAGCGGTGCGCGCCGATAACGTCCTTGGTCGCCCATGGTCGCGAGGTGTCTAGCGGCCCCATGGCCATCTCGTAAACGCGCAGCGTGTCTGCACCGTAGTCATCGCAAATTTCGTCGGGAGCGACAGCATTCTTCAGGGACTTGCCCATCTTGCCGTATTCCTGGGCGACTTCTTCGCCCTGGTAGAAGAACTTACCGTCCTTTTCTTCCACTTCCGCTGCCGGAACATAGACACCACGGGAATCGGTGTAGGCGAAGGCCTGAATGTAGCCCTGGTTGTAGAGCCGGCGGTACGGCTCTACTGATGTGACGTGGCCGAGGTCGAAGAGGACCTTGTGCCAGAAGCGGGAGTACAGCAGGTGCAGCACGGCGTGCTCGACGCCGCCGACGTACAAGTCCACGCCGCCACAATCGCCTTCGAACTGCGGGCCGGTCCAGTAACGTTCGTTTTCCAGATCGCAGAACTTTTCAGAGTTGTTTGGGTCGATGTAGCGCAGCTGGTACCAAGAAGATCCCGCCCACTGTGGCATGACGTTGGTGTCGCGGGTGTACTTGCGTGGCCCGTCGCCAAGATCAAGTTCCACCTCGACCCATTCGCTCGCCTTGGCAAGCGGTGGCTGCGGGGAGGAGGAAGCATCCTCGGGGTCGAAGGAAACCGGCTTGTAGTCTTCCACCTCCGGCAACTCGATCGGGAGCATGGATTCCGGCAGAGCGTGGGCGATGCCGTCTTCGTCGTAGACCACTGGGAATGGTTCGCCCCAGTAGCGCTGGCGGGCGAACAGCCAGTCCCGCAGTTTGTATTGAATTTTCTCTTCGCCCTTGCCGGTTTCCTTGAGCCAGGCGATGGTTTTCTCAATGGCATCGGCCTTGTTCAAACCGTTGATGTCTAGGGAGTCGTTGGCAGAGTTGATCGCCTCACCGGATTCAGTAAAGGCTTCTACCTCTACGTTTCCACCCTTGACAACCTCAACGATTGGCAATCCAAATGCTTTGGCGAACTCATAATCGCGAGCATCATGGGCTGGAACGGACATGATCGCGCCCGTGCCGTAACCGGTGAGAACGTAGTCCGCGATGAAAATTGGAACCTCTGCACCGGTCACTGGATTCACCGCATAGCTGCCCAGGAACACGCCGGTCTTTTCCTTGTTCTCCTGACGCTCCAAATCAGACTTCGCAGCAATAGCGGCGCGGTAGGCGGCAACAGCCTCGGCAGGGGAGGCAGCGCCAAAGGTCCAGCGGGTGTCAACGTCGGCGGTATAGGAAGCAGCGGTCAGGGCGTCGACAAGCTCATGCTCTGGGGCGAGCACCATGTAGGTGGCGCCGAACAGCGTGTCCGGGCGGGTGGTGAAGACGCGCAGGTCGCCGGCGGGGGAGGAGAAGTCCACCTCAGCGCCACGCGAGCGGCCGATCCAGTTGCGCTGCATGGACTTGACCTTGTCCGGCCAGTCGAGGAGCTCAAGGTCATCGATGAGCCGGTCGGAGTAGGCGGTGATGCGCATCATCCACTGCGAAAGCTGCTTGCGGAAGACGGGGAAGTTGCCGCGCTCGGACTTGCCGTCGGCGGTGACTTCCTCATTTGCCAGCACGGTGCCCAAGCCCGGGCACCAATTCACCATGGAATGCGAGCGGTAGACCAGGCGGAATTCGTCAATGGCTGCTGCCTTCTCCAGCTTAGTGAGCTCGTTGTACTTACGGCCGTCCTTCGTCTCGCGGGTACCGTCCTCAAGCTCAGAAATCAGCTCCGCGATCGGACGCGCCTTCTGCTGCTCCTCATCGAACCAGGAGTTAAAGATCTGCAAGAAGATCCATTGGGTCCACTTGTAGTACTCGGTATCGGTCGTCGCTACGCTGCGTCGCTTATCGTGGCCGAGGCCCAAGCGTCCCAGCTGACGCTCCATATTGTCGATGGACTCCTGGGTCTTAATCCGCGGATGAGTGCCCGTCTGAATCGCATACTGTTCGGCCGGCAGGCCAAAGGCATCATAACCCAGCGTGTGCAGCACGTTCTTACCCTGCAGGCGGTTAAAACGGGCATAAACATCTGTCGCGATATAACCCAGCGGGTGGCCAACGTGCAGGCCAGCGCCGGAAGGGAACGGGAACATGTCCTGAACGAAAAGCTTGTTCTCCGGGAGCGTGCCCTTAGTTGCTAGATCGCCGACCGGGTTAGGCGCATGGAAGGTACCGTTATCCAGCCAGTACTGCTGCCACTTCTTCTCAATATCGGCGGCTAGGGGCGCGCCATAGCGGAAATTCGGAGTGCTGTCGCTCGGGTTTGTCATGCCAAACAGTCTACTGCCTTGGCTTTTCGACGGCGCGTTTGGTCGGGCCGTCCCAGCAGGCGGGATGGTCGCGAGCTTATCGACGGCGGTTCAGTAGCGACCCCTCATATTTGAAAACCGGAATCAGCAGATTAGGTAAGCTTTGCTTCAGAAATTTCAACGGCGAAGGAGCACCTAAACTTGCTACTCCAATTGAAGGACCTAGGCTTCCGATACTCTCGGCGCGGACCGTTTGTATTTAACAACATTTCCTTAGAACTGCAGCGCCCAGACATTTACGAAATTCAAGGGCCTTCCGGCAGCGGCAAATCCACGCTCCTGCGCATCATCGCCGGCTTGGATACCGCCAGCTCAGGCAGCATTTGGTTGGACAAGCAGAACCGAAACAAATGGAGCAGCAAGAAGCTCTCCCAGTGGCGGGCCCAGCATACGGGCTACGCACCACAGGAGGCTTCCCTACTCAGCAGCCTCACTTGCGCAGAAAATCTCCAGCTCGCAGCCGAAGTATCCGGGACGCCGTGCAATGAGAGCAACACCATTGATCTGCTCAAAAGGCTGGGGCTGGCAGAGTTCGCGCATACAACTCCCGATGACCTTTCCGGAGGACAGCGCCAACGAGTCGGACTTGCCCAAGCACTGATCGGCAAACCCGAACTCATCATTCTCGACGAGCCGGTCAGCGCCCTCGACCCTGAAAGCCAAGCCCGAGTCGAAGCTCTTCTCAGCGCACATGCCCAACAAGGTGCAATCATTCTCTACTGCTCGCACACCCCCATGTTTGGCGGTACCGCGGCACCGCTCATCCGACTGCAAGGAGTCGCGTAATGGCGCGGGAACACCACTGGGTCACGGCCTACCGAAAAGAACTGAAAGAAAAGTACACCCCGCAGCTGATCTTCATCACCGGAGCAACCGCGCTAGTAGGTGCCCTGATCGGATCATTACTCTACGTCGCCTACTCCTCAGGGGGAGGCGCCCCGTTTAGACAGGGCATGACCTACGCCGCAATCATCGCCGTCATTCCCGCCATCATCGGAACCTCGATGGCACACTCTTCCTTCCTTAAGGATCATGCCGAAGCCTTAAGGCATTTCCACCTCCTCGGAGTTCCCCGTAGCAAACTCAAACGGGAGGTCTGGCTTCAGGCACTAGTGCTCGCGCTCATTGCTGCAGTGTTTGGCGCGATCCTTGGCCTAGCTGTGCTTAAACTCCTCATCGGGATTCTGTTTATCGGAATACCCGTGGACTTCCCCCAACGCTGGGGTTCATTCATCAGCGTCTTGCCCACCACATTAGGTGTAACCATTTTGCTCTATGCACTTGGCGCTCTAAAGACAACTAAAACCTTGCACACTGTGCTGAATCCACAACGACCCCAACCGCGAACGGCTCGCCACACTCTGTTCGCGATACTGGGAAAATGCGCAGCACTAGTGAACATACTGCTAGGAATCTGGCTCCTACTGCGCCCGAGTCACGGACTGACAGTGAGCACATTCCTCATTACTTTGCCCTTCTTGGCTTTTACTCTTTCTCCGTACATCGCCCGCTTCTGGTCTCAAGCCTTTCCCCGCACAGTTGTATCGATCTACCGGTGGACGCCGGCAGCCATCGCCGCTCGATCCATGCACAAAACTGGTTCGCTAGCGACAGTCGGTCTGATATCAATCCTGATTTCACTACCGCTGAGCGCATACATGTGGAATAACGTGTCAGCCTTCGGCGCAAAGAACTACAGCGCTTCCGAGCTAAGCTCCGTACCTGTCCTAGCACCACAGGAAGGCAGTTTGCTCTCCGAGCCAGAAGCCCGCCGCGTGTGCGAAGAACTCGCCGAGGATTGCCGGGGAATCGCATGGTGGGTGCCCGCCCAAGTAAGCGATGCCGGTGTGGAATTCGTAGAGCATCCGAACGATTACGTTCTAGCAGCAGAACCACCCGCTGTATTGGCCGAGCTCAAAGGCGACAACCCAGTCCCGGAGGACGAGCGGTCATACTTCAACTCGGATACCATGACGCTCTTTCGTGGTTTCACAGAAGAAGTACGTGCACCCAGGGGAGGCATCGTCATTGCCACAGTAAACAATCCCAACATCCCACAAATTGCGGATCAAAAGCTCGAACTGCTACCCGCCAACCAGTGGGCACAGCATGCAGACACAGCCTTACTCTACGGCCCGCATGGCACAGGGACCACGGAGTTCATTCCGCTCTTCGCCTACACGCTATTGACGTTGTCAGTAATCATCATGGTCATATTCATGAGCAGAAAGAAGCAGCTGCGTCGCTTCTTTGAGCCCCTGCATGTCCTCGGGTTGAATTCGACGCAGCAAACTGCAACAAGGGTATGGACCTTTGCTTTTGCCTTCTTCAACGCCTTAGTAGCGGCCGTCATCGCAGTCTCGTGGTATTCCTGCGTCGGAGCATTCAGCACTACTGGCCGTGTTCTGCCACTGTTGCCGTCGATGCCCGCCGGGCTGTGGATACTGTTTGGCATCGTCGCCACAACTTGCTCGATAATCCCAGCTCTACACAAGGAAGGTTAATAACCGAGCAGGTGGGATCAGCTGGTTCCACCAGTAGTGCTGCTGTCTTTATCGTTGCTTTCGATGACACTGTCCATAGTCTTCATAAGCTTCTTCAGAAACAGGACAACGAATGTTATGAGTGCAATGGCTACGATTGCGAAAGCCAGTAATATCAGTATCTCTTGGTAACCAGGGTTCATCTTTTTCGCCTCCCGATGCGGATAGACAAGCAGCCATCCTACTGCCATTCATATGTCACTATTACCCATAGTTGCAAATGTTTTTCAACCAGCGTGGCAATCTGAACCGTTTTGCAGGGATGCCAAGGCCTACCATGTTCGTTCCACATGCCTAATAGCGCGGCGAGACACCAAGAGCTCGATCCCGATCAGCAGCACACACGTCACGACGGCGATGGGGAACCTAGTTCCAACGACCGCAGTCATTCCCCAGCTAGGCAGCGCCGGGAACCATAACAGGGTGTCTGCGAGGACATCGCCGCCCAGCGTAAGCGAGAAAATAGTCCACACCACAACAGCCCCGAGCGATACAGTGACACCCCAATAAAGCTGGAGCGTTTGCGCGCTGAGCATCATCAGGATGCCAGTTAGGGTCCACAAGATGAATCGCTGCCAGGAATGATCAACCAGACTTGCCGTCACTAAGCTCAGTATCGCCACCACCGCGCTCTGCCATAGCAACACCGCACTTCGGAGTACGGGTGTCTCCACAACCGACAAGCTCCACGTTGGGCGCAGCACCGACCACACCAAGACCGCTAAGACTCCTGCACCTACCGGTAGTAGGCCCAGCGAGTAGAAGGCAACCAGGTAGTTCGGCGGGTAGATCAACGCAATTAGAGCGATCATTCCGAGCGACAACGCGACGCACCATCCGGTCGCAGTGGTGAAAAGCAGTCTTGTGAGGACCCACAGCAGAACCAAGACAGATTGCGGTTGCCGATCGGAGAGCGCACGGGTCAGCTCAGGGCTTTGCAGGTGCTGTTGTTCTGCTCGCGGTGCTTTTCGCCGGAGACGAAGTGGGGACTGGATGGCCAGCCACGCCCCGAAAATTCCCAAGACTAGGTTGAGGAGGATCGCCAACCAGGGGGATTCTGTGAGCAGGGGTTCTCCCGCCACCAAAGGAACTGCATTGGAATGGATGCTGATGGTGGGGAGCAGAATCCGTACTTGCCACGCTGGGGGATACAGGAACCAGTTGCTGTTCTCCGCTAAAGTTACGCCGCCTATCTGCCACACAAAACCGAACAGAACCGCGAACACTGTCCCTGTACCGCGTGCGACCCATTGCAGGATCCCCACTAGTCCCGGTGTGGCAATCGCGGCTAAGAGTGCCGCTAATGCCGCATCACTAGCTCCGGTCATGGCATAGGTGATGCCAAAATTGACCAGGATCAGGCACACGACCACCACAGTGCACACGATGAAGCGGCACAGTCGCAGCATCTTCAGGGAGGTACTGCGTGTTTCCATTCCACCCGATCTCGCCTTTATTTCTCTGGTTTCTGCGATTCCCGCAGCTAGGCCGACAATGGGAACCATCATTCCGGTCACGAACAACGCCTGCCAGTACAGCAGGTTTTCGCTGGCAACTGCACTTCCAAAAAGCCCACTGAGCAATGCAATCGGCACAGCAAGCAGGGGATAGTAGGCGAGTGCCGAACCTTTCACGCGGAGCACCTCCGCTCGCAACAGATGCACTACCGCGTCCCTTTCATCGTTGTTTCCAGGAACTTCTGCTCCAATTGCCCGGAAGGCGCGAAATCCGAAAGCGCCCCGGTGTACGCAGTCTTTCCCAAGTGCAGCACCGTGAGATCTTGGGCAAGATGCGTGATTTCACCCAGCTGATGTGAGCTAACGAGGACAGTGCCACCATGTTCTGCCCAGCTCTGCAACATGTGGCGAAGATCCACGATCCCTTGCGGGTCCAGGCCGTTCTGTGGCTCGTCGAGCATCAGAATCTTCGGGTCCCCCAGCAGCGCGATTGCCAAAGCAAGGCGTGCCTTCATACCAGTGGAGAAGTTCTTTGCCTTCTTCTTACCTGCTCCGCTGAGACCCACGGCATCGAGAACACGATCAACCTCTGCCTTCGGCAACCCCAAGGAAAGTGCATGAATACGCACATTGTCAGTGGCGCTGAGGTGACCATACAAGGCAGGCCCGTTAACGGAAGCACCGATGTGACGCAGTGAGTGTCTTTTGAACCTCTCACCCAGAACTCTTACCTCTCCGGCTTGCAGTTCGATCAGTCCCAGTATCGCGCGAAAGGCGGTGGACTTGCCCGCACCGTTTCGGCCTAAAAGCGCATGGATGCGTCCCGGCTGCAGGCACATTGAAAAGTCTTCCAAGATGGGTTGACCACCCAGCTTCACGTTGATCCGATCAACTTCTAGTGAATATTCCATGCTGCAAGTCTGACAGGGCACTGCTAACAGAAACATCCAGCTAGAGACCATTTCTTCCGATCTCAACCGGCCCACAGTTCAACCCCTTATGGGGTAGCAGAACTTAGTCGACTAGCTTCATTCGAAATGCTGCCACTACAAGTGCCACGCGATCTCGTGCCTGCAATTTGTCCAAGAGACTGGAGACATGGGACTTTGTCGTCGACAAGCTGATGCGCAGTTCTTCGGATATCTCTTGATTGTTCTTGCCTTGCGCAACCAGTTTCAGTACTTCCTTTTCCCGTACCGAGATGGGGAGTTCACTGAAGTCACCTGCCGGAGTGGGGGACTTTCTCAGGGCCGCGAGGACACGGGGTGTTACGCTCGGATCCAAGTACGCTTTCCCGCTACTTACGCAACGGACGGCCTCGAAAAGTACCTCCGGTTCGGAATCCTTCAACAAGAAGCCCTGTACACCACTGTTGATAGCGCTCAGAATGTTGTCTTCTACGTTGAAAGTGGTCAGCATTAACACCTTCGGCGGGTGCGGCATAGCCAAGATTTCTTGCGCTGCGGAGATGCCATCGAGCACTGGCATTGCGACGTCCATAACCACGACGTCGACAACCCTGTGCGCAGCTTGGCGCACGGCATCTGCCCCGTCTTTTGCCTTAGCGACGACCTCAATGTCAGGCTCAGAATTCAAGATTGTGCTCAACGCAGAGAGCAGTAGTGGCTGGTCATCCGCAAGCAGCACTCGGATTGGCCTAGTTGCTAACAAGGGGAATCACCGCCTGGAGCTTAAAGGAATTGCTTCCGCTAGGGGTAGCGCTGAGCTGTCCTCCCAGGGACTTCAGTCTTTCTTGCAGTCCAACCAAACCAGTCCCGCTTCCTTCCTGGGTAGCGGTATACGCACCGGTACTCAGGACGTTCAGGCTGATTGCCTTCGGGTTCCGCAGGATCTTCACCATTACTGTGCTCTCCGAACCCTGATGCCGGAGCACATTAGTCAGTCCTTCCACCAGCACCCGGTGTAGGGCTAAGAGGATCCGTGGAGGCAATCCCTGAACCTCCGGAAGCACATCCTTCGGCGCGAGTACTACGTTGATCCCGGTTGAACGAAAATCTTCGATGACACCCCGGCTTTCGCTGACAAACCCTTCCGGGCTTGCCCAAACCTTATTGCCAATTTCTACGTCGCGTAGAGATCCGATCATAGCTCTGACCTCAGCTAAGGACTCTGCACTCGTCTCCTTAATTGATGTCAGCGCTGCCAATGCTGCCTGGTTATCCTGCTTTCCCGCGATGAGACCAGCATTGGCCTGCACATTCATGAGGGTCAGACTATGCGCTAGCACATCATGAATCTCACGGGCGATGTCATTGTGCTCCCGTTGCCGTGCAGCGAGCAGGTCTTGCTCTCGTTCTCGCTGTACCCGAATCCCTTGCGCGCGCGCTCGCGCCGCCCACATGTACACCCCAAAGATGGCGAACCAATGAAATGCCAGGCTTTGCAGCAATTCCCACCGATCTGGGTACACCCAATTGCCGTCGACCATCGTGAAGCTAAAGGGCGAGATCAGTGACCCGAGGGCACACCACACGCCAGCGATTCTTCCCCACCGCAAACCGGAATAGCGAGTGATGTTGTAGATGGCCAAGGGCGCGACCGCCAGGTAGGGCGCGTATCCAGAATTTTCTGGCAGTTGCGAGACCCAGTTCAGCTGCCATGCGGTGAGTAAAGCGAGGGAACCAAAGCCAGCCAGGCGTGCATATGCGCGATTGAACAGCAGCGTAATCACAAAGCCGATGCTGAGAGCGAAGTAGCGCCAATCGCTGGGCTCGCCGCTGGACAAGGCACTCAGCAGCATCAGAATGCTGAGCAACACGGCAATGCCTGCCAGGAAGTCGTCACCGATTCGGACATTTCGCAGGACACGCAATGCTTCGGTCACCTCCACGCTTTCATTCTCATGTTGTCCAGAATGTCATACTCGAAAACTTCCTCAGCGCGCCTAGTACTAGAGGACTATTGCCCACGCACCCGAAAAATCTTTGTTCTACAAGTTAAGCCAGCAAAGCGCCATCGCGCAGCAGCGGTGGGACAAAACCGTGGTCGTCGATAAGCACTGCTCGGAAGCAGAAAAGTTAGCAAATCGGCTGGAATGGAACCTCCAAAAATATCCCCAAAATTCTATGGTCTGGGTCACAGTTCTGCGCTACAGTGCAAGCACATTAGTGACCACCGTCACTGTCTTGACCCGAGCTCCACCCATGAGCAACGACACGCAAGGATTGGTGCACCATGACCTCCGTTATTGACCACAGCCGCTCAGCCCGCGGCTTTTCACTGGAAGACCGCTACACCCGCGAAGAGGGAACTGTCTTTCTTTCCGGCATCTCTGCGCTGGCTCGCATGGTCCGAGACCGCGCTGTGCTCGACCGTAGGCTCGGCCTCAAGACCGGATCCTTCATCTCCGGCTACGAAGGCTCACCCCTGGCTGGCTACGACCTCGAACTCGCGGGCAAGGCTCGCCGCTTCTTGGAGCCGTATGACGTGGTCCACCAGCCAGCGCTCAACGAGGAAATCGGTGCCACCTCGGTCATGGGCTCCCAAATCGCGCAGGTGATTAAGCCTCTCGACGGTGTCACCGGCTACTGGTACGGCAAGGCCCCGGGCCTCGACCGCGCCTCCGACGCCCTGCGCCACGCCAACATGATCGGCACCAGCAAAACCGGTGGGGCCGTGGCCATCGTTGGCGACGACCCCGGCGCGAAGTCCTCCACCGTTCCCTGCGCTTCCGAAATGGAACTCGCAGACCTCTACATGCCGATCCTCTACCCGGCGGACTCCCAAGACATCCTTGACCTTGGCGTCCACGCGGCAATCATGTCTCGTACCTCCGGCCTGTGGACCTCTTTGAAGATTTCCGCGCACGTCGCCGATGGTTCCTCAACAGCCGAGGTGTCCCCAGAACGCATCACGCCGGTGTTTGGTGACCTGGGCGAAAGCCCGCACATCCCGAGTGGCCGTCTGCTCGGAAAAAACCTCATGGACCTGGAGAAGAGCCAGCTCAACGTACGTTTGCCGCGCGCCCTCGAGTACGCACGCCTGAACGGCTTGAACAAGATCGAGGTGAGAACCGGAGATGACCGCATCGGCATCATCGCCGCAGGTAAAACCTACAACGACGTTCGCTCCGCGCTCTCGCGCATGGGTATCGATGAAGATGAGCTGAACCGCCGCGGCATCCGCCTGCTCAAGCTCGGCATGGTGTACCCGATGGAGCGCACGGTTCTCTACGAGTTCATTGAGGGTCTGGATGAGGTCATCGTGGTGGAGGAGAAGCGTGACTTCATCGAAACGATGATCCGCGAGATCCTCTACGATCACCCTCACACCCCGGCGATCCGTGGCAAGTCCAACGAGGATGGCTCCACCTTGTTCTCCCGCTTCGGCGAGCTAGATATTGACTCCGTAACCCAGGGGCTCGCGCATCGCCTCGGCAAGGTGCACCGCATCGAAGCGGCCGAGCGCTGGCTGGAATCCCGAGAAACCACGCGCACCCGCATCTCCCTGCCGCTCGCGCAGCGCACCCCGTACTTCTGCTCCGGCTGCCCCCACAACTCCTCCACCAAGGTCGCGGAGAACTCACTGGTGGGTGCCGGAATCGGCTGCCACGCAATGGTGCTGTTGCAGCCAGAAGCGCAGGTTGGCAACGTCATCGGCGTCACCCAGATGGGTGGCGAGGGCACCCAATGGATCGGAATGGCGCCGTTTGTGAAGGAAAAGCACTTTGTGCAGAATTTGGGCGACGGCACCTTCGACCACTCCGGTTCCTTGGCTGTCCGCGCGGCAGTAGCGGCGGGGGTGAACATCACCTACAAGCTGCTCTTCAACGGCACGGTGGCCATGACCGGTGGCCAGGACCCCGTTGGTGGTAAGTCCCTCACCGAGACGCTCACACTGCTGCAGGCGGAGAAGGTGGCCCGCATCGTGGTCACCACCGATGATGTCCGTGGCACAAAGAAGCGCGTTCCAGCCGGCATCCAGGTGCGCTCCCGCGATGAGCTTATCGACGTCCAGCGGGAACTCGCCGCGGTCCCTGGCGTCACGGTGTTGGTGCATGACCAGCATTGCGCCGCAGAGAAGCGCCGCAAGCGTAAGCGCGGCGAGTTCCCTACTCCAAACAAGCGCGTGGTGATCAACGAGCGCATCTGCGAAGGCTGTGGCGACTGTGGCGATAAGTCCAACTGCCTTTCCGTGCACCCGGTGGAGACCGAGTTTGGCCGCAAGACCCGCATCGACCAATCCACCTGTAACCTCGACTTCTCCTGCATCGAGGGCGATTGCCCCTCCTTCATGACTGTGGATATCCCGAACGCGGGGGAGCGCAAGCAGGGCCTCAACAGCGTCAAGCGCATCAGCGCCCCTGAAATCTCCAGCTCCGAGCTTCCGGAACCGGAGATGGAAGTGTCCTTGGATCGCATCGACAGCTACGGCCTGCGCATCACCGGCATCGGTGGCACGGGCGTCGTCACGGTGTCTGCCGTGCTGGCCACCGCCGCGGTTATCGACGGCCTCTCTGCCCGCACCGTGGACATGACAGGCCTCGCGCAAAAGGGTGGCGCCGTTGTCTCCGACGTGAAGCTCTCCCAACACCCGACGGCGCAGGCCTCCAAGGTCGGTGCAGGCGAAGCTGACCTCTACCTGTGCGCCGACGGTCTCGTGGGCGCAGACAGCATCAACCTCAAGGTGACCTCCCCGGAGCGCAGTGTGGCCGTGCTCTCCACGGCGAAGGTCCCTACCGGAGAAATGGTCAAGGACACCAAGAAGGCGTACCCACACCTTGATGACATCGCCTCCCGCATCGGAGAAACAACCAAGCGCCTGGTCCAGCTCAACCCGGTCGCCCTCACGGAGGAGCTCTTCGGCGATTCCAACACGGCAAACATGCTGCTCGTAGGCGCGGCCTACCAGACCGGATCGCTGCCCATCTCCGCGGCTGCGATCGAGCAGGCCATCGAGCTCAATGGCGTCGCAGTTGAGCGCAATCTGCAGTCCTTCCGCCGTGGCCGCCAGGCGGTAGCAGATCCTGCGGCACTCAGCAGCACCCTCGCAGCGATGCGCCCCGAGGAGAAGCCGCAACCGACGCACACCCTCTCCGACATCATGAATCTGCGCACCTTGGAGCTCACGGAGTACCAGGACACCGCCTATGCCCGTCGATACACGACCCGCGTCGAGGCCATGCACCGTGCCGAAGAAGCCACCGGTCTGGGCACCACGATGCTGGCAGAGTCCGTGGCCCGCTACCTGTACAAACTCTTGGCTTACAAGGACGAGTACGAGGTCGCACGCTTGGCCACCGACCCGACGGTCACCAATGACATCGAGGCCGACTTCGGGCCGGAAGCCCGCGTAAACATCAAACTGCATCCGCCGATCTTGCGCGCAATGGGCATGAACAAGAAGATCACCCTTGGCCCGTGGGCACGCCCGGCGTTGAAGGGCCTGGCCCAGGCTAAGCGCCTGCGCGGCACCCCACTCGACATCTTCGGTATGACGGAGGAGCGTCGCATCGAGCGAGAATTGATCACGGACTACGAGGCCTTCGTGGACGAGCTCATCGCCCACATGGAACGAGGCGTGGATCTGGACTGGCTCACCCGCGCCACCGCTGCCGCATCGCTACCAGATATGGTGCGCGGCTTCGGCGAGATTAAGCTGCGGAACGTTGCGGAGTACCGTACCGCGCTGGAACAGGCTCGGGCGGACTTGTTCGCTTAGGCTTCGCCGCTTATCGACGTCGATAGGCGCCCGCACTGCAAGAACCCTCCGGCCGACCCATAATAAGGCCATGGCCTGCTCACGTCGCTTGTTTCTGCTGGGGACCGCTTCGACCTTCGCCGGGGCGGTGCTCGCGGCCTGCAGTGCGCAAGAGGAACCGCTGCCCGCGAACGCCATCAAGATCAAAGACGTACCGGTGGGAAGCGCGGTGGAAGTGGGCAACTTCATCATCGCGCAGCCGGAGAAGGGCACCTTCATCGCCTATAGCTCGGAGTGCCCGCATCAGGGCGGCACGGTGAACATTTTTGAAAACGGCAAAGCCCGCTGCCCCGAGCACAATTCTCAGTTTGACCTGAGCACGGGGGAGCGGGTGTGGGGTCCGGCGCGCGAAGACCTCACGCAAGCGAAACTCACCCAGAAGGGCAAGGCGCTGTTCGCGGAGTAGTGTCTAGTCGTTCCGACGGCCACCGTCCGCGAGCATGCGGCTGCGCAGTGGTTCAACGGCAAGCATTGCGAGGAGGGTGAGCGACCATCCGGCGAGCAAGAACACCGAGGCGTTGAGAAGGCGAGCGGGAACGTTCATGTCCCCGGAGGCGCCGAAGAGCGCGACCATAATGGCCGCACCGACCATAAATCCCACCAGACTTACCAGCATGATCGGCGCCATGACCTGGCCCAACGCGATGCGGAAGTGGAATCCCCGGGGTACGCCGAGATCAGCGAGCGCACGGGAAAGGTCGGCACGTTCGAATACTTCCGCGGCTTGACCTAGGACTATGGATACTGAGGCGATAATGAAGCCAATGACCACGGTGATCATCACGCCGGTGTTCAAGTCACCGAACATCATCCCGACGTCCGCTTCTTCTTTGAAGAGAGTCGATATGTCGTCCTGACCCTTAGGGGAGAGGATCAGGACGCCCACCAGGACGCCATAGAAGGCGGTGGCTGCGCTGCGTCGCCAAGCGGATCGCGCGTCGGTAGCTACGCGGCGGGTGGCAACGAAGTTGCTGGTGCCGGGAAACAGCCCGAAAACGCGGAATAGCAGTTGGAGGAGGAAGGGCACACCGACGTTCAGCACGCTAACCATGATGAACAGGACGAAGAACAAGGACACCAAGAATTCGGCGTCTGCACTTACATTCTGCACCTTCATCCATGCGATTCCAGCGATCAGCACAACAACGGCAAGGATCAGGCGCCACCAGCGCAAAGCCCGCGGCATCTCTCTCCGGGCAACACCGAGTGGGGATACCCGGACCCGCTGCATCCCCACGTAGGAAGAGAGCAAAGCAAGCAGCAATAAGATCACGGCTACCGTAAGGTACCCCCACCACGGCAAGATGAGTTCCGCAGTGCCCACCTGTTTGAGGTGGAAGGTGAATTTGCTGCCGAGGGGTGCGGTCAGCAGCGCTAACAACCCGCCCAACACAATGCCTACCACGGCCTGCAAACCTGTTTCTGCGGCCGTCATCGCGGTGATCTGGCGGGAAGACATACCGAGCAGCCTGAGGGCAGCCAAGCGTTGTTCACGCCCCGAGGCCCCCATCACTGCGGCCTGGGAGGTGAGCGAGAAGATCGCGGGGAAGAGAAACGCGCAGGCAATGAAGGCGAGCGCCAAATAGGTAAACATCATGTCCTCGGTGGAGCGGAACTCATGGACTTCTAATGGCAACTCCGGCGCATGCAAGGAGCGCTGGTAGAACATCCAGGTACCACCAGCGACGATGAACGCGATCCAAGAACAGACGGTCAAGGAAAACACGGCCAGGAAGGCTACGAGGCCGGTGCCGGATCGGGCCTGCAGCGATGCCTTTTGCAGCTTCCAGGACAATGCCAGCGGGTTCATCGCGTCAAACCTCCGATCAGGCGGTCATCGTGGATAATGCCATCGCGGATCTCGATGCGTCGCTCTAGCCAACCAGCGACCTTCACGTCGTGTGTGACCAGGATCAGAGTAGTGCCGCGCTGCCGCACCATCGTGGTGAGCAGCTGCATCATCTCGTGCCCGGTGGTCTGATCCAGTGCCCCGGTCGGTTCATCGGCGAAAATCACATCCGGAGCAGTCACCAACGCGCGGGCCACGGCGACGCGTTGCGCCTGGCCACCGGACATTTTTGCTGGGCGTCGATCTGCAAGGACACCCAAACCTAGCTGATCCAGCAGCTCAACCGCCTGCGAGAAGGCTTGACGTCGTGGCGTGCCATTCAATAGGGCTGGCAGCGCAACGTTCTCGGCGGCGGTGAGTTCGGGGAGCAGCTGGCCGTCTTGAAAGACAAAGCCGAACTTCTTCAACCGGAGGGCGGAGCGGTCGGCGTCGCTAAGCTGCGCGATGTTGCGGCCGCCGAATAGCACGGCACCGGTTGACGGGCGCAGCACCCCCGACATGCAGTGCAGCAGGGTGGATTTGCCAGAGCCGGAGGGCCCCATGATGGCAACGGTTTCACCGGCATCAATGCCCAGGTTGATGCCGGTGAGGACATGGGCACCGCCGAAGGTCTTGGTGAGGTCTTGAAGTGCAAGTAAATGTTCCATGTTTCCTATTTCACCGTCGTGCACCGAAGCATAACACCGCCCTTACCCTGCACTTTTTGGTAGTGCCAGCCCTACCCCCCGGGCGGTTGGGTTCGTCTAGAGTGGGCGGCGTGAAGTGGTTTTCTGCGTCCCAGCCTACCGAGGAGGTCTCTGCTCGGCGGATTGCTGAACTGACTGCCTCCCGACGCGCGGTGGCAGATGCTTATGAAATTGAAAGACAGCGCATCGAACGAGACTTGCACGATGGCGCACAACAGTTCCTCGTGTCAGCGATGATCAAGCTGGGGGAGGCGCAACTGGATGCTTCCGGCCCGCAGGTTGAGCTCATTGCAGCGGCGAAGGCGGATGTTGCGGAGGGGCTGAGTGCACTGCGCAAAACGGTGCGTGGCATCCAGCCCCAGGTACTCACTGACCGCGGCCTCGTCGCGGCGCTCAGCAATGTCGCGACCAGCTATGGCCCGCACGTAACGGTGTACGCTCCCCATGAGCTGCCGGAGCTATCAGCAAGCGTGCTGGCCGCAGGCTATTTCTTCACCACCGAGGCCCTCACCAATGCCGCCAAATATGCGTCGAGGGCCCCAGTCAGCGTCCTGATCACCTCAGACGAGTCGCTGCGCATCTCCGTGGTCGACCAGGGCCCCGGCGGTGCCACGCTTATCGACGGCCATGGCCTCGCCGGCATGCGCGAGCGCCTCGCGGCCTTCGATGCGACTCTGACCATCAGCTCACCCGTGGGCGGTCCGACGAAGGTAGCTGCCGCCATCCCCTTGCTCTTGGACCGCGGACAGCCTGGCTATCGATTGGAACACCCATGAAAATTGTTATCGCCGACGATTCGGCGCTCCTACGTGAGGGTCTAGCCGGCCTGCTCTCTCGACGTGAGCACGAGATTGTCGGGAGCGTAGCCACTGCAACCGAACTGAAGGAACTTGTCAGGTCTTCCGCAGAATTGCCCGACATCGTCATCACCGATGTCCGGATGCCACCCACGATGGGCGATGACGGCCTCCGCGCGGCCGTCGAGTTGCGCTCGGAGTTCCCCCACTTGCCCTTCATGGTGCTCTCCCAGTACGTGGCACCGGCTTACGCCGTGGATCTCTTCTCTTTCGGCAGCCAGCCGGTCGGCGGAACGGGCTATCTGCTGAAGGACCGCGTGGCGGATGTCGCCGAGTTCCTCCGCTCGATAGACATCGTCGCCCGTGGCGGCACAGTCATCGACCCTGAAGTGGCCGCAGCGCTCATGACCGCTGGCCGATCCGGGCTGGGGGAGCTCACTCCCCGCGAGAAAGAGGTCCTCGAGCTCATGTCCCAAGGCCTCTCCAATTCCGACATCGCTAGCGCGCTGTTCGTCTCCGGCGCCACGGTAGGCAAACACGTTGCCAATATCTTTCTGAAACTCCGGCTCGATCCGACCGAAGAAAATCGCAGGGTAAAGGCAATTTTGGAGTACCTTGCCGCCGGGCTGCGCTAGCAAATGTTTCACGTGAAACATGCCCCGCCCGATATGATGGATTTATGCAAGACCTACTGAACCTCGCTGATGATTGGTCGCCGCTGTTCAAGGTTCTGGGGGATCCCTCGCGCCTCAAACTGCTGCTCTGGATGCACTACCGGGGTCCCGGCGCGGCCACCGTCTCCGAATTGGCCGAGGCCACCGGTCTGCGCACCGCCACCGCCTCCGCCGCGCTCAAAAACATGGAAGCCGCCGGGATCATCCGTCCGTCCAAGGAGGGTAGGCAAGTGCGCTACCTGCTTATCGACGACCGCGCCCACGAACTCCTGCACCACCTAGGTGGCACGCACGTGCATAGTCACTAGCTACTGCACGCAAAAACCGCCCCAGCACCGTTCGTTCACGGCCAGCTGCAGCGGTTTCTTAGGGGGTCAACGATCATGATTTCAGGATCATGATGTTGCGAGTCGCAAGAGTGCTACCAGGCGGGTAGAAGACCTCCTACTCTCATAATCATGATCGTGAAATCATGCTCGCCGAGAGGCTACTTTCCAAACACCTCGTCGACAAGCTCTTCCTCGCCCTCCAACGCGGTGGCGCGGGACAGCTTGCCGCCAGCGAACTTGTTCACCATCATCGCGATGGCACCGTCGCCGGTGACGTTACATGCAGTACCGAAGGAATCGATGGCGATGTAGGCAGCAATCATGAGCGCTACTTGACTCTCGTCGAAGCCGAGATCGGACTGCAGCAGACCGACGGCCGCCATGATCGCACCACCCGGAACACCAGGGGCAGCAATCATCATGATGCCCAGCAGGAAGACGAAGCCCAGCATGTGAGCGGGTGGCATGTCCATGCCGTTCATCCACATGATTGAGAAGGCGAAGAGGGCGATCTTCATCATCGAACCAGAAAGGTGAATGGTGGCACACAGTGGAACCACAAAGCCAGCCACTGCCTCGGAGACACCGTTCTTCAAAGCGGAAGCATAGGTGACTGGAATCGTCGCAGCAGAGGAGGAGGTACCCAGCGCGGTGCCATAAGCGGGAAGCATGTTCTTCAGCGAAGTGAAGGGATTGCGACCGGACACGATGCCCGCCACGATGAATTGCAGCACCAGCACAATCCAGGTCATGATGGTGGCCAGGAGGAGGACCTTGCCGAAGGCGGTCAGGGTAAGCATCAAGTTGCCGTTCATTCCCATGGATAGGAACATGCCGAAGATGAACACCGGCAACAGCGGAATCACAAAGCGCGCGATCACCTTCATGATCACTTCCTGCAGCTCATCCGCCGCAGCGAAGAGGGTGTCGGATTTAACCGCCGTCATCCCCAGGCCAACGGTAAAGGCGAGTAGCAGCGCCGCCATGACTTCCATTGGCGCCGGCATTTCGACCTCAAAGTAAGGCGATAGGGCAGTGGCGTCGATGTCCGCAGCCTCCACCATGGACTGCCCTTTGAGCAACCATGGGTAGACGCTGATCGCGACGACAAAGGCCAAGGATCCCGAAAGAATTGTCGAGGCGTACGCAATGCCGGTAGTAATGCCGAGCCACTTGCCGGCCCCCTTACCCAGGCTGGCGATCGCCGGAGTAATCAAAGCGAAGATCAGGACTGGGACAAAGAAGCCCAAGAAATTGCCAAATAGACCGTTAAACGTGACAAAAACGCGCGCGAGCCAATCTGGGAAAATGAAACTGCAAACGACGCCCAAGACGATAGCGATGAGCACCCGAAACAGCAGAGATCCGGTTAGTTTCTGCACGGAGTAACCTTTCTTAGTAAAATGTAACTCTCTTGAATATAGCTGCTGGCAGCCGAGAGTTAGAATGTTTAGCATGACAATTTTCGCGGTATTACTCCTCGTCCTCGCAGCCGTCGCCATCGTGAGTGGCGTACTGGGGTGGACGAAGAAGCTGCCGGGTAACGGCGTCATCGGACTCAAGGTCCCAGAAGTGCGCCAATCCAAGGAAATCTGGGACGCCGCACACCTTACTGCGGGACCAATGTGGTTCCTTGCTGGCGTGTCGCTCTGCTTCGGTGGCCTCGCCGGTCTGCGTGGCACTGGGATCGGCACCCTCATAGTGATGGCCGTGGCTGCTTTCCTGGCTGCTGTGCTCGCAGGAATTGGTGCGAACAACGGCGCGAAGGTGGCGCATCTTCTTGGCGCCGCTAACAAGGAAACCGAGGGCTGCGATGGGGACTGCAACTGTGGTACGGATGCTGCCGTCGAGAAGCCAGCGGTTGATGTGGCGGCACTGCGCAAGGCGATGGAGCAGCAGTGACCCCCGAATTCATCCTCGACCTGCGTGCCAAGGTCGGCCACACCGAACTGTGGCTCCCTGGGGTCACCGCGATCATTTTGCACGAAGGCCACGTGCTCTTGGTGCAGCGCTCAGATAACGGACAGTGGACTCCAGTCACCGGAATTTGCGATCCGCGCGAGGAACCACACGAGACAGCCCAGCGCGAGGCCGAAGAAGAAACCGGCGTGCACATCCGCGTCGATCGGCTGCTCTGGGTGCAAGCCGTCGGCCCCGTGCATTACCCCAATGGGGATGTCACCTCCTACACCGATACCGCCTTCGTCTGTACACTGCAGCCAGACTCTCCAACTGCGCAGGTCAACGACGACGAATCCATCGCTGTCCGATGGTTCCCCGTAGCAGAATTGCCCGAGATGAAGCCCCGATTCCTCCACCTCATTGAGGCGGCTTTGACAGGAAAAACGGGATTTGGCTCCCAAAACTAATCCCGCTGTGTTACCGTAGCCCCATGACTTTTTCGATTGCACAGTGGTGGTGGCCCTACTAGCGGGCCCCCTTTGTTGTGATCGAAACGGCCCGCACCGCATCAGGTAGCGGGCCACTTTTGTCTCTCTACCTGTGTAAACCCCACCTAGTAGAGAGCGAACAACAATGCGAAACACCCTTCTTCCAGCGTACTTCGGACAGTTCGGCGGCCAGTACGTTCCCGAGAGCCTCCTCCCAGTACTCGATGAGCTGGAACAAGCCTATGTCGATGCCATGGCGGATCCGAGCTTCCATGAAGAACTAGCGGATCTTTATCAGAACTATCTTGGGCGGCCGACCCCGGTGACGCTGTGCCGCAACCTGGGTACTGAGAATGCCAAGATTTATCTCAAGCGGGAAGACTTGGTGCACGGTGGCGCACACAAGGGTAACCAGGTGGTTGCGCAGGCCTTGTTGGCACAGCGCCTAGGCAAAACCCGACTGATTGCGGAAACCGGGGCAGGGCAACACGGCACCGCGACGGCGATGGTGGCGGCCCTGTTTGGAATGGACTGCACCATCTACATGGGCGCCAAAGACATCGCCAGGCAGCAGCCGAACGTGTACCGCATGAAGCTCATGGGCGCGGAAGTAGTTCCCGTGGCCGAAGAGGAGGGTAATGGCCTGGGCAACGCCATCGACGTCGCGTTGCAGGACTGGGTCGATTCCTACGAGACCACGCACTACTTGCTTGGCACCGCCGCCGGCCCACACCCATTCCCAACCATCGTGAAAGAATTCCAGGCTGTCATCTCACGTGAGTCGAAGCCACAGATGCTGGAACACACCGGAGCTTTGCCAGACGTGGTGGTTGCAGCCGTGGGCGGCGGCTCCAACGCCATCGGCGCTTTTGCCGAGTACCTAGAAGATGCTGATGTTCAGCTCGTCGGTGTGGAACCCGCAGGTGAAGGGCTAGACACTCCGCGTCACGGCGCTCCGCTGTGCCGGGGGACCATCGGCATCTTGCATGGTTCTCGGTCCTACGCCATGCTCCACGAGGATGGCAGCGTCGGTGTTTCCCACTCGATCTCCGCCGGACTGGACTACCCGGGGGTGGGACCAGAGCATGCCCATCTGCTGGAGACCGGACGCGCACAGTATGTGGGCGTTACCGACACCCAAGCGCTTGAGGCACTGCAACTGCTCGCACGCAAGGAGGGCATCATCCCGGCTCTCGAGTCCTCCCACGCCTTGGCCTACGCCCTGCAACTGGCGGAACAGGCTACCGAACCAGTGAATATTCTGGTGAACCTTTCCGGTCGTGGCGATAAGGATGTGGACTACGTCCGGACGATTCTGGAAGGCAGTGGGGTCGACGAAGCAATTGCGAAGCTCTCATGACTGTGTCAACCATCCCCTACGAGGATGCGGCCGCAATCTACGCGCGCTACCGCGGGCCGCATACCGCGCTCCTCGAATCTGCTGACCTGCACAAGCGCCCGCTCAAGTCGCTTGCGATCCTCCGAGCTAAAGCCAAGTTGACCTGTATCGGGGACACCGTCACCGTGGTGGCGCTCAGCGCAGGCGGAGCGGAAATCCTGCAGCTGTTGGATCAGCAACTGCGTGCCTACGGCCGCGACGGGAAGTACACTTTCCCGCGTTCGACAGCGCTCGATGAGCGTGACCGCCTCCGCGAACCCAGTTCGCTGCTGCCACTGAAGCTCTTAGAGGATAGCGAGCTGCTGATCGGCGGTTTCGCATTCGATTATCTGGAAACCTTCGAGGATCTCCCGCGGGTACAGGAGGGCCACAACACTTTCCCCGACTTCGAGTTCCTGGTGGCGGAGACGTCGCTGCACATTAACCACGCCACGCAGCGAGCAGAGATTCGGGGCCACATCCCGCCGGAAAGCAACCCGGAGAACAATCCGCCGGCCGAAACGGTACCCGACGCGGTGAGCGATGAGCTTTTCGAGGAGTGGACGCGGCAGCTCCAAGAGCATATCCATGCCGGTGACATCTACCAGGCCGTACCCTCCCGCGCTTTCTACCGTCCCTGCGGCGATGCCTTCGCGGCTTATCTCAGGCTCAAGGACTCCAACCCGAGTCCCTATCTGTTCTATCTGGAAGGGGAGGATTACCAGCTTTTCGGCGCCAGTCCGGAGTCTTCACTGAAGTATGATCCGGTGTCCCGTGAGATCGAGCTGTATCCGATCGCTGGTACCCAACCGCGCGCTGATTCGCCGGAACAAGACACCCGGCTGGAGTTACTCTTGCGCACCGATGCCAAGGAGATCGCGGAGCACACGATGCTTGTGGACCTGGCTCGCAATGATCTCGCCCGTGTCTGCACTAATCGTCAAGTGACGAAACTAATGGACGTAGATAAGTACTCCCGAGTCATGCACTTGGTGTCCCAAGTGACCGGAACTTTGGCTCCAGACTTGGATGCACTCGATGCCTACCGGGCCTGCATGAACATGGGCACTCTGACGGGGGCACCGAAGATTCGTGCCACTGAGCTGATCCGTGACTTGGAGGGGGAGCGGCGCGGCAGCTACGGCGGCGCGGTCGGTTACCTGCATCGGGGCGCGATGGATACCTGCATCGTCATTCGCTCTGCCTTCGTCCGCGATGGCCTCGCCGTTGTGCAGGCAGGCGCGGGCGTAGTACGTGACAGTGTGCCCGCCAGCGAGGCAGCTGAGACTAGGCACAAGGCGCGCGCAGTAGTGGAGGCGTTGCAGTGATTGTTCTCATCGACAACTTCGATTCCTTCACGTACAACCTTGTCGACGCCATCGGCGATGCCACCGTCGTCCGAAATACTGTCACCCTGGAACAGCTCCGCGCATTGCGGCCCAGCGTCATCGTGCTCTCGCCGGGACCCGGGCGACCCAACATGGAGCCGATCATCCAGGAATTTAAAGGCAAGGTCCCCATCGTGGGTATCTGCCTCGGCTTCCAAGCGATCCTGGAGCATTTCGGCGGCCACGTCCACGAGGTCGGTCCGGTGCACGGCTTCCGGGACACCCTCACCTCAACGCACCCGCTTTTCGACGGCCAATCCGTGGCCCGCTATCACTCGCTGGGTTGCACCACTTTGCCCGCGGGTCTTGAGCTGCTCGCGGAATGTCAGGGCATCGTCATGGCCGCCCGCTCTACTGAACATTCAATGATCGGCCTGCAATTCCACCCCGAATCCATCCTGACGCCCAACGGGCAGCAGCTCCTCGAATTCTGTTTGGAGTGTTTCACGTGAAACTATACGAATTCCTTGACAACCCCCATCCCACCGTCGAAGAGGCACGCGCCGTCTTCGAACCGCTGACCATCGGCGAATACGAGGACGTGCATATCGCCGCCTTGCTTGCCACCATCCGTACCCGCGGCGAGACGCTGGCAGATGTCACCGGTGCAGCCCTCGCATTCCTGCACGCCGGTCGGCCATTCCCGATCACGGGGGAGGGGATCTTGGACACCGCGGGCACCGGCGGAGACGGTGCCAACACCATCAACATCACCACCGGCGCCTCCCTCCTGGCAGCGGCCGGCGGCTGCACGCTGATTAAGCACGGCAACCGTTCCGTCTCCTCGAAGTCTGGGTCCGCGGACGTGTTGGAAGCGCTCAACATTCCGCTCGACCTCGACGTGGAACGCGCAGTCAACCAGTTCCGTCATGCGAATTTCACCTTCCTTTTCGCCCCTGCTTATAACCCGGCTGTCGCACACGTCCAGCATGTCCGACGCGCGCTGAAGGTTTCCACGCTCTTCAACACGATGGGGCCCTTGCTCAGTCCCGCGCGTCCGGAGCTGCAGCTCATGGGTGTCGCCCGGCCAGAGCAGGGTGAACTCATCGTCCAAACGATGCGTGAACTGGGACGTCGTCGCGCGCTGGTCGTGCACGGTGCCGGCACCGACGAGATCGCCGTCCACGGGCCGACCCGCGTGTGGGAGCTAGCCGACGGCGAGATCCGCGACTACACGGTGACGCCGGAAGAGTTGGGCGTCGGCACGCATGCGCTCTCTGATCTGGCCGGCGGCAATGGGAAGGAAAACGCCCGTCACCTGCGCAAGGTCTTTGCCAATGCAGCGCCCCGGGCACACCGGGATGCGATCGCCGCAAATGCCGGCGCCATGTTCTATCTTGCCGGTAAGGCGGACAGCCTGAAAGCAGGCACAGAGCAGGCGCTGGAGCTGCTGCGAGACGGTACGGTTCAGAATTGGCTCGCTCGCCACGAGGAGGCGGATTATGGTTCTCGATGACATCGTTGCCCAGCGGCGGACACATATGGCTGCAATAGCGCAGCTAGTGGCAGGTAAAGTGCTCATCCCATCCACCCGCTCGCTAGAGGAGGCGCTGGCGCAGCCGGGCCCGCAGTTCATCATGGAGTGCAAGTCCGCATCCCCCTCGCTCGGGCAGATCCGCGGAGACTACCGGCCGCGCGAACTCGCTGAGGTGTACTCGCGCTATGCCGCAGGCATTTCCGTGTTGTGCGAACCGGAGTGGTTTCATGGCGACTACGCCCACTTGGCTGCTGTAGCTGCGTCGACCCACTTACCGGTGCTGTGCAAAGACTTCATCGTCGATGAGGTCCAGATCCGCGCCGCTCGCTACTTCGGCGCGGACGCGGTGCTGCTGATGCTCTCTGTGCTTAACGACGCCGAGTACCGTGCACTCGCAACCGCAGCTGCCGACTTGGGACTCGATGTCCTCACCGAGGTGGTCTCCGAATCAGAAGCGCAGCGCGCTAATGAACTGGGCGCCCGCATCGTGGGGATCAACCACCGCGATCTCTCTGATCTCAGTATTGATCTCGGCCGCTCGGCACGTCTTGCCCCCTTGCTCGATGCCTCCGTAGTGATAGGGGAGTCCGGCATCCGCTCGAACGCGACGATCCGTGCCATGGGTTTCCTGGACGGCTTCTTGGTGGGATCTCATCTCTCCGGTAGCTCTGACGTCGAGGACGCGGTCCGAGCGCTTGTCTATGGCGAGCACAAGGTCTGTGGCCTCACCCGGCCGGAGGACGCTCAGGCGGCCTTCGCTGCAGGCGCCCGCTATGGCGGTGTGATTCAGGTAGCGGATTCCCCGCGCAATGTTTCACGTGAAACAGTGGAGAGCATCATGGCTGCGGAGCCCGGACTGCACTATGTTGCCGTTAGCCGCACGCTCGACTTCGATCCCACCGGATTTAGCGCTGTTCAGCTGCACAGCACCAATGGCACGCTAGCCGAAGAACGAGAGATGATCGCCCAGGCCCGGGCCACCGGACTCCAGGTGTGGCGCGCCATCGATATGACCCAAGAAGCCGGCCCAATGCTTGCGCTGGCCTTGGCTGGGGACGTCGATAAGCTCGTACTCGATACCGGGAGCGGAGGCACGGGGCGGACCTTCGACTGGTCCGCAATCCCGGCAGAGGTCAAGTCCAAGTCTCTCCTCGCCGGCGGATTAACTCCCGGCAACCTCGTCGCAGCGCTGCAGGTCGAAGCAGCGGGCCTCGATCTCAATTCCGGTTTCGAATTCGAACCGGGCCATAAGGACGCGGCAGCCTTAGTCGCGGCCTTCCACACCATCAAGGAGCACCAGTGATTTTGCCAGCATATTTCGGTGAGTTCGGCGGGCAATACGTGCCCGAGGTGCTCATCCCAGCCCTCGACCAACTCGAAGCGGCCTTCGTGACAGCCCAGAGTGACCCTGAATTCCACACGGAGCTCAATGGACTGTTGCGGGACTACTTGGGCCGCCCCACCCCGCTCTATGAATGCCGTAACCTCGGCACCGAAAACGCGCGGATCTTCTTGAAACGCGAGGACCTGGTGCATGGCGGCGCCCACAAGACCAACCAGGTGTTGGGGCAAGCGTTGCTTGCCAAGCGCATGGGCAAAACCCGGATCATCGCAGAAACGGGTGCCGGGCAGCACGGCACCGCCACGGCACTGGCCTGTGCGTTGCTGGGCCTCGAATGCGATGTCTACATGGGTGCGCACGATGTGGCCCGCCAGCAGCCTAATGTGTACCGCATGGAGCTCATGGGAGCTCGCGTCATCCCGGTAGACACCGGCTCCGGCACTCTCAAGGATGCAGTCAACGAGGCACTGCGAGATTGGACCGCCACCTTCAACGAATCGCACTACCTGCTCGGTACCGCAGCCGGCCCCCACCCGTTCCCCACCATCGTGCGTGAATTCCACCGAGTGATTTCCACCGAGGCGAAAGCGCAACTGCAAGAGAAGATCGGTGGGCTGCCGGATATGGTGGTAGCGGCCGTGGGTGGCGGTTCTAATGCCATCGGCATCTTTGCGGATTTCATCGATTGCCCAGAGGTGGAGCTGATCGGCGTTGAACCGGCAGGCGAAGGCCTGGACTCCGGCAAACACGGCGCCACGATCAACGCCGGCAACATTGGCATCTTACATGGCGCTCGCTCCTACCTGATGCGCACCGCTTCGGGCCAAGTGGAGGAGTCCTACTCGATTTCCGCCGGGCTCGACTACCCGGGTGTGGGACCGCAGCATGCCCACCTGCATGCCACCGGGCGGGCCACCTACGTTGGCATCACCGATGCCGAAGCCCTGGCCGCCTTCCAGCTGCTTGCACAGCAGGAGGGCATCATCCCGGCCCTGGAGTCCGCCCACGCCCTCGCGTACGCCCTGAAGCGTGCAGAGAGCGCTACTGAGCCCACCACAATCCTCGTCTCGCTCTCCGGTCGCGGCGACAAGGACATCGATCACGTCAAGCGCACCTTGGAGGCCAACTAATGGACCGCTACGCACAACTCTTCGCCCAGCCCGGCGGCAAGTTTGTTCCCTTTGTCATGCTGGGCGACCCCGGGCCTGCTGAGTGTCTCAAGATCATCGATACCCTCATCGCGGCCGGTGCGGATGCGCTCGAGCTTGGCATCCCGTTTTCGGATCCGGTTGCGGACGGGCCGACCATTCAACGTTCCCACCTGCGTGCCAGCGCAACTGATGTGCACGCGGCGCTTGACCTGATCGCACAGATCCGGGCCAAGTACCCAGCGCTGCCGATCGGGCTCTTGGTCTATGGCAACGTGGCCTTTTCCTTGGGATTCGACGAATTTTACGGCGCGGTAGCAGCAGCCGGCGCGGATTCCGTCCTGATTCCCGACGTACCAGTTCGTGAATCGCGACTCTTCCGGAAAGCGGCGCGGCGCCACGGCGTGCAGCAAGTATTCATCGCCCCGCCACACTCCAGCCTAGCGACGCTCACAATGGTGGCGGAGCACTCCGAGGGGTACATTTACGCGGTGTCCCGCAACGGGGTGACGGGCACCGAACGCGAAGCTTCCATGGCATCGCTGTCTGATGTGGTGGCCAACGCAACCACACCTGTGCTGCTCGGATTCGGCATATCCACACCGGAGCACGTGCGCGCTGCGATCGAATCCGGCGCCAACGGGGCTATCGTCGGCTCTGCGCTGGTCAAGCTCATCGAGCACTATGAGGGCGAAGAACTGCTACTTGAGATGGCTGCCTTCGCGCGCGAGCTGAAGGCTGCCACGGAAAGCCGCTAGCGCCTGGGGCGTCGATAAGCGGGCTGCACTTTGCTTGCTTTTCGACGCCCCTTGCCGTGGTTTCACGTGAAACCATCCGCATCTAACCCTTGACAGTGACGTAACGTCACAGCATGTAATAGGGATGTGCGAATCAAAGAATTGGCTACCACCGTTGGCACCACAGTCCGTACTGTTCGGCACTATCACCAGGTCGGACTGCTGCCGATCCCACGCGGCACTCCGCGAGAATACACCTTTGAGCATTTAGTGCGGCTAACGAGGATCCGGCATCTGGACGATTCCGGCCTCTCCCTGGCACAAGTCCGCAAACTGATCGAACCTACTTCGGTCAACATCCACGAAGAGCTAGCGGCCACTAAGACCGCAATCGACGAGCAAATCGCCGTGCTGCAGCAACAGCGACAGCGAATCGATGAACTCCTTGAGCGCTCGAACGCTGTGGCCCCGAGCGCAATCCCACTTCCACAACGGGTAACCAACTTCTACGTGAAATTGCTAGCGCGCGAAGAATCCCCGGAGCTGCGCAAAGTAATCCACCGCGAACAGCGGATGGTGGAAGTGCTCTCACACCTCGGGTTCCTGGACAGCTTGGAATACCTCTGGCTAGAGCAGCCCTCAGACGAGTACATCGAAGTCGCGCTGCGAATGTTCCGCTCCTTTCACTCGATAAGCAGCATGTCCCCGGAGGAAGCAGAGCAGGAGATCGACGCGATGATGGCCGAGCACATCCGTGAGTCCGGATTCAAACCACAGGATATGCCAGAGATCTTCGAGCGTTTCTTCGCCGTACCCGGCGCCTTCCAACTACTCACTTTGGCATACCCGCACCCCAATCAAAAGCTTTACATCAGCAAGTTCATAGACACCTATCTAGGAGGACATAGTGGACACCATTAACATCACAGACCTGACTGTGGAATTCGGAAATTTCCGTGCCTTGGATGGCCTTTCAATGGCCGTCGATAAGGGCAGCATTCACGGCTTCCTCGGACCTAACGGCTCCGGAAAGTCGACCACGATCCGCACCCTCCTCGGCCTGCTCCACCCGAAGTCAGGATCCGTGAGTGTGCTAGGGGAGGACCCGCGCGCTCACCCCGAGGTACTCAAGCGGGTGGGCTATGTGCCCGGCGACGTCACGCTCTGGCCCGGCCTCACCGGTGCCGAGACTTTCCGCGCGCTGGAGAGTCTCCGCGGGATACCGAGCAACCGCAGCAGGGAGGCCGAGCTTATCGACGCCTTCGACCTCGACCCCACCAAGCGAGCCAAGAGCTACTCCACCGGCAACCGGCGCAAGGTCTTGTTGGTGGCGGCGCTCAGTATCGACGCCGAGTTGCTCATCCTCGATGAACCAACCGCTGGCTTGGATCCGCTCATGGAACGGGAATTTCAAAATCAGCTCCGTTTGGAACACGATCGAGGGGCTGCAGTATTGCTATCTAGCCACATTCTCAGTGAGGTGGAAGCCCTCTGCGATTACGTCACTGTGATTAAACAGGGTAGGGCAGTGGAATCCGGCAAAATCGAGACTTTACGCGAACTCGCCGGCCACCGAGTCTCCGCAACAGTCAGCGGCAGGCACATCGTAGAAACCCTCCCCGAGAGCCAAGTCGGTAGCCTCCTCGAGCAGCTGCTGCGCCAGGGGGCGAGCAACATCTCCGTCACCACGGCCAGCTTGGAGGAGACCTTCCTCAAGCACTACGCGGACAATGAGGTAGTGAAGTGAACGCCTTAAAGTATGCCCGAATCCAACTCCGACTCAATCGAACATTCCTACTTGCATGGCTTCTCCCATTATGGTCAATACCTGCAATGTTCCTTCCCGCCTATTACAGCTACTATCCCAGCTTGGAATCTCGAGCTGGACTAATTCAAGGCATGCAACTTAGCCTCGGCATGCGCGCCATGTATGGCAAGCTCTACAGCCCCGGCACGCTCGGACAGCTCATGGCATGGGAAGGCGCCGGTTGGATAGTCATTCTCAGTTGCGTGATGATGGTCCTACTCACTTTCCGCTGTTACCGTCGAGCCGAGGGATCCAGCCTCGGTGAGCTTCCCCGCGCCACCGGCATTCGAAAGCTCGATATCGCAGGGGGCACGCTGCTGCTGCTCGGCGGAGTCGCCTTCACTTTGGGCGCCGGAATCACGGCGGTCTTGCTGGCGTTGGGGTCCTACTATGGAGAAATTTCCACCTCTGGCGCCTTCGCCTACGGTACGGCTGTTGGCCTGGCGGCTCTTGGTACTGGTGTACTCAGCGGCGCCCTCAGCCTGCTATTGGCCTCTGAACACTCACTGGCTCGAGTTGGGATGCTCACAGTCGGGGCGGGCTTCATGTCGCGTGCTTTTGCTGACATCAAAGGCTTGGACTTCTTCAACTGGATCACCCCCTTAGGCTGGTTTGGTCTCGTGCGGCCCTTTACTGAAGACCGCTGGTGGGTGCTCCTCACAGTCGCAATTGTCACTGCCACTATTGCCGTCCTATGGCTCCTGGGGGAGCGGGACCGAGTCTTCGGCATGGGCATTCTCCCCGTGAGAGAAAATCACGCCCCCAAACAACGCCAAATTGAATCCGGCTGGAAACTCAGGCGCATTTTGGATCAAGGCTTCCACTACACCTGGGTTATCACAGGCTTCACCCTAGCCGCCTTTATGACCAGTCTTAGTTCCTCCGCCAATGACATGCTCGGCGAGGACGAAACCACAGGGAAGATCTTCAAAGATATGTTCGGGGACGCTGACCTCGAAGCCGCATTCTTGGTCTACATGGCAGACTTTCTTGGGATCATGTTGGGAGTAGCGGCCGTAGCCAGCGTCCTGAAGATCCGGGCGGAGGAGCGGGATCGCCACGTGGACCTTCTACGCTCCAGAGGCATCAAGCGCGAGCTACCCATGCAATTGCAGGCGGCCAGCAGTATTGCGTTCATCCTGAAGATCATCCTCGCCACAGTATTCGGTAGCATCCTCGGGGTGCTAGCAGTGTCGAAGCATCCTGAAGAAATGTGGCAGCTTGCAGCGTCTGCCAACGCCTCCCAAGTGGCACCCATGCTGGCGCTAGCAGGTCTCACAGCTCTTTTGATCGGACTGTGGCCACAGCGATCCTGGGTGGCCTGGCTTCCGGTGATGTACTCCGGAACTGTCACTATCATCGCTCCGCTGTTTAAGGCACCACAGTGGCTGCTAGAGAGCTCCGCATTCGGCCACTCCATCCACACCGATGACACCTCGGCCTGGCCTGCCTGGATCGTATTGCTCGTGGTAGGGGCAGTATCCTTCGTTCTAGCGTGGGTCTTTGCCGCTAAGCGCGCCATCACCTAACCCACACTCGCTATTGGCCGCAGAGCCCTGGGAGAGAGCATACTTAGAGGTATGACTGACTCCCAGGGTTCCTTTTCTTGTAATCGTCGGATGTTCCTCGTTGCCACTGCCACGACCTTCGCTGGCGCCGTGCTCGCTGCCTGCGGCCAAGGCAAAGGCAAAGTCGAAGGAATTGCCGCGAGCGATGTCCCGGTCGGAAGTGCGATCGAGATAGACGGTTTCATCATCGCCCAGCCCACCGCAGGTTCTTACCGCGCCTACAGCGCCACATGCCCACACCAGGGCGCCCTGATTGAAAAGTTCCACGAGGGAACTGCCATCTGCACCAAGCACAACTCGGTGTTCAAACTGGAAGATGGCAGCCCGATCTCCGGACCTTCACGGGGTGCCCTCATGCCTGCGAAGCTCTCCGCCGAAGGGACTCAACTCAGCGTCCAGAAGTGATGTTTCACGTGAAACATCACGCGAGGAACTTCGCTTAGCGCCAGGCCCCGCGGGCGTAGCTAGCGGGATATCCAATCTCTTCCGCTGAAGCCCCCAGTTCATGAGCCGCTCGCAGTGGCCAATTCGGGTCTCGCAGTGCGGCGCGCCCAATCAGTACCGCATCCACATCACCGTTCTGCAAGTAGTCCTCAGCCTGCTGCGGCTCAGTAATCAGCCCCGCACCTGCGGTGATGATCCCCGTTGCGGCGCGGATCTTGGCTGCCAACTCCGTCTGATAGCCAGGTGCCACTGGGATCTCCGCTGGCACCAGACCACCACTGCTCACGGAAAGTACATCAACGCCGGCCTGCTGCAAGAGCTTGGTCAGCTCAATCGTTTGGGAGAGGTCCCAAGAGGCCTGGTCAGACATCCAATCCGTAGCAGAGACCCGAACCAAAAGCGGCATGCCTTCTGGGATCGAATCGCGGACGGCAGCGATGACGTCGAGAAGCAAGCGCGTGCGGTTGGCAAAGGTGCCGCCGAAGTCATCGATCCTGGTGTTGGACAGCGGAGAGAGGAACTGATGCAAGAGATAGCCATGGGCGGCATGAATCTCTACGGCATCGAACCCCGCCGCCACTGCATGGCGAGCAGCGGCGGCAAACTGCTGAGGCAGCCCGAGGATCTCCTCATGGGTCATTTCCCGTGGCGTCTCCAGCCCCTCCATTGCAATCGCGCTAGGGGCGAGTGTTTCCCAGCCGCCTTCTGCTGGCGGCATGGTTCCCGCCGGAAATCCAGGAAGAGCAGGGTAAGTGGATGCTTTCCGGCCGGCATGCCCGATCTGGAGCGCCATTTTGCTGCCTTGTTCGTGAGCAAAGGAAACGATCGGGTGCCACTTGAGAATGTGCTCTGGGGACCAGATTCCCGCGTCACGGTTGCTGATCCTGCCTTCCGGCGCGATGGCAGTCGCCTCTGCAATGATGAGGCCGAACCCTCCCGCAGCACGAGCACCATAGTGCATGAGATGCCACAGGTTCGGCGTCCCGTCGAGCGTGTCCACTTGGTATTGGCACATCGGCGCGAGCCAGACGCGATTTTTGATTTCCAAATCGCGAATGGCAATAGGTTCAAGAAGATTCATAAGTCGCTATTTTATGCTGACAAGCCAAGAAAATCTTAATGGTTTCACGTGAAACAACCATGGGTTCTTCCTAGACTGTCGGTATGCCCAAGTTGTGGAGAATCAAAAAGCCCAAGATAGACGTGCTCATCGTGCTGATCATCCTCGCGGTGGTCGTCGCCATCATCGCGCCAGTATCGGGCCGAAATGCCGAGCTGTTTTCCATCGCCACTTCTATCGCGATCGCCCTGCTCTTCTTCCTCTACGGCGCGCGGCTGTCACCCGCCGAGGCATTCGAAGGATTCAAACACTGGAAGTTGCACCTCACTATCCTGGTGTTCACTTTCGTTGTGTACCCGCTCATTGGACTAGCGATGATGCCGCTCCGCGACATCCTGCCCTCCGGCATGTATGACGGCATCTTGTATATGACACTCGTGCCCTCCACCGTCCAATCCTCGGTCGCCTTCACCTCGATCGCCGGCGGAAATGTAGCCGGATCCATAGTCAGCGCTTCGGCTTCGAACCTGATCGGAGTGATCCTAACCCCACTGTTGGTGATGCTGACTATGCAGGCCGGGGGAGGGGTGACGGTAGACAGCGGTGTCTTCATCGACATCGCAGTGCAGCTCCTCCTGCCATTCATACTCGGCCAGCTGGCACGAAAATGGGTGAAGGGGATCGCCGCCCACAAGGCAACTAAGGTGGTCGATCGCGGCTCAATTACGATGGTGGTCTATTCCGCCTTCTCCGCCGGAATGGTTTCGGGCGTATGGCAGTCTGTCACCGCAATGCAGATCATCGGTTTGGCGCTGTTCTCGATTTTCTTGGTGATATCCATGCTGGCCCTCACCCGATGGATCGCCGGCTTCCTCGGCTTCAATCAGGCCGATCGCATTGCAATCGAGTTCTGTGGCTCAAAGAAGTCCCTTGCCACCGGCCTCCCCATGGCTTCAGTGATCTTCGGCACGGGCAGCCTCGGCATGCTGATTCTTCCCCTCATGATCTACCACCAGCTGCAGCTGATGATTTGCTCTGTGCTTGCCTCTCACTACGCACAAAGAAGATTGCTCGACTCCTAACAACTTGCACTCGGCAGCCACTCCGACGCACACTAGGTCACGTGAACATGATCCACGTGAAAACCACATTGCGCGTCCCGGGAGTGGCTGTTGTCATTCATCTCGCGGAGCTGGAGCCTCTCGAGGGCTCGCCACTATGCCGCCCCGTACGTCTGCTGGAGGCTACCGCGGAGGGCAGCATTACGGGCGCTTTTCGACGCGCATCGGCGCAGCACCCCGCAGCCTGCGTCAACATGTCCAGCCCACCCCAGCAGTTGATCCCGCATCCAGACTCCTGGGGTCAACTCGAGGACATCGAAACTGAGATGATTTCGGCCGAAGAATTCGCTGCGCTCTGGCTGGAAGCGGAGGCTAAACTACCCCTACACTAAAGCGTCACGTGACGATACGCTTAGAAAGGGCTAGTTATCTTCCAAGTCGCTAGGGAAGGTGGCAAACAGCGGCAGTGGCATCGGCTGCCTCCGCAGAATCTCTGCCCATAGGTCTACCGCGCCCGGAGCGATCACATCGGAGGCCAACGCAGGAGTGGCATACCAGTAGCCCTGGCCGAGCTCTTCCTCCAGCCGATCGCCCTGCCACTCTAGGTAGCCGGCGAACAGCCGCACGGATTCCACATACTGCTGGAGCTGCGCTAGCGGGGCACGCAGATCTACTACCACGATGCGATGCGCGAGATAGCGCAAGAACGGTGCGCTTGCAATGTCCGCAGGGGTGAGACCGGCCTTCAGGACTCCCAGTGCGACCACGGAGTCCAAGTTCTCATCGCCACCCACGTAGAAGGCCTGCGGGGCGGCAACGAGTGGTACTAGCTGCTCCATGACATTTGCCACCGCAACATCACCGCGTTTGTTCAGCGTGATCCCCAGGGTTCGTTCCGGCGTCTGCTCCACGATCAACACTGCGGTACGGGAACGGAAGTCCAGATCGATGCCCGGAGCTGCGAGCAACACGCTACCGGGGGCGATATCCCCAAGCTCGAGAGCTCGAAACAGCCGGTCGGCAAAGAAGTCCTCCATTTATTGTTCCTTCCACCAGGCAAGCAGTTCACGTTCTGCCTCGGCCGGATCAAGCGGGCCGCGTTCTAAGCGGAGCTCCTTGAGGAACGCCCATGCCTTGCCGACCTCGGGACCCGGCTGCAGGCCCAACAGTTCCATGATCGCATTTCCGTCGAGGTCAGGACGGACCTTTGCCAAATCTTCTTTGGCGGACAGCTCGACAATGCGCTCCTCCAAATTGTCATAGGCGCGACGAAGCCTGGCCGCCTTCTTCTGGTTACGGGTGGTGCAATCGGCGCGCACTAGTTTATGCAGCCGAGGTAGCAACTCACCGGCATCCGTGACATAGCGGCGCACCGCGGAGTCGGTCCAGGCATCCTCGCCATAGCCATAGAAACGCATATGCAGAAATACCAGCTGGGAAACATCGGCCACCATCTGCTTGGAGTACTTCAGCGTGCGCATTCGCTTGCGGACCAGCTTCGCGCCCACGACCTCGTGGTGGTGGAAGGTCACCCGGCCGTCGACAAACGCGCGGGTTGCTGGCTTACCGCAGTCATGCAGCAGCGCTGCCCACCGCAGCACCAAGTCTGGCCCGTCTTCTTCTTGGTCCATGGCCTGACGCAGCACAGTCATCGAGTGCGCATAGACATCCTTGTGTTGCAGGTGCTCGTCGGCTTCCATTTGGATCGCGGTGAGCTCGGGCAGCACATGCGCGGCGATACCGCTGGCAACTAGAAGGTCAAACCCGTCCCACGGGGCAGCACCGGCCATCAGTTTGTCCAGCTCCACCTGAATACGTTCTTTGGTGATTCGGTTGATCTCCGCCGCCATATCGCTCATGGCTTCCTGCACGCGCGGTGCGACCGAGAACCCGAGCTGAGACACAAAGCGCGCGGCACGGAGCATGCGCAGTGGGTCATCGTGGAAGCTTTGCGACGGCAGGGCAGGGGTATCTAGTACGCCCGCTTCCAGCGCCGCCAATCCATTCAGCGGATCATGGAAATTCAGCTCGCCTGCCGGACCAATCTCAACGGCCATGGCGTTAAGGGTGAAGTCTCGGCGAATAAGATCGCCCTCTAAACTATCGCCGTATTCCACCACGGGGTTTCGGGAATCGCCGTCGTAGGCGTCAGCACGGAACGTGGTGATCTCAATCTGCTGCCCATGCTTCTCCGCTGACAGCGTGCCAAAATCGATGCCCGTATCCCACACCACATCGGCATATTCGTCCAGAATCGCCCGGGTTTCCTCGGGGAGGGCGGAGGTGGTGAAGTCCAGGTCATGACTCAGTTTTCCCAGCATGGCGTCGCGGACGCTACCACCTACAAGGTAGAGGCGGTGGCCACGGGCGTCGAAAAGCGCAGCCAAGGGTGCCAGCGTGCCCCGGAGCTCCTCAAGTGCGCTGGTAGCGCGCGCGAGCATGCCAAGGCGGGCGGTCGAATCAAGTTCTGCGTTCACCTGGCACATTCTACTTGTGGCCCCGCCGGGAACCAATCCTCGTGTGAGACGCGGTGGCAGGATACGATGTTAAGGATGACTGACCAGCAACGGCCGAGCGCCGAAACCCCGAAGCCTAGGCGACGTGGCTCACAAGGTGCCGCCGCGTCCCGGGGTGGCGAAGCGTCCACCGGCCCGGAAAAGCAGGGTCAGGAAAAGTCAGCAACCGAGGGCTCGAATAAGCGTCGGCGCCGCCGCCGTGGCCGCCGCGGTGGGGCCAATAAACCCGAACAGGCTACGCCACGCACCGAGGACGCACAGGAGGGTGGCCAGCGTCGTCGCGGCCGTCGCGGCCGACGCCCGAACCGGGACCAACGCACGAAACAGCGCACCTCTCAGCGCTACCCCGAGCGCTCCCACATGCAGACCAATGATGAAACCTCAGCGGGTGGCCTGGTGGTCAGTGGTCTCGCTGAGGCTGTTGACGACGCCGGGAACGTTGACCTCGCCAAGATTTATGTCGCCCTCATCGGTCGCCTCGATCGTCGCGGTCGCCTCCTGTGGTCGATGCCAAAGGGTCACGTCGAGCCAGGGGAGAACCGCGCCGCCACGGCAGAACGCGAAGTCTGGGAAGAAACCGGCATCCATGGCAAGGTTTTCGCCGAACTGGGCGTGATCGACTACTGGTTTGTCTCCGAAGGCACCCGCATCCACAAAACAGTGCACCACCACCTGCTTTCCTACGTGGACGGCGACCTCAACGATGAAGACCCCGAGGTAACCGAAGTAGCGTGGGTGCCAGCGAGCGAGCTCATCGAGCGTCTTGCTTATGCTGACGAGCGCAAACTCGCGCGCATCGCACACGATCTCATCCCAGATTTCGCCCGAGCAGCGAAAGCCGAGGGAAAGGCAACCCCCCGGTGAGGGCTCCGCACTGGTTGCCCAAGATAGCCGGGATCGCCCTCGCCGGCTCCTTGACCACCCTTCCTATGGCGGGCGCGGTACCGTTTCCGCTCACCCCCGCAAACCCCGAAATCGCATTGCAGTGGGCGAACCCGGAGGTCCGCACCCTAGACACGCAGTCACTAGTGAGCTCGAGTATCGACCATATCGAGGGCAACACCATGACCGTCACACTGGTCAATAAGTCGGGCGTAGCGTTGAGCGATGTCAACGTGCGCACCCAACGCGGCGCGCCTGTCTCCTCAGTCACTGCGGGAAGCTCGGCGCTGGCCGCCGACCAATCCTATTACGGGATTGCGGCGTCCTTCCACAGCCTCAATATTGACCTGGCCCCGGAAGAAAGCTACACCTTCACCACTGAGATCCCGCTCGAAGAACTACAGCTGGAAGAGCCCGGGGTATATCCGCTGCTCATCAACCTCAATGGACAGTTGGGGGCCGGCGGTCAGCAATATCTGACATCACAGCGCACCCTCTTCCAAGTCGGTGACCTGCCCAAAGCGAAGGAACAGTCAACTACTCCGGTGAGTATGCTCATCCCGGTTACCGGACTCACCAACATTCTGCCTGGTGAAACTGGGGAGGCTCCTAATGATCCACCGCTAGTCCTACAAAGCGAACAATTCGCTCAAGACCTCGGCCCCGATGGGCGCCTTACCCAGCTATTGCAGGCCTACGAGACGAACAATTCCAGCAGCTGTCTCGCCGTTGACCCTGAGGTGGCCGCCACCGCCGAGCGCATGTCTCACGGCTACCAAGTTGCGGAGGGGCGCAAGAACCCAGTTGCGCGTAAACCCCGCCTGCGCGACTCCTGGGGTTCTAAAACCGAGGAGGTCCCGGGTGTTCCTGGCACAGGCGCACAAGATGCCGCACTATGGATTGCTCAGCTACGAGGCATTGCCCGCGAAGGTGGCTGTATTGTGCCCTTGCCATGGGCTAACGCTGAGCTTAACGCGGTAGCTAAGACTGGGAACAACACTTTGATGCGCGAAGCGCTCACCCGAGGCGAGAATAAGCTGAATCAAGTGCTGGGCGTGCCGGTCGATTCAACTGTGATCCATCCCGGTTTCGGTTACCTGGAAGACCGCGCCCTGCACAGCATCGACGAAACGCTCACAAAGCCGACGAGTGTGCTTGTCGCGGACAATACGATTTCGGCCCCGGTGACCAAGATGAGCGAGCGGCTCACCGCGGTGGGCTATCACTCCGAGCTTTCGGCGCTGCTGGCAACAATCGGCGATACGCCGGCAACAGCTGGCTATGCCAACCAGTGGGAGCGCTTTGATTATCGACTCGACTCCGCGGTAGCACGTCGAACTAGCGCAGCGGCCGGAGTCTCCTTGGCCGTGGCAGAGAGCGAGCGTCCACTGCTGATCGTGCCACCACCGGATCTGCAGGCCGAAGATCTGCAAGCGCTACAGCAACGTGTCCACCAGCTCTTTGACAGCGGGCGCGCGACAGCAATTTCCCTACCCGAGTACATTGCACAAGCCCCGACGGGCGCCCCGGAGGTCAGTGCTGCCGGCGCGGCCAACAGTGGCTCTCCCTTCGCAGACCCGACGGTAGTCACCGACACCGAGATCTTGCGCGCCGGGCAACAAGCGAAGAACATTGATGATCTGACGAACCTCACCGTTCCGGAACCGACGATCGCGCTTACTCCGACAGGGTTCACCAACCCATTGCGCTATGACATCTTGCGCGCGCTGTCTACCAACGGACGCCGCAGCATCGGTAGCTACGATTCTCGGGCTCAACTCACTGACGAAATCCTCAACCGCAACCGCGACATCCTGCAACAGCTGCGTGCTTCCGTGGTACTGCTGCCTCCAGGCAACGTATACACCCGCACCTCTGAGTCCTCTCCCTTGCTCATCGTGGCCGAGAACGGCTTACCCCTGCCAGTTGATGCTCGCCTAGGCTATTCGGGTCCGGAAGGAGCCTCCATTACGGTCGCGGAATCCCTGAAAATCCCGGCGCGAGGCTCTATCACCACGCAGATGATGGCCGATCTCCCCGAAACGAAGGGCCGCACGGATCTCACCGTCTGGTTGGCCACCCCAGATGACACCCGAATCAGCGTTCCAGTAGAAATCGGCGTGCAGACTCGCTCCGGAGTACTTGGCAAGGGTGGCATCATCACGCTACTTCTCGGTGCGCTCGGTTTTGCGATGTTTCACGTGAAACGACGTAGATCTCGTCGCATTTAGGCTCGTTGTATCGTGGTTTCGCGTTGGAGAAGGGCTAAACTCTTGCTTTTACCCCCGATCCCTCCAAGAATGGGCAGACGTGGACTCTTTGAATTCCCAGACTCAACCGCAGGGCCAACGCTCACGCATCGTCGCTCCGGCTCCACCCGCACCCACCGCGGAGCCGGTACGGAGAAAGGCGCCAGCTTCTGAGCCTGTCGACGACCGCTCCTTGCTGCTCCATGACCCCGCAACATCACCGGCAGTTCCAGTAGCCGACGGGGCGGAACCGTCGGATGCCGACCTTGTCCGATCCACCGGCTCTATGGCCGTCGCCACGCTGATTTCTCGCATCACGGGCTTCCTGCGCAACGCGATGATCGTGTGGACGCTGGGCGAGGCGATCTCCTCTGCATTTAATACAGCCAACACACTCCCAAACCTCATCACGGAGATCGTTCTCGGGGCCGTGCTCACCTCGCTGGTGGTGCCTGTCCTGGTTCGTGCGGAGAAGGAGGATGCCGATAGGGGAGAGGCGTTCATCCGACGGTTGTTTACTCTCGCAGCGGCATTGCTAATCTTTGTCACCGTCACCTCCGTTGCCACGGCGCCGTTACTGACTGCGCTGCAGCTTCGTTCCGATGGTCAAGTGAACCTCAGCCAGGCCACCGCCTTCGCTGTCTTTCTTCTGCCACAAATCTTCTTCTATGGTGTGTTTTCGCTCTTCATGGCGATTTTGAATACCAAGGGAATCTTTAAACCCGGTGCCTGGGCGCCGGTGGTCAACAACCTCATCGCGCTCGCAACCCTGGCTGCCTATTGGCTGCTGCCCGGACACTTGGATCCACAGCAACCGGTAACGCTGTCTGATCCGCATGTCCTGTTGCTCGGACTGGGTACTACTTTCGGCGTGATTGTCCAGGCAATCATTTTGTTGCCGTACCTCCACAAGGCTGGGGTCAATCTGAAGCCGCTGTGGGGCATTGACGATCGCCTCAAGCAATTCGGTGGAATGGCGTTGGCGATCATCGTGTACGTGGCGATCTCCCAGGCTGGTTACATCGTGACCACCCGCATCGCCTCCGGTGCCGATGCTGCGGCTCCAAACATCTACCAGCAGTCCTGGCTGCTGCTCCAGATGCCCTACGGCATCATCGGTGTCACCCTGCTGACCGCTATCATGCCTCGCTTGTCCCGGCGCGCTGCGGAAGGGGACGACGCTGGCGTGGTCGCCGACCTAACCTTGGGCACCAAGCTCACCTTCCTCGCCCTGATCCCGGTGGTGGTGTTCTTCACCGCCTTCGGCACCTACATTTCCATCGGCCTATTCGCCTACCTTGAGTTCTCGCTAGCGGCTGCCACTACGCTCGGCTGGACGCTGTCCTTCTCCGCGTTCACCTTGATCCCGTACGCGCTCGTCTTGCTGCATCTGCGCGTCTTTTACGCCCGCGAGGAAGCCTGGACCCCAACGTTCATCATCGCCGGGATTACGCTCACCAAGATCATCCTGTCCTACCTGGCCCCCGTCATCTCGACCTCCCCGGAGCGCGTTGTGGTGCTGCTCGGCGCAGCCAATGGATTTGGTTTCGTCGCTGGTGCGGTGATCGGTGGCTTCCTGCTACGACGCCACCTCGGCTCGCTCAATGGTCGCGATGTTTTGCGATCAACGCTCTGGGTCACCGGAGCCTCCCTGGTCGGCGCCCTGGCTGCTTGGATCTTGGATCTCGCCCTCAAGACCCTTTTGGCTCAGCTCTGGATCCAGTTCGGCTCCGCTGGATTCCTCGTACGCACCGCCCTCATCGGATGCTTCTTCTTGGCAGTCACCATTGCGATCCTGGCCAAGTCCCCGCTGGAGGAGGTGCAGCGTTTCCGCGATGTAGTTAAGCGCAAGCTCGGCCGGGCGACGCCAAGCCAGGCGGCAGAAGTGTCGCTAGCAGTCGCCGCCACCGAGTCCACCCCGATCCCTGCCCCGATGTCCGCCGGCCTGGTGCAACCGCCACGGCTGCTGCCGGGCGCTCCGGTTCTCGACGGCCGTTTCCGCCTCCTGAAGTCCTTCGGTGTAGCAGGGGATGAAACTGTAACAGCTAAGTTCTGGCAGGCCAAGGATCTCACCTCCGGCCGCGATGTGGCCTTGACTTTCGTGGATACCGCCGGCGCCTCTGCGGCCGCCTCTGCTGGTGCTGCCGCTGAGGTCACTCGTCGCACCCGTAAGCTTGCCGAGCTCGGCCATCCTGCAATTGCTGATGGCATCCAAGTGGTTGCCTATCGCGCCGGGTGCCTCGTCATCGCAGACTGGGTCCCCGGATCCGCGCTCCGCGCCGTAGCCGAGTTGGGGGAGGCCAACCGAGATGCGGCAGCGCTAGCCCTTGCCCCGCTCGCTGATGCCGCCGCTAGCGCCCATGCGAAAAGCCTGCCATTGGGTATCGACGCCATCGACCGGGTGCGCATCAATTCTGAGGGCAGCGCAGTGCTGGCTTTCCCAGCGGTGCTCGCCTGCAACAGCCCCGAACAGGATCGTAAGCAACTCGTGCTGGCTTTCACCCAGTTGGTGCGCGACGAGAAACTTGAGCCTGCTGAAGCAGCCACGGTGGCGGCGCGGCTGCGGGGCGAGTCGGAAGTCCCGGAGACGGAATTGCTTCCTACGGTCGTCGAGAAGCACCCGGAGCCGGATGCCCTCGCGGGCTTTGGCGCTAAACGTTTCTCCCGCACGATGACGAGCATGCTGATCGGCATTTCCATCACCTTGGTCGCGATCATCGCGGTCCTCACCGCCTACCTGATGGGCGTAGTGGGCGGCTTCCGCAGCGATTCACCTGTGCGGGTGGACTCCGATATTGTGCATACTTCTGTGATACCTACTCCAACCAGCTGATTTAACGCCACAACCGAAGCGCTTGGTCAGAGTTATCCCCAGCCGGGATAGCCCTCGCCAAGCGCTTTCTTGTGGCCCGGGGCACAATAGTGATTGCAAGGGGGAAACTTTAATAACACGGGGGAATAAGCACCATGACTGTGTGCACCGATCAAACATTGGTGTCCAATTACATTGGTGGCGATGAACAGGCCTTTGCCGAAATCGTCCACCGCTATCACCACTCGCTGTGGTGGGCAGCCCGGCGGCAGGTCAACACTGACCACGATGCCCAGGACATCTTGCAAGAGGCGCTGTTTCGCGCCAGCCGGACCATGCACATGTTCCGTGCCGACTGCAGCCTAAAAACCTGGCTCCACCGCCTGGTCAGCAACGCGAGCTATGACTTCCGCAGGTGCCGCTACCGCAGCGCCGAACTGCTGCTTATCGACGACGAAGCTGCCGACATCCCGCAACGGACTTATGACCCATTGAGCGCACTCGACCTCACCTTGACACTGTCCAACGTGTTGCTGCGCCTGAATGAGAATCAGCGCAGGGTATTGCTCATGGTGGACCTGCTCGGCTTCACTGTCCGCCGCGCCGCAACTGACCTCGGAGTTTCTATAGGAACCCTGAAATCTCGCCGCTCCCGCGCGATGCAACACCTGCGGGCACACCAAGCAGAGCTGGTGGGAATGTAAGTCGCAGCACCGATGTTGAATGGGACAATGAGAGCGCTAAGCTGGTTGGCCTAGGCGAATACCCAATTCGAATGAAAGTTGTTGCACCATGAGCGAAACCCCTGTCCACGACGTTGCCATCATCGGTTCCGGTCCTGCGGGATATACCGCAGCGATTTATGCGGCGCGTGCCGAGCTGAAGCCAATCATGTTTGAAGGCATCGAATTCGGCGGTTCCCTGATGACCACCACTGAGGTGGAAAACTTCCCTGGCTTTGCCGAGGGCGTCATGGGCCCAGAACTCATGGAGCAGATGCGCAACCAGGCAGAGCGCTTCGGCACCGAAATGCTCATGGAGATTGTGGACAGCGTCGAGCTGGAGGGTGACGTCAAGAAGATCTGGGTGGGGGATGACCTCTACCAGGCTCGTACCGTGATTCTCGCGATGGGCGCGGCGCCGCGCTACCTTGGTGTTCCTGGTGAGCAGGAGCTGCTCGGCCGGGGCGTTTCCTCCTGCGCCACCTGCGATGGTTTCTTCTTCCGCGACCACGACATCGCCGTCGTCGGTGGTGGCGATTCCGCAATGGAAGAGGCGACCTTCCTGACCAAATTCGCCAAGTCCGTGACCATCGTGCATCGCCGCGAGGATTTCCGTGCTTCCGCGATCATGCTCGAGCGCGCAAAAGCTAACGAAAAGATTAAGTTTGCCACCAACAAGGTGGTGTCCCGGGTACTTGGCGAGTCTTCCGTGGAAAGCTTGGAACTCAAGGACACGGTCACCGGCGAGGTTTCCGTGCTTCCCGTTACCGCGATGTTCGTGGCCATTGGGCACGACCCTCGCTCTGCCCTGGTGCAGCCTGCCGTCAAGACTGACGAGTCCGGCTACATTGTGGTGGAAGAGCCTTCCACGCGTACTAACGTGCCGGGAGTGTTCGCTGCAGGTGACATTGTGGACAGCCACTATCAGCAGGCTATTACCGCTGCTGGCTCCGGTTGCCGCGCTGCGATCGACGCAGAGCATTACCTCGCTTAACGCTTTAGGAGTATCGCATGAGCAACGTCATTAATGTCACTACCGACACTTTCCGGAGTACGGTCATTGACTCTGAGAAACCTGTCCTCGTGGACTTTTGGGCCCAGTGGTGTGGCCCGTGTAAGAAGCTCGGACCAGTGCTGGAAGAAGTAGCCGAGGAGCTCGGTGACGCAGTCACCGTAGCCAAGGTCAATGTGGATGATGAACGCACCCTCGGCGCGCTGTACCAGATCATGTCGATCCCAGCTGTGATGATTTTCAAGGGCGGCAAAAAGGTCGACGAGTTCTTGGGTGTGCGCTCAAAGCAAGAGATAGTCGCCAAGCTGAACGCTCAGCTGTAACTGGTAATCTAAGACACCTAAAGATCTACATTGATAGGAGAGCAGTGACCGAACTGTTGCAGGTTGGCGATAAAAGCCCTCGGGTAGCCGAAGTACGGGCTACCTTGGCGAGGCTGGGGCTGTTGCCACACCACGAAGGTGAACTGCAGCCGGGCGCCTCACGCCAGTTCTCGCAGGAAGACATGTACTTCGACGAGGAACTGGCCTCAGCGCTGCGTGCTTTCCAGCAGAGCCGCGGTATCCGGGCCGACGGTGTCATCTGTGACAAGTTGCTGCGCCTACTACGGGAAGCCTCCTACCGTTTGGGCACCCGCGTGCTGATCTATCAGCCGGGCAACGTCATGATTGGTGATGATGTCGTCGAGCTACAGACGCAGCTACAGGAATTGGGCTTTTACGCGCACCGCATCGACGGCCATTATGGTGAGGCCACCTACAACGCCGTGATGAACTATCAGCTCAACTACGGGCTAAACGAGGATGGCATCACGGGTCCCGACACCATCCGCGCGCTGGGTCTTTTAGGGCGCCGGATCACCGGTGGTTCCCGCCAAGCCATTAGCGAGCGGGAGCGCGTCCGCCAGGCCGGTCCGAAGCTAGCCGGGAAACGCGTGGTTATTGACCCGCACCTCGGCGGCTCCAACAAGGGCCAAGTGGTGGATGGAAAGTTTGGTCGCATCACGGAGGAAGAGATCCTCTGGGATCTAGCTACCCGCGTTGAGGGCCGGATGATCGCGGCAGGGATGGAAGCGATCCTTTCGCGCCCACGCCTGTCCGAACCAGACACGAAGCAGCGCGCTGAGATCGCTAATGCCTTTGGGGCGGATCTGCTAATTAATCTGCAGTGCGATTCCTATCCGAACGAACGTGCCAACGGTGTGTCCACGTTCTACTTCGGTTCGGAGATCGGCGCTACCTCGCTGACCGGCGAAATGCTGTCCGGTTACATCCAACGCGAGGTAGTGGCTCGCACGGGGCTAGGCAATTGCCGCAACCACGCGCGAACCTGGGATCTGCTCCGGATGACCAAAATGCCGACCATCGAGTTGGTGTGTGGCTATCTGACGAATCCGGGAGACGTTGAGATCCTCACCGACCCGAATAACCGTGATGCCATCGCAGAGGCAATCATTGTGGCCGTGAAGCGGCTCTACCTGCTTGACGACGACGATCAGCCTACCGGCACCTACAAGTTCGCGGAGCTGCTAGAAGCAGAGGCGCAATAGCGGGCTCGCTAGTCGAGCCTGGCGTTGTCTAGCAGAGCGCTAGCGAAAGCAATTCTTCCACTTCGGCGGCCGCGAGCAAACCATCGGCGGGTGGGAGTTCCAGACGATAGCGAGGCACTTCCTCGTGCTCTTTGACCACTGCGAATCCGGAAGCAAGCAACAGTTCCTCGGGTATGAGGCCGATTGGGCCGTAGGTACCCGAGCGCCAGCCAAAAGCCTCGACCGCGGGTACATCGCGGGATAGGAGATGGGCCAAGGCGGCGTCGATAAGCACGGTCTGCAGGTTGGTGTTGCCGCTGTCCAGGCAGCCACAAAACAGGGAGCTCAGGAGCGTCGCATCGGCGGAGACCGGACCGCTGGGCAGTTCTTGCGCGCCCGGCAGCAGGGTAGGGGAGGCAAAGAGGATGGTTGCGACAGGGGAGTCGGAAATGGCAGAAAATCCGCAGGTCCCGTAAGTCATTAGGGTGCGGCTGAGCCAGAGCTCTTTCGCCATCTCCGCGTCTGCCACCGTGGAGCCAGCCTCCCAAAAGGCAGAGCGACGGCAAGCCGGGTGGACATTTCCCAAACTCACCGGCTCAATGCGCATTAGTCCTCCAGCAGTCCCATGATGCGCTCGAAATCATCACGGTCGCCGAACTCGACCACAATCTTGCCTTTTCGTTTACCCATTTGGACCTGTACTCGGGTGTCAAAGCGATCCCCAAGCCGAGACGCGGCAGCGCTAGCGAATTCGGGCAGCGGGGCCTTCGTGCGGCTCTGGCGTGCCGGCTCTTCGCCACGATTGGCCAGCGTGACGGCCTCCTCGGTTGCCCGGACTGATAGTCCCTCAGCAACGATTCGGCTCGCGAGAGCTTCTTGTGCCGGTGAGCCTGCTTTCAATCCCAGCAAAGCGCGGGCATGCCCCGCGGACAGCACACCGGCGGCGACCTTACGTTGCACGCTGACAGGCAGAGCTAGGAGGCGAATCATGTTCGTGATGAGCGGGCGTGAACGACCGATACGATCAGCGAGCTCCGCTTGGGTGACGCCGAACTCCTCGAGCAGTTGCTGGTAGGCCGCAGCTTCTTCGAGTGGGTTTAACTGGGCGCGGTGAATGTTCTCAAGAAGCGCGTCGCGGAGCAAGTCACCGTCATCGGTCTCACGAACGATGGCGGGGATGGCTTCCAGACCAGCCTTAGCGGCTGCGCGCCAACGGCGCTCGCCCATGATCAGCTCGTAGCCATCCTCGTGTTCGCGGACCACAATCGGCTGCATGAGGCCGAATTCCTTGATGGAGTGGACGAGCTCAGCGAGGGCTTCGGGATCGAAGACCTGACGGGGCTGCTTCGGATTCGGCCGGATCTCGTCGATCGGGATTTCCCGGTAGGTGGCGCCAAACTCGGTTGTCTTAGCTGGCTGTGCTGCCTGCTTTTGCTTAGCTCCGGAGTCTTGTCGCGCAACCTGCTTCGCAGCGTTCTTCTTGGTGGCGGACTTGGACCCAGCTTTCTTAGCCATCGCCGGCAGCGCACCTGCTTCCCGCGCGTCACGAGCAGCCTGGCCGGCGCCCATGCTGCCACCGATGATGATGTCAGCTGCGGAATTTGTCAGCTGCGGCTTTTGCTCCGGTGCACTGGGAATTAGGGCCGCGAGGCCACGGCCGAGACCGCCCTTGCGAGTTTCGTTAGCCACTAATCGTCCTTTCCATTCTGTGGTGCGCAACCGACGGGGCCGGAGTCTTTACTTGGCAAATAGTCGCCGCGACGAGCGATTTCCTTCGCGGCATCCAGGTAGGCGAGCGCACCGCGCGAACCCGGATCGTATTGCAGCACAGTCTGGCCATAGCCCGGTGCCTCGGAGACCTTCACTGAACGCGGAATCATGTTGCGCAGCACCACATCGCCGAAGTGTTCGCGGACTTCCTGCGCGACTTGTTCAGCGAGCTTGGTGCGGGCATCGTACATAGTAAGCAGGATCGCGCTGATGTGGAGCTCGGGGTTGAGATGCTGGCGAATCATCGTGATGTTATTCAGCAACTGTCCCACGCCCTCAAGTGCGTAGTATTCGGCTTGGATCGGGATGATGACTTCGTTCACTGCGGTCATCGCGTTGATGGTAAGCAGGCCGAGCGACGGCGGGCAATCAATAATCACATAGTCAAAGCCTTGGCTGCTGAGGAATGTGTCATCAAGCGCGTCACTTAGGCGGTATTCCCGACGCACCATGGACACTAATTCGATCTCAGAGCCAGCCAAGTCAATGGTGGCGGGGATGCAGAATAGATTGTCATTAAAAGTAGACTTCTGCATCGCCTCCTCGGCTGTGCATTCTCCGATGAGCATTTCGTAGGAGGAGAGCACACCGGAGTGATGCTCGGCGCCTAGCGCGGTAGAGGCATTTCCCTGGGGATCCAGGTCCACTACTAGTACTTTCAGACCGTGAAGGGATAGTCCTGCAGCCAGATTCACGGAGGAAGTGGTCTTACCAACGCCGCCCTTTTGGTTAGCGATAGTAACTTTCCGGGTGGTTTCCGGGCGGGGGAGTGAGAGGGAGTTTGGTGTCATCACCTGCGCCGCGCGTCTAGCTGCGGCTGCAATCGGTGTGTCGTCCCAGAACTGCTCGTCCATTCACATTCCCTTCGAAAAATATGGCTCTCTTATCCTACTTGATCCGCGGGATGATGATGAGCGTCGTTGGATCGGACAGGTGCTCGGTGCCCACGAGACGAATTTCCGCAAGCCCGCCACCGGCCTTCTTGATCTGCTGGGCATCACGCTGCAGCTCCTCCGCTACAGAGCTGCCCTTAAGCGCAATCATCTTGCCGCCCTTCTTTAGCAGTGGCAAGGACCAGCCCGCGAGCCGTCCCAGCGGGGCAACCGCACGCGATGTCACGATATCTACACTGCCGACGTCGGCACGCACAGTCTTTTCCTCGGCGCGGCCACGGATGACTCGAACATTGTCGAGCCCAAGCTTGTCGACGACTTCACCAAGAAACACCGAGCGCTTGAGCAACGGCTCGATGAGCGTGATGCTCAGATCTGGGCGCGCAATTGCCAATGGGATACCCGGCAACCCAGCGCCGGAACCAATGTCCGCCACCCGTTTATCGGCGGCCATCGCTTCCGCGATCACCGCACAGTTGAGGATATGCCGCTCCCAGAGTCGAGGAACCTCGCGGGGCCCGATGAAGCCACGTACAGAGCCATCAGTTGCCAACAGCTCGTGGTACGCCTCCGCGAGGGGGAGACGATCTCCGAAAATGTCTGCAGCGGCGGTCTGTATAGGTTTCACGTGAAACATCGCTCTCAAGTTGGGGGCCGTGTCCGTACACACTTTACGCTGACACGAAAAAAGCCACCCTGGTGGGTGGCTTTCCTTGTGGATAACTAGCTACTTTTTCTTCTTCTTTGGATTATCAGGGCGTTGACCTGGCTTAGGAGCAGTAGCTCGCTTCGCAGCTTTCTTCGCCTCGATCTCAGCTTCTTCTTCTTTATCCATCTTGTCATAAACAAGCTTGGTCTGGAAGAAGGTCCAGATGTTGTTAGCCACCATGTAGAACAGCAGTCCGATGTGCCACAACACGCCGGTGAACAGCAGGGTTGCTGGCATGAACCAGAGCATCATTTTGTTCATCATGGCCATCTGGGAGGCCATCATCTCATTAGAAGGAGCCTGCTGTTTGCCGGAGGCGAGGCGTGCCTTCTGGCGATCCAAGGACAACCGCGCGTTAAAGTGCGTCGCCAGCACGGTGATAAGAATCAGGGGCGCGGCGACTACGGCGATCTTTAGCTTGCTCAGGTCAGCGCCCGGGAAAGCTGCATACTGCTCCGACGGCATCCAAATGTAGGAAGACAGTGGAACACCAAAAAGCTTGGCATCAAGGAAGGACTGCACGTCCTCCGGCTTGAAGTAGTAGTTCGCAGTATTGCGGTTCGCCTCAATGCTCATTCCCAGCTGCCCGGCACCAGTGCCGGTGCGGTTGAAGGAGCGCAGCACGTGGAACAGGCCGATGAACACTGGCATCTGCACAAGGATCGGCAGGCAGCCTGCGATCGGATTGACGCCCATCTCCTTTTGGAGCTTGCGCGTCTCTTCCATCATCTTTTGCTGATCGTTCTTGTACTTCTCGCGAATTTCCTGCATCAATGGCTGGAATTCCTGCATCTTGCGGCCGGAACGCATCTGATTGATCATCGGCTTGAGCAGCAGGATACGAATGGAGAACGTCAAAAAGACAATGGCCAAAATCCAGGAGATTCCGGAGCCCGCACCGAAGGGGATGGAAAAGAGTTTGTGCCAGAACCACAGCACAAAAGAAATCAGCCAATATACAAAGTTGAGCACTGTGAGTCTTAACTCCTTAGGTTTTACGTGGGCGGACGGGATCGAATCCACCCGGATGCCATGGCCCACACTTGGCGAGCCGCACCGCAGTCAACAAGGTCGCCTTCACAGCGCCATGTTCCCGCAACGCATCCAACGCATATGCGCTACATGTTGGCTCGAAACGACAGGTTGACCCCATCTTAAGGGGTGATATGTATTTTTGATACAGCAACACCAGCTGAAATAAGGCTCGGTTTGCTGGGGAACGTCGGCTAGGCTCGGGTGAGTTTGGCGAGTGCGTAGGACACATCATCCATCAGCTCCTTGCTGGTTGCCTGTCCGGCGCGCGGAAGCGCCCTGATGACAACGTCGCACCCCTGTGGAATTGTTCCCACAACCTGCTGACACACATGCCGAAGCCGCCGGTAGGTTCGATGCCTAATGATCGAATTACCGACGGCTTTGGAAACGATGAGACCGAAGTGAGGTCCGCCGAAACGAACAATCTCACTCTGATCCGCGACTGTCAGGTGTACGACCACCGTTTTGGTACCCGTACGTCGGCCTGCTCGAACTACGCGTCGGAACTCCGAGGAGTCCAACTTGAGTTGCTGAGGGAGCATGCCGATTCCTGCGCAGAAACTACGCGGTCAGCTTTGCACGGCCCTTAGAACGACGAGCCGCAACGATTGCGCGCCCGGAACGGGTACGCATACGAGTACGGAAGCCGTGAACACGTGCACGACGACGGTTGTTCGGCTGGAACGTCCGCTTGCCCTTTGCCACGGTTACACTCCTAAAGTTTTAATCGGGCGATCCTTTAGCTGCGAAAATCAAGCACCGCCGGAGATAGCTGATGGCTACTTCTGGTTGGCGCTGGCAAAATCCGCGGCCGAAGTCACCCTTTATGGATGATTGTTAGAACTCGGGTGCCCGAATTGCATAACACGTTAAGCGTTAAGCAGGTCAGCACACTTCCGAGCCGCCTGGCTCACTACCCCGAGGCGAGGAGCGAACCCTGCGTAAAGCACACCAAAATATAGTGATGTGACAGACAGGAACCAGCCTACGGCATGATCACAGGGCAAAACAAATCGACACGCCGGGGTAGTCACCCTACCCCTTGAATGACATTTTTGTAATTTACCGGCTGGTAGAGCACGTTTTTGCACGGTTATCCACATACCGCACTACCGGAGGAGGGCTAGCCATTTTCTCCCTGTGGACAGGGGACGGGCTAGCCGAGTAAAGATGGAGATATCCGATTTACACACAGTCTGTGAGTAAACAAAATTGTGTATAACTCTCAACCGAAACTTCAGACTTTCGAAATTTTTCGATGTATATGCTGGTCAGAGAGTTGTACACCCCGGTGAAAGTTATCCACAGGAATTGGCGTATCCTGTGAATAACAACGTCGGGAAAAGTTATCCACAGGTGTGGAGAAAACTGTGGAACCACAGGCCAACGCCAATTTCTCGGTGTGGAAATTTCATCCACCTCCATTGCAAGCCTAAATTCGATTGTTCAAACTCAAGGCCACCGCTTGTGGTGGCCTGACGGCCGGCGAGTAGCTACTAGCTGAGCCCGGCCGTTTATTAGAGACCAAAGGAAAATACGTGACTGAGACCCCAGACGACCTGCTCACCACATGGCAGGAAGTAGTGGCGGACCTAGCCCGGTTGGCGGCGGAGCCCAACTCCGGAATCCCTCCATTAACGGCTAAACAACGCGGATTCCTCACTTTGGTCAAGCCGATCACTTTTGTCCCTGGCTATGCCGTGATTTCCACGCCACACAACATGGCACGCGACGTCATCGAAAACGACCTCGGAGACGCAATCCGGCTGGTATTGCAGCGCAGGATGGGTCGCCCATTTTCGCTCGCCGTCTCCGTAGAACCCCAAGAAGCGGTACAAACCGAGCTTCCCGTCACCGCAGCGCACGCACCCCAACCGGTAGTAGCCGCAAGTACCCGAGTTCCTTCCCGTACTGAGCTGGACAAACTCCAGTCGTCGCCACACCAGCGCGAACAGTGGGAAGAAGTGGTGGTGACGGAACCAGAACCGCAACCACAACCACAGCGTCTACATCGCGAAGTGCCGTCCCTAGACAAACGCGAGATGTCATTAAACCCGAAGTACACCTTCGAGAACTTTGTTATCGGTAGTTCGAATAGATTCCCAGTGGCGGCGGCGCTCGCCGTCTCCGAATCCCTCGCACAGGCATATAACCCACTGTTCATTTGGGGTGGCTCGGGGCTTGGAAAAACCCACCTGCTCCACGCGATAGGCAATTACGCCCGGGTTCTTCAGCCCGGATTGCGCGTGAAGTATGTTTCCTCCGAAGAATTCACCAATGACTACATCAATTCTGTTCGCGATGACCGCCAAGAGAAATTCAAGCGGAACTATCGCAACCTCGATGTGCTCATGGTCGATGACATCCAGTTCCTGGAGGGTAAGGAAGGTACGCAGGAGGAGTTCTTCCACACCTTCAATGCGCTCCATCAGGCAGACAAGCAAATTGTGCTCAGCTCTGACCGACCACCAAAAGAGCTAACGACCCTCACTGACCGGCTGCGCACTCGTTTCAAAGCTGGCCTGATTACCGATATTCAGCCTCCTGACCTGGAAACTCGCATGGCGATCCTGTCCAAGAAGGCGCAGTCGGAGGGGACTGTGGTTGACCATGATGTCCTTGAACTCATCGCCTCTCGATTCGAGACGTCGATCCGTGAGCTGGAAGGTGCTCTGATCCGAGTAACCGCCTACTCTTCCCTGATCAAGGAACCCATCGACCTCAAAACTGCTGAGATTGCCCTGCGTGACATCATGCCGGACGCCAACGATGTTGAGATCAGTGCCGACATCATCATCGAGCAGGCTGCGGAGTATTTCTCCATCCCGATTGCCGCTCTGACGGGCATTGGAAAGACCCGTGCGGTGGCGCACGCCCGACAGATTGCCATGTATTTGTGTCGCGAACTCACCGATCTCTCCTTGCCTCGCATCGGAGAGCACTTTGGTGGCAAGGACCACACCACGGTGATGTACGCAGTGCGCAAAATAAACAAGGAAATCACCGAAAAGCGTGATACTTACGATCAGATTCAGGCGCTAACCTCAAATATTAAGAGTCGCAATAGAGCCTGAGCTGCAGGTTTTCCGCGATAGGAATGATGAACACGTAGTTACACAACTAGGGGCCGGTTTCGGCCCCTTTTTTATCCACAGAGTTATTCACAGCTGTGTAATTACACTTTTGTAATTTGGTGAGTCTGAACACACAAGCGGCACCGCAAGCTGTGTGCACAACTAATGGAAATTCTGTGAGACAAAAGTGGACTACATGTGCACAACTTTGAGCAGGCAGAAAGCATCCACACCAGGGCCGAGATATCCACATCCCATCCACCGGATGTCCACACGCTAAGATTGACCCCAGATGCTGTGGAAAGAGCTAGTTATCCACAGTTTGCACAGGACTTACTGTAGTTACCTTCTTTTTACTAGTAATAAATAAAGAAGAAAGAAGGCGTGGGGATAACATGTTTGAGGCTTGTCGTCTTCAGCGCAAGCGAGGAATGACAAAAACCAAACCGAGTTCCTAACTTCCCTTCCGACAGGTACGTTTGTGTGTAATTCCATTAATTGGATCAAGACCTGCAAGGAGTAAAGCGAGCATGGAGATGGCGTCCGTTTCTTTTCGCGTAGCCAAGGATGATTTGGCTAACGCGGTGGCATGGGTGGCGCGTAGTTTGCCATCGAAGCCAACGCAACCGGTGCTCCGTGGCATGTTGATCACCGCCGATGATGAGGGCCTAGAGCTTGCGGGCTTTGACTACGAAGTTTCCACCAAGCAGCGTATTTCTGCCGAAGTATCCCAGCCGGGTCGGATCGCAGTTGCTGGCAAGCTCATCGCAGACATCACCGCCACGCTGCCAAATAAGCCGGTAGATGTCACCGTTGACGGCTCGAAGGTCCTGGTTTCTTGTGGTGCTTCCCGTTTCGAACTACCAAGCATTCCACTCGATGATTATCCGCAACTCCCGGCTTTGCCTGAGGTGACCGGCGCGATCGATCCCAAACTCTTTACTGAAGCAGTGACTCAGGTAGCAACCGCTGCTGGTCGCGACGAAACGCTGCCAATGCTCACCGGTGTGCATCTTGAGATTCACGGCGAGGATGTGCTGCTTGCAGCAACTGACCGTTTCCGTCTTGCTGTTCGCAGCTTCAATTGGATTCCTCGCAATCCGCAGGTGGAAGCCAAACTTCTCATTCCAGCCAAGACGCTCCTGGAAAACGCTCGCAGCCTGGATAACAGTCTCAACGATCCGGTAGAAATCGCTGTTGGTAACGACGAGCAGATCGGTGGCGACGGCTTGTTCGGTGTCCATGCCGATACTCGCCAGACCACTACTCGCATGCTGGATGCGGACTTCCCGAATTTCCGTCCGCTGTTGCCAAAGACCCACACCTCGATCGCTTCGGTAGAGATCAGCCCGCTTCTCGACGCCATCCGCCGCGTCGCCCTCGTGGCCGATCGAAACGCCCAGATCCGGATGAGCTTCTCCGAAGGTCAGGTTGTTCTTGATGCCGGCGGCAATGATTCCGGCCACGCCGAGGAAGTACTTCCTTGTGCTTTCGCAGGCGAGCCACTGCACATTGCTTTCAACCCTGGCTATCTCAAGGACGGGCTGGGAGTAATTCGCACTAACCGTGTAGTTTTCGGCTTCACCCAGCCTTCCCGCCCAGCGATCATGATTCCGGAACCAGCGGAACTGCCCGAGGCAGACGCTAATGGTGAATTCCCAACCCCGGAAACGGATTTCACTTACCTGCTCATGCCGGTTCGCCTGCCAGGTTAAATGTATTTAGCAAAACTGTCGCTGCGTGACTTTCGCTCCTGGCCGACGCTGGAGTTAGAGCTAGAGCCGGGAGTGACTGTTTTTGTGGGTCGAAATGGTCATGGAAAGACCAATATCGTCGAGGCCATCGGCTATGTTGCGCATCTTTCCAGCCATCGTGTCGCTGCCGATTCCCCGTTGGTGCGTTCGGGGGCTGAGAATGCTCTGGTTTCTGCAACTGCGATCAATGAAGGACGGGAACTCACCGCGCATCTGCTGATTAATGCGCACCGGGCGAACCAGGCGCAGATCAACCGCACAAAGCTCAAAAGCCCCCGCGAGGTTCTCGGGGTGGTAAAGACGGTGTTGTTTGCTCCGGAAGACTTGGCGTTGGTGAAGGGTGAGCCGGCTGAGCGTCGCAAGTATTTGGACGCAATCATGGCTACGCGCCAGCCGCGCATCGCCGGTATCAAGGCGGATTATGACAGGGTGCTTAAGCAACGTAACGCTCTGCTCAAGACCGCTTCTTCTGCCTTAAGACGGGGTTATGGAGACAACGAGGGTGCTGCGGCGCTGGCAACTCTTGATGTGTGGGATTCTCAGCTGGCACATTTGGGCGCGCAGCTCATTGCGCATCGGTTACGGTTAGTCGAAGAACTGCAGCTGAAGGTGCCCGAAGCTTATGCCACGATTGCTCCGGAATCCAGGCCAGCAAAGTTGACCTACAAGTCCACCGTCCCGACGGAACAACCAGCGGAAGATGTTCTCGAGGCCGCCATGCTGGCGGAACTTGGGACGAAGCGTCAACGTGAAATCGAGCGTGGGATGTCTTTGGTTGGTCCGCATCGCGACGACCTGGAGCTCATGCTGGGCGAAGAACCAGCCAAGGGCTTTGCCAGCCATGGCGAAACGTGGTCCTATGCGCTTTCCCTGAGAATTGCAGAGTTTTATCTGGTCAAAGGCAGCGGCACTGATCCGATCCTCATCCTTGATGATGTTTTCGCGGAGCTGGATGCCAAACGCCGCACCACCCTAGTGCAGATTGCAGCCGGGGTGGAGCAGGTGTTGATTACTGCGGCTGTCGACGCCGATTTGCCCGAAAACCTAGATCAAGCGACCGTGCATTCCCACACGGTGACTGCTATCGACGACGATGAACTCGGCCGTATTTCAGTAATGGATCTTGCGCAATGACGGAATCAGATGACCTCATCCAGTCCGCATTTCAGCAAGTGCGGCAACAGGCGAAAAAGACCACCGGCAAGTTGCCGGATTTGAGTAAGCAGGGGCAGGGGCGTCGACAAGCACGCGCGAAAACCCCACGGCAGCCAGGTATTCCTACGGGGCGCGACGGCCGGCGGCTATGGCGTCGCGACAACTTTCAATCCTTTGGACAGATACTCGGTAAGGAAATTCAGGCACGCGGATGGCAGAAAGAAATTGCTGGTGGCTGGGTCAACTCACACTGGGATTTGTTGGTGGGTGAAAAGATTGCTGAGCATACGCGAGTGGAAATGCTAAAGGATAAACAGTTGTTTATTTCCTGTGATTCCACGGCGTGGGCTACGAACCTGCGGATGATGCAACGGCAAATTCTGCAAGAAATTGCCCGACATGTGGGGCCTGATGTGGTGGCCGAGCTGAAGATATTTGGTCCTAAGACTCCGAGCTGGCGGAAAGGGCCGCTGCACGTGAAGGGACGTGGCCCAAGGGATACCTATGGATAATCATGCTACCTAGATAGACTCAAACAACACTGATTCACTTTTTGCTTAGCTTGAAACACGAATCGAAAGAGCAGCACGCAACGGAGTCGTCAAATTGGGTGTGCGGCCACTGCAATCAATAGTGCCAAGTTGTGCATAATTTCGACCCAACTGCGGAGGTAAACAGTGTGAATGGAAATACAAACGTAGGTGATGCAAATGCTTAGTGGCCCATCGCTCCTGGAGTACCAGCCTGTTGACTACTTCTATCTAGCTTTGTCAGTAGCTGCGCTTATTCTCTTGGTTGTGGCGATGGTCCACTACTTTCGTCAGGAACCAAAGAGCTGGTCAGCAGTACTTGTGTTGCTTGTAATTTTCCTTCTTCCGCTAGTGGGACCTATTGCTTACATTTACTCGGTTCGCCGAAGAAGCTAGCTGGGAAATGTCATGAGCAATCGGGGCGAACCGCCTCACCCGATGTTCGTCTGAATCGATCTAACCTGTATTTGATAAGGAGCTGTATCTATGTCAACCCTTTGGCTTGCATGGATTGCAGACGCAGTTCTCATCATTGTTTTGGTAGAAATTGCACGTCGGCAGACTGTCCGTAGACGAGAGTTGGAACAAGAAGTACAAACTCTGAAGAGCGAACTTGTTCAAAAGCGCTGAACTTCACAACTTCTTGTTAAAGAACTCCAGTTGTGTTCCGAGATAGTCGCGGTACCTCGGTGTTGGTGAGGAGACAAAGGGCTCAAATCATCTATGAAATAGGAACTTAACTACGCCGTCGCAAGGATCAGAAGAAGTCCTAGTGAGTTTTCATCACGCCCTGCCATATCCGGCAGGGCGTCTTTTTGGTCTATGCGGTAATCGATTTGTGAGAAACCGCTCTATTTTCCCTTCTCCGAGCTTCCTGCCTAAGTCATGTAGGGGAGCACACAGTGTAAGATAGAGGGGTCTATCAGCAATTAGAGCAAGGAGTGCTAGCTACCCGTGGCTGCGCAACATGAATATGATGCCTCATCGATCACCATCCTTGAGGGTCTCGAAGCTGTCCGTAAGCGTCCTGGCATGTACATCGGTTCTACCGGTGAGCGTGGCCTCCACCACCTGGTCTGGGAAGTCGTGGACAACTCGGTTGATGAGGCGATGGCCGGCTACGCCTCCCGCGTCGACGTCACCTTGCTCGAAGACGGTGGCGTCGAGGTCATCGACGATGGTCGTGGCATCCCCGTAGAAATGCACCCCTCCGGTGCTCCTACCGTGCAGGTCGTTATGACCCAGTTGCACGCCGGCGGCAAGTTCGACTCGGATTCTTATGCCGTCTCCGGTGGTCTCCACGGTGTGGGTATTTCCGTGGTCAACGCGCTATCTACTCGTGTTGAAGCTGATATTAAGCGTGATGGCAAGCACTGGTATCAGCGCTTCAACATGGCCGTGCCGGAAGAACTTGAAGAGGGTGGCAACGCTCGCGGTACCGGCACCGCAATTCGTTTTTGGCCGGACGCTGAGATCTTTGAGACCACCGATTTCAAGTGGGACATCATTGCTAAGCGCCTGCAGGAAATGGCATTCCTGAACAAGGGTTTGACCATTACCCTCACGGACAAGCGCGTCACCGAAGAAGAACTTGAGCTCGAAGCCCTAGCTGAGGAAGGCGAAACCGCCGAGGCTATTTCGCTTGACGACGTCGATAGTAAAGCCGACGAAGCGCCAGCGAAGAAGAGCAAGCCTAAAGAAAAGAAGAAGGTCTTCCACTACCCGGACGGCCTCAAGGATTACGTCAACTCGATCAATAAGACGAAGAACGTAGTCCATCCAACCATCGTCACTTATGAGGCCAAGGGCGAAGGCCACGAGATTGAAGTGGCAATGCAGTGGAACTCGGGATACTCCGAATCAGTCCACACCTTTGCCAACACCATCAACACTCATGAGGGTGGCACGCACGAAGAAGGTTTCCGCGCTGCGCTGACCTCTTTGATGAATAAGTATGCGCGTGAACACAAGTTGCTCAAGGAAAAGGAGCCGAATCTCACGGGTGAGGATTGCCGTGAAGGTCTTGCCGCCGTCGTTTCCGTGCGTGTTGGTGATCCACAGTTCGAGGGTCAGACAAAAACCAAGCTCGGTAATACGGAGATCCGTTCCTTCGTCCAAAAGGCAACCAACGAGCACCTCGCTGACTGGTTCGATGCGAACCCGGCTGAGGCGAAGATCATCATTTCGAAGGCTGTGTCTTCCTCGCAGGCTCGTCAGGCAGCGCGCAAGGCTCGTGATCTGATTCGTCGCAAGTCCGCTACTGACCTCGGTGGTTTGCCGGGTAAGCTGGCCGATTGCCGCTCCAAGGATCCAATCAAATCCGAGCTTTACATCGTGGAGGGTGACTCCGCAGGTGGCTCCGCTAAGTCCGGCCGCGACTCCATGTACCAGGCGATCCTTCCGCTGCGCGGCAAGATCCTGAATGTGGAGAAGGCGCGCTTGGACAAGGTGCTGAAGAACAATGAAGTTCAGGCGATCATCACCGCCTTGGGCACCGGCATCAACGATGAGTTTGACATCAACAAGCTGCGTTACCACAAGATTGTGCTTATGGCCGACGCCGACGTGGACGGCCAGCACATCGCGACGCTGCTGCTCACCCTGCTGTTCCGCTTCATGCCGGAGCTGATCAACCAAGGTCACGTCTACCTGGCACAGCCACCGCTGTACAAGCTGAAGTGGCAAGGCAAGGGCGACCCAGGCTTCGCTTACTCCGATGCGGAGCGCGATGATCAGCTCAAGGAAGGCCTCGCGGCTGGCCGCAAGATCAACACCGATGATGGCATCCAGCGATACAAGGGCCTGGGCGAAATGAACGCCAGCGAGCTTTGGGAAACCACCATGGACCCATCTGTTCGTATCCTGCGTCGCGTGGACTTGGAAGACGCCCAGCGCGCTGACGAGTTGTTCTCCATCCTCATGGGTGACGACGTTGCCGCTCGTCGTTCCTTCATTACTCGAAATGCAAAGGACGTTCGCTTCCTGGACGTTTAACAAAGTCGAGTTACCTGGTCTCACTGCTTAAAGGGATTTTAGGTAGCTTCACTGGAAGTTTTACCCGCCTGCTAGGTCACCGTGCACTAGTAGGCGGGTATTTTTTCGATTAGCTGCAAGGGCGTTGCTCTTTCATGCCACTCCCCGAAAGCAGGGCATCGGAGCCCATCGCCTAGGCTGCGCGCTCGACCTGCACATCCCATGAAGCGTCTAAGCATGTGGATCACCGGAATAGTGTTCTTTGCCATGGTGGCAGTTGCTACCGCTGCTGGCTTCGACTCGGATAACACTTACTTCGGCGCGGAGTCGTGGCACTACTTGGCGTGGGTGCTTGCCGCACTGTTTCTTGGGTGCGTGGCGTAGCAAAAAGCCTGGTCGACTGTAAATTATTCATCTCAACTTAGTCTCATTCGCAATTTTGCACACTTGTCATTGATTTTGCTTTTTACACTGGAGCAACATGAATACGAAAGCTCCAGAAGTGCTCTCATCCATTGCTGATGCTCTCGGCGGCACCCCACTGGTGTCATTAGCTGGGCTCGAATTGCAACACCTCAGGGCATGGGCGAAGCTCGAGCAGTTCAACCCGGGCGGAAGCGCTAAAGATCGCACCGCCCATGCCATGGTGGCCGCAGCGAATATCGCTCCCGGGACGATGGTCGTGGAATCCAGTTCCGGCAATCTCGGACTCGCGTTGTCTCGAGAGGCTACCTTAGGACGTTGGGACTTCCACTGCGTCGTGGATCCCCGCGCAAACGCTGCGACCATTGCCTATATGAAGGCGATGGGAGCAACTGTGCATGCCCTCACTGAGCCGGACCCGGAGACCGGAGATTGGCTTGTCGCCCGCAGAAAGAAGGTTGCTGAGCTGCTGGCAGACAATCCCGCAGCAATCAACCTGGACCAATACTCCAATCCGGCCGCGTTTCAGGCGCACTGCGATGGCACGATGCAGGAAATTCACCAGCAACTAGGCCAGGCACCGGATTATCTATTGGTGGCAGTCAGTACCACCGGCACTATCGGCGGCTGTCTCCGCTACATTAGGGAAAATCAGCTGCCGACCCAGGTGATTGCAGTGGATGCCGAAGGTTCCGTGCTCTTTGATGGCACGAGAGGTAATCGCCAGCTGCCTGGGTTTGGTGCTGGCGTGGTGCCGGAGTTATCGCGGAGCGTGCGACCGGATAGGGTCATGCGCGTTGCAGATCGGGCGTCGATAAGCGCGGCGCGGCGCTTGGCACGCAGCACGGCGATCCTGCCGGGGGCGTCGGGAGGCGCGGTGATCGCTGCCCTGCAGCAACTCGACGGCGAGCTGACGGGAGATGCCACGGCAGCTGTAGTGCTTCACGACGGCGGCAATGCTTATCTACAAACTATTTATGATGATCACTGGGTCCAGGAAACGCTCGGCGTGGTTGCGCTAGCGGAGATCACGACAGCAGCAAAGGGGTAACCAAGGTGCGCATTGCAATCGTCGGCGCTGGCCCACGTGGGCTATGGGCCGTGGAAGAACTCATCAATCTGGCCTGGCAACGCGATCTTGAACTACACATCACGGTGTTCGATGGCGGAGGTGTGAAAGCCTATGACCCTGCGCAGCCCGACTATTGGTTGATGAACGTGTCGGCCGCAGTGGTAGAAACCACCACGCTGGGGAGCTTCAATGCCCATACTGCAAACACACAGACCTATCCGCCCCGCGCCGCCGTCGGGAAGTTCTTGGCCGACTCCTGGGACGCGTTGCCCGTCCCGGAACGCTGCACGCTGACCCATCTCGCGCAGGAAGTAGCGGATCCTGGCGCACTGACCGCAGAATTTGACCAGGTACTAGAGGTCACCGGCCATGCCGGGAGCTGGGCTGGCGCACTGACAGGTCCGGATGTGCTGCGCGTTTATCCGCACGGCTCTTTAGATCGAATCCCCGCCGGTAGCACCGTAGCAATCCGCGGCACCTCGTTGACCTTTATCGACGCGGTCCTCGACCTCACTCTTGGCCGTGGGGGCCGATTCACGCCACAGGGATACGAGCCTTCCGGGGAAGAACCCGCAGCAATCTACCCAGTGAATCGTTCCGGGCGATTCATGAACGTAAAACCTGATCACAGCCCCGATATGTCGGCGGTGGTGGATCGCTTGCGCCCCCAGCTACACGCCGCGCAGGATACTGCGGAGATTATGAGCTTGATTCACCAGGTAGCGACGACTCTGTGCGAGGATTCCGAGGGGATTGCTGCAGTGTTGGCCGGTGACTCCTGCGAAGATGGCATCGCTGAGCTGCGGAAATCCTATGCTGTGGCTATTGGAGCGCAGCCCCTGGATGCCCGCGCGGCGGTAGGCATCGCCTTTCGTGCCCTCTACCCAGACCTCGTACAAAGAGTCTCTTTCCGTGAGGAATTGCCAGGATTCCGGGAGTTGGCGCGACGCCTTGAACCCGTCGCCTTCGGCCCACCGTCCCGCAATGCCGCACGCATCCTCGCGCTTATCGACGCCGGGATCATTCAAGCACCCAGCACCGGCGAGTTGCCGGCAGCCGACTTCAGGATCGACGCGGTACTCGCACCACCGCCTCATCCACCGGTACGCACAGATAGCGCGGGCTTTCTGCCAGGATCCTCGTCCCACGCGGTGATCGGACGTGCCACCGAGTTATGGGTGCTGGGCAATGACACCCTCTCCCGCACCCAACATGACGTCATTCCCCGGTGGGCCCGCCGAGTAGTGTCTAGCATTTCTCCAGCTCACGTGCATGGTGTGCCCCCGATGCGCGCCCGCCTCGAACCCTGGGCCGCCCAACTGGTGGCAGAGCCTCAACAATGCCAACAACTCCTCGCGGAGTTCGGCAGCCCAGTCAATGTGTTGGATGCGCGCCCGATGCTGGCCAACGTGGACGAGCTGGTTGAGGCAGGCAGTGACAGCGGGGTGGAGGTGCGCATCTTCTTTGCCCGCAAAGCCAACAAGGGGCTGACCTTTGTGGATACCGTTCATCGCGCCGGGCACGGGGTTGATGTGGCCAGTTTCCGGGAGCTATCCCAGGTATTGGAGGCAGGAGTCCCTGGGGCGGACATCATTCTTAGCGCGGCGATTAAGTCCGATGAACTGCTGCGCTTGGCGATCCAGGCCGGGGTTAGCATTTCCGTGGATAATGCGGCGGAGCTCGCTCGGATCCAGCAGCTGGCGGACCGCCCGGTGAACGTCGTGCCACGGCTTGCCCCTGATCCCCGGAGGCTGCCTCCGACTCGATTCGGGGAGCGTAGCGCTGTCTGGGAGGAGATTCTTCGCAGCGCTGATCTCGGGTTTGTACAGGTAACCGGGATCCATGTGCATTTGCATGGCTACAGCGCGCACGATCGAGCTACTGCGCTCCGCGAGGTTTTCGGGCTTGCGGATTCTCTCACTGCGGCTGGGCATCGTCTCAGCTTTGTGGATCTTGGCGGCGGAGTCCCGATGAGCTACCTGGCAGAGGAACGCCAGTGGCGACACTTCTTGGCGTTTCGCGGCAGCCAAGGGTGCGCACCTTTCACTTGGAAATCGGATCCGCTGCGAAACATTTATCCGTACTGGCAAACCCCAACTCGTGGCGCGTGGTTGCAGGAGATTCTGCAGGATACTCAAGACGGAGAAAGCATCGCGGACGGCCTGCGAGGACGCGGGCTACGCCTCCATTTGGAGCCGGGGCGCTCGCTACTCGACGGCTGTGGCCTGATTCTGGCCCGCGTCGAGTTTGTGAAAAAGCGCAGCGATGGGGTGCCGTTGGTGGGGTTGGCGATGAACCGCACCCAGTGCCGCACTACCTCCGATGACTTCACCGTGGATCCCATTGTGATCCGGGGCGCCGGCAACTCGGATGCTGCAGAGCTGGAGGGATATCTGGTGGGAGCGTATTGCATCGAGGATGAGATCATCCTGCGTCGACGGATCCGCTTTCCGAAGGGCGTCCAGCCCGGGGACATAATTGGCATTCCGAATACCGCGGGCTATTTCATGCACATCCTGGAAAGCGCTTCTCACCAGATTCCGCTGGCTAAGAACGTGGTGTGGCCGGAAAGGGTAGTGGACCGCATCGATCTGCGTGGCGAGGTCAACTTAGACGGACATAGAATCTAAGACATGACCACATTGGTGCGGGCGCGCGGGCTCAACATCACGCGTCGCAAAACGCACATCCTGCATGATCTCAATTTCGAGCTCGCCGAAGGCCATATCGTTGGTGTGATTGGTCCGAGTGGTTCAGGTAAAACGACGCTGCTTCGGGCGATCGTCGGAGTGCAGCGATTCAGTGGGGAGCTGGAAGTACTCGGTCACCGCGCCGGGGATGTGGCTAACCGCGGTCGGATTGGCTACATGACGCAGAGCGCCAGCGTCTATGAAGGGCTGACGGTCCGCGATAATCTAAGGTACTTTTCCCAGCTCACCGGCAGTGTTGCGGATACTGATGAGACGATCGAGTTCCTTGGGCTATCTCAGCAGCGTGACCAGAAAGTGAGCACGCTGTCTGGCGGGCAGCGCAATCGGGTAAGTCTCGGGGCTGCGCTCGTCGCTAAGCCAGCATTGTTGGTCCTTGATGAACCCACTGTCGGCCTGGACCCATTGACGCGGGAAACCATTTGGGAACACTTGCGTTCCCTGGGGACGTCGATTCTGATCTCCAGCCACGTGATGGATGAGGCCGCGCGCTGCGATGACATCCTGCTGCTTCGCGACGGCCGCGTCCTCGCCCACGCCACGCCTGCGGACCTGCTTGCGACGGCCGATGCCAGCAACCTGGATGATGCCTTCCTCACTCTGATTAAGCGAGCCCAGCAATGAACTTGACCCTAGCTAGCGTGCGCCGGATCCTGCGGGAGATTTCCGGGGATAAGCGAACCGTTGCCTTGATCGTGGCCGTGCCGTCTCTGCTGCTCACACTGCTGTTCTTTGTCTATGGCGATAACTCTCGCTTGTTCAACTCAGTGGCCGTGATGATGCTGGGTGTATTCCCTATGTTGCTGATGTTCATTGTCGCCTCGGTGACCATGCAGCGAGAGCGCAAGTCCGGAACGTTGGAACGCCTCATGACCACGCGGCTCACTACCGTGCAGTTGCTTTTGGCTTACGGTATTGCGTTTAGCCTATTTGCGCTGCTCCAGTCCGCGGTGTTGGTGAGTATCGCGCACTTCTTGCTGGATGTGGAGACCGCGTCCCCAATTGGCTGGATTTTTGTTATCTCCCCATTAGCAGGCATCGCTGGCGGTGCTTTCGGACTGCTGGCCAGCGCTTTTGCGGAGAATGAGTTCCAGGCGGTGCAGTTCATGCCGGTATTCTTCGGCCCACAGTTCTTCTTAGGTGGCGTTTTGGTGCCGCGTGAGGACATGAACTCTGTCCTGCACGGGATCTCGAACTTCTTGCCGCTGTCCTATGTCATTGATGCGCTGCGTAACCTGCAGCTGCAGCCGGAACTGTATGGAAACTTTTGGCGTGACATGCTCTTTGTACTTGGATTTGCGGTGGGTGCATTGTTCCTAGCAGCGGTGTCGATGCCGCGGGCGACAAAGTAACTAGGCCGGTTGATGGCCTGCGCACACTGAGCAGTGTGGCGGGCCGTTGCCAAGCTTAAGCTGCGTGCTTTTCGACGATATCGCCGAGGCCCACTAGGTTCTGCGCAATGACCTTGGTTGCCTTGCCGCGCACGGAACCATACACCTTGAGCAGGGTTGGATTGCTTACGGACTTGGAGAGCCGGTCTGCGGCCGTCATGAGTTCATCGGCAACCTGTTCCTTGTTGGCGTCGAGGTGCGCACCGAAGGAGCTGTCTGCTGGCTTGTTGTCCCAGTATGGGCTGAGGATTTCGATGACGTCCGGAAGCACTTTGCTCATGCCCTGTTCCACGATGTTGGGGCGAGCTTTGGTCGCTGCGGCGAGGCCTCCCTTGAGTGCCATGCCGGTGATTCCTGACTGGTTGTTGACTGTGGTGCTGGCGAATTCAGCCAGGTCAATGGCTAGGGCGTCGAATGTGGGGCCGGTGAGTTGCTCAGACAAGGAAGACATGAGGCTCATTGTATGGCCTAAAAGGAAAACGGACCCGGCAATGGCCGAATCCGTTTGTGAAGGAATGCGCAACTAGTTGAAGAACTCGCGTTGAATTGCTCGGAGCGTGTCGGCCGAATTCTTGAACTGCTTTGCTTCATGCTCAGAGATTTCCAGTTCCACCACGCGGCGAATACCCTTGCGGTTCACGATGGCGGGAGTGCCGATGTAGATGTCTTCCTCACCGTATTCGCCTTGGAGCAGGGCGGATACCGGTAGTGCAACGTCTTGGTTCTGCAGGATCGCGCGGGTAATACGAGCCAATCCCATGCCGATGCCGTAGGAGGTGGAGCCTTTGGCGTCGATAATGGCGTAGGCGGCGTCGCGGGTGTCCTGGAAAACCTGCTCCAGCTTCTCTTGCAGCGTCGGGTCCTTCTCGAGCTGCTTGCGCATGGAAACGCCGGCGACGGTGGCGGAAGAAAGCACAGGCAGTTCGGTGTCGCCGTGCTCGCCGATGATGTAGGCATGTACCGAGGTGGGGGATACTTGGTACAGTTCGCCCAGCATGTAGCGGAATCGAGCAGAATCCAGGATGGTGCCGGAGCCGATGACTCGGCTGTGGGGCAGGCCTGAGTACTTCCAGGCAGCGTAGCTCAGGATATCTACTGGGTTGGAGGCGACCACAATGATGCCGTCGAAGCCGCTGGCCATGATGTCGCCGACGATCGACTCCATGATCTTCATGTTCTTATCCACCAGCTGCAAGCGAGTTTCTCCCGGCTTCTGGGCCGCGCCGGCGCAGATCACCACGATTGCCGCATCAGCGCAGTCCTCATAGGAGCCCTTGGTCACCTTTGTCCGAGAACCAGCCCACACCACGCCGTGATTGAGATCCATCACGTTGCCTTCGAGCTTCTTCTCATCGATGTCGATGATGGCCAAGTGGTCACAGGTCCCCTGGTTGACTAGGGAGTACGCGTATGCGACTCCGACGTCACCTGCTCCAATGAGTACTACCTTGTTGCCGACAGTTTGCTTCATAGCATGCGCCTTCCGCTCGTGGCTGGTTTCCTTCATGGCCCATTATGCCCCCTTTATGCCCGTTCTGCTGGGCAGAAGCTGTCTATCCGGTCACAAGTAAAACCAAACAAAAATAAACGGTCATGTTATGCACGGAGATTGCAACCACAAGGGTGCTGCGGGCTCCAATGATGCCCGCAACCTAGTTAACTTGCCGAGGGATAGGACTGATACAGTTCCAAATCCACCGGAATCGTCCGAGTAGCCTTTTTCGACGCGGCGGCTACTGACTAATGCAGGAGTCAGTGAGCTTTCCATCTGGGCTTATGATGATTCCCCTGGTCCTACTAGGGAAACGTGCTGGAAAGTCCTCTTCAAAATCTATTTCTAAACGAAGGGAAACTTTTCTGACCTCGTCATCGTCTTTCTCTAACACGTTAACGATAGCCACGAAACAAAAGAGGGAGTACTCGTCCTTCTCCGCTTCAGAAAGGTTGGTTTCTGATCCCACGATTTCAGAAAGAAGAAGCGAAAACAGTGGCTCACTTTTGCCAAGATCATGTGCTTGCTCGGATTGAAAGAGAACGTCGTGGTCTTCATTCAAAACCTCTGCGCACCGACGATGCCGCTTCTTAGCGTTGACCAACTGATCGCGTTTGCAGACGAATTTAGTAAAGAAGCACCACGTGTAGGAATCCATTTTTAAGAAAACCTGCTTTCTGCTCAGTCGGCACTAATGCTCAGATTATTCGTTCGACGGTAGGTTGCCATTTCTGGGTTTTGGAGCTCAGTGTTTCGGCAGCGCCGTTCGTTGGAAGCGAGGTCCAATCTTCATCACATTTCTTGCAATCAACATCACATAGTGGGAAACCCCACAACGGCGCCATGGTCTTGTTCAACAAGCACTATGCCAAAAGAACGGAATTCACTGAAGTCTCTACGGTAAATAGGTATTCATTTTCATTCTGTGCATTGTTAGTATGACCTCATGAGTGATGATATAACCACAGGCACATTGCGGGTGCTGGCGATCACAGCCTGCCCCACGGGAATTGCCCACACGTACATGGCTGCAGAAAACCTAGAGGCTGCAGCCCGAGAAAAAGGCATTGATCTTAAGGTTGAAACCCACGGCTCCATCGGGGTCGAGGGCACGTTCTCCGCGGAGGACATCAAAAACGCCGATGCAGTGGTGATCGCCGCTGACACGGCCATCGAGAAGGATCGCTTCGCCGGTAAGCGACTGCTGGAAGTTTCCGTGGATGAGGCAATCAAGCATCCTGGTGAGCTGCTAGAGCGCGCCCAAAGCGCCAGCCACTGGCACGCAGGCAAGCAAGCCGCTGGTGACGCACACGCTGCGCCTACGCAGGCAGGCACCCCGCTGGGTCGTCAGCTGTACCAGGCACTGATGAATGGCGTCTCCCATATGGTGCCGTTCGTGGTCACCGGCGGTTTGCTGATTGCCATTGCACTGTCGATTGGTGGCACACCGACTGCAGAGGGCTACCAAATTCCAGAGGATTCCTTCTGGTTCACCATCAGCTCCATCGGCGCATTGGCATTCAGCTTGATGGTGCCGGTGCTCTCGGCCTTCATCGCATCGGGTATCGCTGGCCGCCCTGGGCTGGCACCAGGCTTTGTCACTGGTCTCATTGCGACGACGGGTGCGCTGTACAACTCGGAAGCCGGCGCTGGCTTCATCGGCGGTATCATTACCGGCTTCCTTTCTGGCTACATTGCCCTGGCTATCAAGAAGATTCCGGTGGGCAAGTACATTGCTCCGATCATGCCGGTGATCATCATCCCGATCTTCACAACGTTGATTGTGGGCCTGCTCTTTGTTTACCTGCTGGGTAACCCAATTGCCTCCCTGTTCGAGGCACTCTCTACCTGGCTGAACTCCTTGGAGGGAAGCTCCGTCATTGTGTTGGGTGCCATCATCGGTGCCATGATTGCCTTCGATATGGGCGGCCCATTCAACAAGACTGCCTTCTTGTTCGGTGGCGGCATGATCGCTGCCGGCAATGCGGCTCCAATGGGTATGGCTGCCGCTGCAATTGCGGTGCCACCGCTGGCCGTCGGTATCGCTACGCTGATTCGTCGTACCTGGTTCACGCAGCCAGAACGCGAGTCGGGCATCGCGGCGCTGTTCATGGGCTTCTTCGGCATCACCGAAGGTGCAATTCCGATCGCTGCAGCGCGTCCGCTGCAGGTGATTCCGGCCAACGTTATTGGCGGCGCAGTTGCCGGCGCATTGGCAGGTCTGTGGGGAGTTAAGGACAACGTCATGCACGGTGGCCCGATCGTCGCTGTGCTTGGTGCCGTCGATGGTACCGGGTTGTTCTTCCTCGCCTTGGGTGCAGGTATCGCCGCAACTGCGACGATCATGTTGCTGCTCATGAGACTGACCCGCGGTAAGACTGAGACCGAGGAACAACCGGCTCCGGCACACCAGGCACGCCCGCTTATCGACGCCGATGTCGTCTTCCTCGATGCAGACGCCCCAGCAGGTAGCCGCGATGAGGTCATCCGTGGCCTGCTCGACTCTGCTGCTGCTCAGGGCCGTATCTCCGATGTAACCCAGGTCGCCCAGGCGGCACTGAAGCGTGAGGCACAGACCTCTACGGCCGTCGGTAATGCGGTAGCTATTCCGCATGCACGCTCCGCTGGTGTGTCGGTGCCTACCTTGGCGTTTGCTCGCCTGCCTGAACCGGGAATCGAGTGGTCAGCTCCTGACAAGAACCCAGTGCGCCTGGTATTCCTCATTGCCGTGCCTGAGGATGCCGGAAAGCAGCACTTGCAGCTGCTGTCCAAGCTGGCTCGTGCTCTCATGCGTGAGGAGTTCCGCGCAGAGCTGCTGGCCGCAACCTCGCGCGAGCGGGTGCTTGACCGGATTCGTGAGGTTACGGAAACGCCTGCTAAACAGACTGTTTAAGCAACTGGCTTAAGGTGCCACTGACGGAGTCGATGACTTCATCAGTGGCATTTTTCACTGCTGCGGGTGACCAAGGCAGGCTGAAGCTGTGGTCAGCTACGGCGTGCATAGTCAGGTCGTTCCAGGAATCACCAAAGGTATACAGCGGCCCCATGCCCAGTTCGAGATGGCTCAGTAGCCACTGCACTCCTGCGCCTTTGTTAATTCCTTCCGGGACCACGTCAATGAAGTCTTGATTTCGTACCGGCGTGACTCCCGGGATGCTTGCGATGCGCTGCATCAGTCCAAGCAGCTTTTCTTCATCTCCGGGGATCCAGAAGGGGACTTGGGTGACGGTGTGCTCTGACAAAGTGGCGGGGTCGAAGTCTTCGGAGCGATCCAGCACGGAACTCTCGGTATTACCAGTGGTGTCGTAGAGTCGGCCGTCGCGGGTGTCCAAAGTTGAGGCGTAGACGGCCACATTGTTCAACCCTTCGGCCAGGTGACGGAGTTGGTGGACCGTCTCGGTGGGGATGCTGCGCTGGAGGAGACAGTTGCCATGGGCGTCGAGAATCGCGGCCCCGGTGGAGGCGAGGAAATAGTCGCAGTGGAAGGCTGTCCCGCCTAGGGCGTCGCGGATGCCGGCGGGAGACTTGCCGGTAGCTACCACGGCGACATGGCCACGCGCGCGCCAGCTAGCTACGGCCTCGCATATGCCGTCGACCAGGCGACGTTCGAAGTAGATTGTGCCATCTAGATCAAAGACTGCTACTGCCATGGGCCCGACTCTAGGCCAGTGAGGGAGGAAAATCCCCTTGGGACACCGCTCCTTGCTTTGGCAAAAAGCCGTCTCCTAAGGGGACTGCACAACATGTTGCAATTCTTCCGCCACAGTAGATAACTGTAATCACAACGTTCACAAATGTAACAAAAATGTCGAGATTGCGATAATCATAAATCATAAAGTTTCCATAACGACGCCCCGTAGCACGTGGGCGAGCACGTCATTATGTGAGTTCAGCGGCCGTAACTTATTGCAGACCGTTGTCAGATAGTTGCATTGAGCCTCGGCGGAACTAAACACTGCAATTCCGGCGATATGGGGCCGCATCAGCGCAGCTAAGCAGATCAGTGCTGGTAGGGAAGCGACAGTGGTTCCAGTGATTGCGCACACTTCGTCGGCAAGCACCAGCATCTCCTCAGCGTCCACGGCGGACCCGCCCTTCTAACGCTGCGTAGCTGGAGACCTCGCGCCGGGCCAATTCACGCAGCTCAACGGAGCGAACCGTGCGAGCAGCCTTCTCAACGATCGCGCGGGTCGCGGCTTCCTGTTTGGAGATATTGAGAGTTCTGGCGAGGAGGGTAAGTGCTGCATCTTGTTCCGCGGTGAGTCTCAAAGTCATGGCCATGGTATCAAAACGATACCAGCACGGGACTGAAAAGCGCCTACAACGTACACTGGACGTGTTATTCCAGACTAGAAAAGGTGAAAAGTGAGCGACGAGAATCTCTTTGATCGCGTGAACCCGATCGACATTAATGAGGAGATGCAGTCGAGCTATATCGACTACGCCATGTCCGTCATTGTTGGTCGCGCGTTGCCCGAGGTCCGCGACGGCCTGAAGCCCGTCCACCGCCGAATCCTCTACGCAATGTACGACAATGGTTTCCGCCACGACCGTTCCTATGTGAAGTCCGCGAAGCCAGTCGCCGAGACGATGGGTAACTACCACCCACACGGCGACGTCGCGATTTATGACACCCTGGTTCGCCTAGCTCAGCCCTGGAATATGCGCTACCCGCTTGTCGACGGCCAAGGTAACTTCGGCTCCCGCGGCAACGACGGCCCCGCCGCAATGCGTTATACGGAATCTCGCCTGACGCCACTGGCGCAAGAGATGGTCCGCGATATCCGCCGCAACGTGGTGGACTTCATCCCTAACTATGACGGCAAGACCACCGAGCCAACCATCCTGCCCTCGCGTGTGCCAAACCTGCTGATGAACGGCTCCGGCGGTATCGCCGTCGGTATGGCCACCAACATCCCGCCACACAATCTAAATGAGATTGCCGAGGCGATCTATTGGATGCTGGACAACCATGAGGCCACCGAAGCGCAGCAACTCGAAGCCTGCATGGAGTACATCAAGGGCCCAGACTTCCCAACCTCGGGCCTCATCGTGGGTACTGACGGCATCAAGGACGCCTACACCACCGGCCGCGGTTCGATCCGCATGCGTGGCGTTACTTCCATTGAGGAAGAGGGCTCCCGCCAGACCATCGTCATCACCGAGCTGCCGTTCCAGGTCAACCCGGATAACCTCATCTCGAACATCGCGGAGCAGGTCACCAGTGGCAAGCTTGCTGGCATCTCCCGCATTGAGGATGAATCTTCTGACCGCGTCGGCATGCGCATCGTCGTCACCCTCAAGCGCGATGCTGTGCCACGTGTGGTGCTGAACAACCTGTACAAGCACTCCCAACTGCAGACCAACTTTGGCTGCAACATGCTCTCCATCGTGGACGGCGTGCCACGCACCCTCCGTATTGACCAGATGGTGCGCCTGTACACCGATCACCAGATCGAAGTCATCATTCGCCGCACCCAGTTCCTCCTCGATGAAGCCGAAGAACGCGCCCACATCCTGCGCGGCTTGGTCAAGGCGCTGGACATGCTGGACGAGGTCATTGCCCTCATCCGTCGCAGCCCAACCGTGGACGAAGCCCGCACTGGACTCATGGGTCTGCTGGATGTCGACGAAATCCAGGCAGACGCCATCCTGGCTATGCAGCTGCGTCGCCTAGCAGCCCTGGAGCGCCAGAAGATCGTGGATGAGTTGGCACAGATCGAGCTCGAGATCGCCGACCTGAAGGACATCCTGGCTTCCCCTGAGCGCCAGCGCTCCATTGTTAAGGAAGAGCTGGAAGAGATCGTGTCCAAGTACGGCGATGAGCGTCGTACCCAGATCGTCGCCGCCACTGGCGACGTCACCGAAGAAGATCTCATTGCCCGGGAAAACGTCGTGGTCACCATTACATCCACCGGTTACGCCAAGCGCACCAAGGTGGATGCGTACAAGTCCCAGCGTCGTGGCGGCAAGGGTGTCCGCGGAGCCGAGCTGAAACAGGACGATGTGGTGCGCCACTTCTTCGTCTGTTCCACGCACGACTGGATCCTCTTCTTCACCAACTACGGTCGCGTCTACCGCCTGAAGGCATACGAATTGCCAGAGGCATCCCGTACCGCTCGTGGCCAGCACGTGGCAAACCTCATGGAATTCCAGTCCGGTGAGAAGATTGCCCAGGTTATCCAGCTGCAGACCTACGAGGACGCTCCATACCTGGTGCTCGCAACCCAGCTGGGGCGCGTGAAGAAGTCTCGTCTGCTCGATTATGAGACTGCCCGTTCCGGTGGCCTCATTGCCATCAACCTCAATGAGGGCGACAAGCTGATCGGCGCTGCGCTGTGCTCCGACGAAGATGAGCTGCTCTTGGTATCCGAGGAAGGCCAGTCCATCCGCTTCAAGGCCGACGATGAAACGCTGCGCCCAATGGGCCGTGCCACCGCCGGTGTGAAGGGCATGCGCTTCCGCGACGATGACCAGCTGCTATCCATGTGCGTGGTCCGTGACGGCGAATTCCTTCTGGTCGCCACCTCGGGTGGTTATGGCAAGCGCACTGCCATGGAGGAATACTCCGTGCAAGGACGCGGTGGCGTTGGCGTGGTCACCTTCAAGTACAACGCGAAGCGGGGCAAACTGATCGGCGCCCTCGCTGTGGACGAAGACGACGAGATCTTCGCCATCACCTCCGCCGGTGGTGTCATTCGCACCGTGGTGAACCAGATCCGGCCGTCGTCACGCGCCACGATGGGCGTGCGCCTGGTGGACCTGCCTGCCGGGACGGAACTGCTGGCCATTGATAAGAATGTGGAAGCTGAAGGCGAAGAAGAAGCTGAAGCAGTAGCAACCGGAAAGGCGCCAGCGCCAACCGAGACCGCTGCAGCTAAGACTGAAATGTTGGAGACCGTTGTCGATGCGGCTGACCAGCCGCTCGACGCCTCCGGTGTCCCACAAGAAGAGGACTAATTCATGGCTGAACGTAAAGTGACCGTCCGAAGCATTTCACCCTTCACGGCATTTCGCACTGCGCTAGTCCTGTCTCTTGCGGGGCTAGTGGCGTGGATGATCTGCGTGCTGTTGCTCTACGTCGGCATGGGCGCCGCTGGGGTGTGGGATAGCCTCAACTCCGTCATCGGCGGCGCTGGTGGTGAAGGTACCGTGTCGCTCAAGCTGGTGCTGTCATTAGCAGGCCTGTTGGGCGCCATCGCGGCGATCCTTGTCTCTGTCCTGTCACCGCTGGTTGCGCTGGTCTACAACGCCACCGTTGACCTGTTTGGCGGGCTTGAGATCACGCTTAACGACGCCTAAACTTTCCACTCGAAAATAGGGTTTTACCTGGCGATTTGGTTTATAGTTAATCGGTGGGTAAAGTTCTATTTCGTTCCCAGGGCCTATAGCTCAGTCGGTTAGAGCGCATCGCTGATAACGATGAGGTCGCAAGTTCGATTCTTGCTAGGCCCACAGGAACGAAAATGGGGCATTAGCTCAATTGGTAGAGCACCTGCTTTGCAAGCAGGAGGTCAGGAGTTCGATTCTCCTATGCTCCACAGCCCAAAAGATCCCTCCAGTGTTTCGCTGGAGGGATCTTTTTTGTCTTGGGGGAGCTTCTTCAGAGCATATTCCTGGGTGATCCTGTGGCCCGCCCCGAAACCCGACTTTCATGTTCCGACTTCTAGTGCAGTGCTTTAGGAAAAGCCCAGGTGGATTTTCCTCGTCAGAGTGAAAAGTCGGAACATGAAAGTCGGATCTCGGCGAAGCACCTGATCGCGCCTCAGCCGCGAAGTGCTGTCTGCGTGCGTAGCCGGCGGTAAAACTCCGAACCCCGTCACCCCAGGGGCCCGCGGTGCCCCCTAGCAAAACCAAAATGGCGGGGTGGCGGAATGCGAAGCTGTGGCCACCATATTCGGGCATCCCTGTGCTCAGCATCTCTAGGCTCGTGTACCGCCTCATCCACGGGACACCCACCTTCTTAAGATCTTCTTGGTTGCGTTGCAACAGTGTTAGATCTGAGCCCGGAACGCCATACGGAATGAACTTGAGGTTGTTGCAACGGGTGCTGAGGGGGACTTGACTGCGCGGTGGCGCACGCCAAAGTTGCTAAGCACTTGGTGCTCAAAAGGACAATTTTTGGACTACGCACTATGAGGAGTACCGTTGCTATCAGACACGGGGCATTAGCTCAGTTGGTAGAGTGTTGCGTTCGCAATGCAAAGGTCAGGGGTTCGATTCCCCTATGCTCCACCAGTGTGAAGTCTCGAGACATCGTTCCTATTCGATGCCTCGGGACTTCTTTTGTTTTCGAGGGTTCGTCCTTCTGATTGTCTCCTGCCTGGTGGCCGCACAATCTCAAACGCGGTTACCGCACTAGTGGTGTTGTCCAATTGATGGCGCACCCCCAAAGGTTTGTCTAAGGTGGCCTTTATGGTGGCCGGGATCTCCGAGCTGCAATGCGTGGGCGAAGCGCCCTGTTTCCCTTTAACCTTTGCGGAGGAACCGATGAGCAGTACTACAGAACACTGGAATGGAATGGGTGCGATCGTCGGTGACGGTGACGGTGGCGTCGCGTTTCGAGTGTGGGCCCCGCATGCTGAGACCGTGACTGTGACGGGTGACTTTAACAAGTGGAGTGATACTGCGACCCCGCTTGAGGCAGAGGGCAACGGCTATTGGTACACCCTCGTCCCAGATGCGAAGGCAGGCGAGGAGTACAAGTACGTCATCACTAACGGCACGCAGGTGCTCTACAAGCGCGATCCGTACAGCTACCTGGTCACCAACTCGGTTGGCAACTCGGTGATCTACGACCACAGCTCGTTCGACTGGGAGGACGTGCAGGCCAAGTGCCCGCCTTTCAATGAGATGGTCATCTACGAAATGCACGTGGGCACATTTAACTCTGTCGACGGCGGGGTGGGCGACCTGGAAGGGGCGATGGATCGTCTCGGTCACGTGCTCGAACTTGGGGCGAATACCGTTCAGCTGATGCCGGTGGCCGAGTTCGCTGGCGACCAGAGCTGGGGATACAACCCAGCCGATCCTTTCGCCGTAGAGTCTGCCTATGGTGGCCCGGACGCTCTGAAGCAGTTTGTGAAGAAAGCCCACGAGATGGGTCTCGCGGTCATCCAAGACGTCGTGTACAACCACTTCGGCCCCTCTGACCTCGACCTTTGGCAATTCGACGGGTGGAGCGAGAACGGTAAGGGTGGCATCTACTTCTACCAGGACTGGAAGTCGGAGACTCCGTGGGGCGATACTCGCCCTGATTATGGCCGAGAAGAGGTGCGCCGATTCATTCGTGATAACGCCCTGATGTGGCTGAAAGACTATCGCATGGACGGCCTGCGCTTGGACATGACGCCATACATGCGGTCCAAGGACGGATCCGCAATGGACATCCCAGAGGGCTGGTCGATGATGCGTTGGATCGCCGACACCGTTCGTGCGGAGTTCCCGGGCCGGATCCTGATCGCCGAAGACCTGCACGGCGACCCGATGGTGACCTCCACTGCTCCTGAGGGGGCTGGCTTTCACTCACAGTGGGACAGCCACTTCGTTCACCCAGTCCGTGAGGTGATCACCGAAATCGATGACGAGTGGCGATCGATCCCTGCCATTGTCGAGGCCGTTACCACCGACTACGGCGATGCTTTTGCGCGCGTCATCTACACCGAGAGTCACGACGAGGTGGCCAACGGCAAGGCACGCGTCCCGCAAGAGGTCAACCCCAACGATCCATCCGGTTGGGTTGCTCAGAAGATGTCGACCCTGGGTGCCGCACTCGCCCTAACCTCCCCGGGCATCCCGATGCTGTTCCAAGGCCAGGAGTTCCTCGAAGGTGCCTGGTTCCGTGACAGCGTGCCGCTCGATTGGTCACGGGACGAGAACTACGCGGGCATCGCCAACCTCTACCGCGACCTGATCAACTTGCGTCTCAATCGCAGCCAGACGGCACGTGGTTTGACGGGGCAAAACACCGCCATCCTCAAGGCCGACGACGAAGCCAACTTCCTGGTCTTCCACCGCTGGGCAGACGGCGGTGCGGGCGATGACGTCATCGTCGTGGTCAACTTGGACAGCGAGGTGCGCGAAAAGGTCGATATCGGTCTGCCATCGGGCCCAGAGAAGTGGACGTTGCGCTTCAACAGCGATTCCAAGAGCTACAGCTCGCTGTTTGGTGGTTTCGCGTCCTACGACATGGAGTCCTACGAGGGCGGTGTCGACGGTCAGCCTCGCCACGGCAACTTGTCGATTGCGCCCTATACGGTCTTGATTTACACGCGAGGCTAAGGACGCGTCGTTAAGCACCCGTGGCCGTCACATTCAGGCATGCTGATGCGCAGTTCGCTGGGAGGAGTATCGCGAGTAGTGCCTTAGTGGATGTCGCAGCGGGTGCGTTCGTGCTCTGCGTGCCGTGCGGGTTCGAACTGGAAGGTGGAGTGTTCGATGGCGACGTCGAAATGCGTTGCCACGCATTCTTGGAGCTTGTCCAGGATATCCGGGATGTGGCCGTCGTTAAAGCAGCTGTCTTCGAGGGTGATGTGTGCGGTGAGCACGGGCAGCCCAGAGGAGATGCGTGAAGCGTGGAGGTCGTGGACGTCGAGAACATGCTCGGTCTCCAGGATGTGAGTGCGCACGGCCTCGAGGTCGAGCCCGGGAGGGGTGGATTCGAGGAGGATTTGCCCGGACTCGCGCAGAATGTGGAAGGCGCGGGGGAGGATGAGCAGGGCGATGAGTAGGGAAGCGATGGCGTCGGCACGCGCGAAACCGGTGGTGGCTACCACGATGGCGCTGATGATGACGGCGACGGAACCAAGGGCGTCGTTGAGTACTTCCAGCGTTGCGGCCTTCATATTGAGGTTGTGCTCCCCGCCGCTGAGGACGATGAACGAGGCGATATTGCCAAGGAGGCCGATGATTCCGATGAGCAACAGGCCGTGGGAGTTGACGTCGACAGGCGTGATCAGGCGCCGGACGGCCTCGATGATCGTATACAGCCCGACGCTGCCGAGCAGTAGCGCTTGCAGCGCGGAGGAAATGACTTCGGCGCGGCGCAGCCCCCAGGTGTGTTTGCTGCTGGCGGGCCGGAGGATCAGGGATGCTGCGGTGAAGGCGATGGCTAGGCCTGCCGTATCGACGGCCATGTGCCCGGCGTCGGCGAACAGTGCGAGGCTGCTGGTCCACCAGGCGCCGAAGATCTCGGCGAGCAGAATGATGCCAGTGATGGCCAGTGCAATTCCGAGTCGGGTGCGGTTCGAGGACTCGTGGTGGTGTGAGTGGTCATGATTGTGGGGCATCGCGGGTCCTTAGATCTTCGGTATTTTCAATAAACCCTATCCTATTGAAAATTCGCAGGCAAGAGCGGTATTTTTTGGCGCTGGTTAGGGATAGGTGAAAGGACCTTAAGAAATTCAAAAACAAGCTCCTGCCTGTAGGTTTCCTCCCGATCGCCTGCCCCTTCCTCGACTTTTGCCTGTCAGAATCTAAGTTTTCAGGATGTTCTTGAGCGGGAATGAGGTTTCCACATACTTACGCTGCCGTCAGCTTCTCAGTTTAGTGTGACCCCAGGCACACTGAATTGTCTTCAAACTCCCAGTACAAGGCGCTAGTTATCAATTCGAGACAATTTAAGGCTTAAAGATAGGCGGAGAAACCTTGCAGAAACCTTATTGGAAGCCCCCGCGATACACATAAATATGTCATTGCAGATTTGGGTTTAGGGGTTGAATCCCCAGCAAACTGGGGGCGAACATTTCACCTTCTCCTTGCACATCTCTGGTTAGAATCTTTGCTACCTGGGGTTTTATTGGTGTTGTCCCTAAAAACGTAAGTTACGTAACTGAAAGGCATCACCCATGAAGAAGATTCTGACTACCGCAACCGCCGCCCTGGCCATCTCTTTCGGGCTTAGCACGGTGACCGCTCCTGTAGCCGGAGCCTTCCCTCTCCCAGGCATCATGCAGGAGAACCTCGGTGCCGCTGAAGCTGATATTTTCAACCAAGTAAACGGTGTCCGTGCTGAACACGGCCTCGCACCATTTGGCTGGAACCAGAACCTTGCTGATTCCTCCCGCTCGTGGGCGGAGACCAGCGCTAGCCGTGACCAGCTCGCCCATGACCCAATGGCGCTGCAAGTTTCCGATATGGAAAACGTTGCGGTTATGTATAACAACCCTCGCGATGCAGTGAACGCTTGGATGAACTCCCCAGCTCACCGCGACAACATTCTGAGCCCTAACGCGGTTACCGCGGGTGTTGGTGTAGCTAAGAACCCAGCAACCGGTGGCTACTTCATCACCCTGCGTGGCGCTTACTAACCACATGTGACGACGGGCAGTGCGCAGCCGCACCCAGGACTTTAAGTTCTTGGGTGCGGCTGTTTTTTCATGCCCGCGCAACAGAAAACCGCCCCGTTCCAGTACATATGAACTGGCCCCCGAAAGTTGGACTGGTTTAATTCTAGGCGGTTAGGGGTTCAAGGGTCTGGTTCCGGTAGTGCATCGGAGTCAGACCCTTGAGTCGTTTCTGGAGTCGTTCGTGGTTGTACTGAAGTGCCCCAGGTTTTGTTCCGCTTGAGTGGATGGGAAAATCTGGAACATGCCTAAGAAGTTTGACCAGGATGCGAAGGACCGCGTGGTCCGTCTTGTTGAGGATCGCATTCTGGCGGAGAATCT
>NZ_JBBHKY010000009.1:0-96915 GCF_037482665.1 Corynebacterium sp. H127
AAAGTGATGACCGACAATCCGACGAGGAAAAACCCGCCACCACAAAAAGTTGAGTATTAAATGCTTACACAGACCCCTCCGGGCCTGCCGGCACCAACACACAACCAAAAAATCAAAAGATACAAAAAGTATCAAAATAAGTACTTGGCACACTATTGAGTTCTCAAACAACACACGCACACTGAACATCACTCCCAATGGAGCTTCGTATCAGCGACTGAAGATCAACGTTAACAAGAAGTTAATCTATTTGTCAATCTTGGTTTTCTTTGCCACCGGCCGAGCCCCTGGGGCTGCGGTCTCGCTGACTTGCAATAAGTTACGCAATTCTAACCAGCAAGACAAATCAGCACGTCAGAGGCACAATTTCGACCGGGACAATTGAACAATTTAGGAAAGCCGGGCGCCCGCAAAGTTCTTTTTGCCCTTGCGCAGCACGAGCCAGCTGCCATGCAGCAGATCCTCGGCACGAGGTTCCCACTCTTCAGCCTCAATGCGCTCGTTGTTCACGTAGGCGCCGCCCTCCTTGATCGTGCGGCGTGCTGCCCCCTTCGAATCAGCGAGGCCAGCCCCCACCAAGAGATCGATGATGGTGCGGGGCTCCCCTGCGGGCACGTCAAACACCGTGGTTTCAGACAGTGCGCCCGCCAGGGTCTTCTCATCCAGATCAGCGAGCGAAGCACGCCCGAATAGTGCCTGTGCCGCGAGCTCAACTGCGACGGTGGCGTCGTGCCCATGTACGAGGTCCGTCATTTCTTGGGCAAGCCGTCGCTGAGCCTCGCGCTTGAACGGCCGCTCCGCGACTTCAACTTCAAGAGCTGCGATTTCTTCCTGAGTGAGGAAGGTAAACCAACGCAGGTAGTCAATGACTACGGAGTCGCCGGCATTGAGGAAGTACTGGTACCAGGAATAGGCAGAGGTCTTTTCTGGGTCGAGCCAGAGCTTGCCACCGCCAGTGGACTTGCCGAACTTCTGGCCGGAGGCATCCGTAACCAGTGGAACCGTGAGCGCGTGCGTCTTCTCGCCGTCGATACGGCGGTTGAGGTCCACACCGGAGACAATGTTGCCCCACTGATCGCCGCCACCGATCTGCAGAATGCAATCATGCGAGCGACGCAACTGGACGAAGTCATTGGCCTGCAGCAGCATGTAGGAAAACTCGGTGTAGGAGATGCCGTCACTCTCCAGTCGGCGCTTGACAGTATCGCGATCCAGCATCGTATTAAGAGAGAAGTTCTTACCAACGTCACGCAGGAAGTCGATGACGGACATGTTCATTGTCCAGTCGGCGTTATTCACCATGATGGCGTGGTTATCGCCGTCGAAACGCACGAAGGCACGCAGCTGGTCTTTGATGGATTCCAGGTTGTGTTCGATCGCATCCTGGGTGAGCATGGAGCGCTCCCCGACGTCACGCGGGTCGCCGATGAAACCGGTGGCACCACCGGCGAGCGTGATGGGACGGTGTCCGAATTCCTGGAAACGGCGGAGCATGATCATCGGCACGAGGTGGCCGGCATGTAGCGAATCGCCCGTTGGGTCGAAGCCACAGTACAGCGTGATTGGGTTTTCGCAGGCTTCGCGGAGGGCGTCAATGTCGGTGGACTGGTTAATCAGGCCACGCCATTGCAGTTCGTCAATAATGTTCACAACTAGATCCTTTAATTTGCTGGTGGCCAGGCGACGGCTTCGTCGGCAAGCATGACTGGAATCCCATCATCGATGCGATAGGCAATGCCCATGCGCTCGTTGACGAGTTTCTGCTCGTCGTCGAGATAGACCAGAGGCCCCTTATCTTGCGGACATACCAGCACTTCCAGCAGTTTTGGATCAATACTCATGGTTGGAATTGTACCTTCACAGCCCCTTAGGGAGTTGTTGAACCCCCGTCCAAGTAGAGCTGAACCCCGGTGAACTTCTCTTCGAGCAGTGCGCGCTGATCCCCCAGCCCCTTGAACTTCTGCTCCACAATGGCAGTCAGAATCTTCGCGGCCTCAGTATTGAGCAGGTCGAGCGAGGAATCTAGCTCCGCTACGGCTTCTTTGCGGGCAATGTCTGGTACCTCAGCGAAAGCGGCCTCCAGTGTCGGTAAGTGCGAATAGGCGATTTCAGAGACGGTTTGCAGGAGGATTGGCTGCGCAGAAAGCTCATCCAGGTGTTTTTCCAACTCCCGGATTGTCCATTTCAATTCGCCGAGCTGGCGCAGCGAGGAACCATGCGCGCCAAGGATTCGGAAACGTTGCTCAGAGCTTTGCACTGCTTCCGCGAAGGTTTCCCCCGGGGAAATCGCGGGCGCTGCTGGCCCGCCCGGAGTTAGCACCACACCGAGTCCCCACGCGGCGATGGCGATCACCGGCCAGAAGGTACCTAGGCCAATGAGGATATGCGTCAGCACGGCTGCGATCGCAAAGACCATCCCCACCACATTTTTGCGGGAGGCAAACCAGCTATTGGTACCCACGGATCTCCTTAAACGCGCTGCCCAGATCACCCTTGGTGGCATCGAAAGTCTTTCCCTCGGTCAGATCAGCGAGCGATTCCATTTCGGCGTTATTGGATTCGCCGTAGAGGATGATGAACACCGGGATTCGGCGCCGCTCCGGGCTGAGCGAGGCATGGAACTTCTTAAAGTCCTCGAAGGTCGCGCCGGTATTTGTGGCACCGTCGGACATCAACACGATCGATGGGATCGACCCTTCCGAGTTGGGAAACTGCTGGTAGGCACTTTGCAGAGCGTCGTAGACTGCGGTTTGACCGCCGGGAACCAATCCCGCTATAGCGTCCCGCAGCGGCTGATTTTGCCGCTGGTTGTTCGTGGAATAGGTGCCGCTAATCGGCCGCGAGACCTCGCTGTCGAAGGCGATAATGGAGACTTCCTCACGATTGCGCAGTCCTACCGGGCCGGTAGCGGTGTGGGCTCGGCCGTCGACAAGCTCGGTGAGGATCGTGTGCAGGCTCTGCATTCGATCCCCCTGCATAGAGCCGGATTGGTCCAGCACAAACACCGTCTTTGCCGGGCGCCGGAGGTCATTGGCGAAGGCGAAGACGAGCTCATCTGCGACGTCCTGCCGCGCAGGGAATGGCAGTTCGATGACGGGGTTGCGCTGATGCTCCGCCAGCGGGCGGGCGTTGGGATCTGCTGGACGTCTCCCAGTATCATCCACGATCTGCTGGCTGTGCTGCTGGAGCCATTCGCCCAGCTTGGTCACCTGCGCGGTGGCTTGATCGTTGCTCGGCTCGGCCAGCGCCGCGAGCGGATAGTCGGCGGTGACGACGCCATCTGCGGGTACGACGACCTCAATGTCCATGCGACTCTTCATGTCCAGCAGCACGGATTCATAGTTGACAATGGCGTCGGTACGCTGCGGATCGGCGCTAAACGCCTCCTCCAGCCAGCCGGAAGAACCAGAGGTGAGGTTCTGTCCCGCGAAGAAGTCGCGTAGTGGACCGTTGACCTTCTCCATGTCGCTCATCTGCAGGGCCGCTCCGGTATCCGCGTGTGCCGTCGCCACTGATACCAGCGCCGAAAAGCCCGAATTACTGCGTGCGGGATCAGTCATTCCGTAGCTAAATTTCTTATCTTTCACGGCCTGGCTCACTTCCAGCCAGGTCGGCTGTTTATCGTTCCACCCCAGCTCGCGTGCCTTGTCTGCGCGCACCCCGAAGGCGATGGGCGAGGTGGCAATGCTTGTCGACGCCTGTAGCTTGTCCCCTGCCCCATAAAGGTCTACGTACTTGTTCGTGGCAAACCAGGTGGCATCGTACTGCCGATCAAAGTCGCCATTCTTCAGCGCTAGCGAATTGGCGATGGTGCCGTCGGGATAGCTGAGTTCGATGTCGAACCCCAGTTCCTCGCTTGCCTGCGCAATGATCGGTTCCATGTCCTTGAGCTCGGTTGCGGTGACAATCTTCAGGCTGTCCCCCGAGCTCAATGGGTTTTCGATCCCGCAGGCCACCAAACCCACGGCAGCGATCAGCGCGACTATTACTCTTTTCATTGCTCCGGTGCTCCTTCAGGTGGCGCGGTGCTGTTGTACTGGGCGGCAACACCCTCGATGAGCTGCTCCAGGCGTTCAAAATCTGGCGGGTTGACCGTCGGCAAGAACTCCGGTGGCGGTGTCACACCAGCCTGCTGCAGTTCCTGGTTGAAAATTCCCGGAGTGTTTGGGCGAAAGCCGTGGCGTGCAGCGAGCTTCTGCAACTCGGGGTCGTGCTGCAGGGCGTCGCCAAGCGCACTGCCCTCGTCCGTATAGCTCAGTACGGTGTGCTGCGAGGACATGGTGGGGTCCAGGTAGGCCAGCATGTCGGTCGGATTCGGTGCCTCCAGCTGTTGGCCGATGAACTGCGCTTCATAGATCATGACCATTGGGCGGGCTCCCATCCCCTGGGAAAGGTACTCGGCGAAGGGGCCCGCAGAGCTGCCACCGGTATAGCCCTGGTGGGTAAACAGCGGGCTGACCTCCTGCACTACTTTCTCAACCTCAGCGTCGGTGGCTGGGACGTTTCCGCCGTTGGCCACCCATGCGGCGATCGATAGATACATAGCGGCCGAGTTGGAGCTTCGGATATCCGTGGACGAGATCTGCACCGCTAGCGGAGATGGAAAGTCTGGAGCGATGTCACGCCAACGCTTCCCGCTCTTGGCGAGCTCCAAATACTTCTCCACATTGATGTACCAAACGCCATCCTTTTGCTGCGCAACTTGCTCCCGCTCCAGCGCGCTCAGGATGGGCTCGAAGGTGGCAATGGCCATCGGCGAGTGAAAAGGTGTGTAGGTGCCTTGCGGTTGTGTCTCCCGAGCGATCTTCTCGGCCGCGGTTGCCGACGAAGGGAACGCAGCATCGAAGTTCTTCAAGTCAGCCCGGGTGGCAATTTTGCGGGAACCGCTTGGGGTGGCTTCTACTTTTAGGCCGAGTTCATCGAGGCGGTTGATCACCGCTGGATCCGAAAAATACGGCAGCTTCTCTGAGCCCATGACCACTTTGACTGTCTTCGCCCCTCCGGCCAGTGGTGCGTCCCCACCGCCGCGCCCCAGGATCACAGCTGCCACGATTACCCCAATGAGCACTACTGCGATAAGCACTGCTCCGACGCCTAGGCCGGACCTTTTTGAGCCTCCAGAACTAGTCTCCATAATCCGATCTTATTGCTGATTAGTTCATACCGCAGCGTAAGTGGATAAACAATTAGCTACTGTGTTCGTTTACTAACAATATTACGACTGTTACTCAACCGCTATTAGCTCTTGCGTTCTAACATGATGGTGCTATAATAGGACTTAAGAACTACGGGGGTGGGGATATGATCGCGGAACTGATAGCAACGCTGAAACACGCACGTGCCAGCGTTAGTTTCGAGGACATCGGCCAATTGCAAGCGCTCAAAGAAGAAATCGCCCGCCTGGAGACCGAACTCGCCCACGGCAAGCAGCACTACGAACTCACTGATGCCGGCCTCTCCCGCCGTGCCGCGAAACTGCTCGAACGACGCGCAAGCTACTACTGGGCCGACTCCGTCCCAGTTGAAACACAGGATCTGATTCTCAACGCCCTGGAAAAGCACTCTGGTAGCAGCAAGCGCCGCCAGGAAATCTACGACCTTGCCGCCGCCACGGCGCATCGCTCCTCCCCAGAGGCGACCTTCGCCTACACCAAACGACTAGTGCGTGAGGAAAATGAGCGCCTGACCGGAGACGTCACGGCAGCCCATCGCGCGCGTCGCTTCACTATACGACGCCCAGATGCCCGCGGGGGCTGCAGCTTCTATGGCTACGCTCCCGCCGCGACCGCAGCGCTGATGGCCTCGCTACTCGACCAAGCTTTCCGCGCCGATTCCCCAAAGCAGGAGGATCCCCGCACGATCACTCAACGCAACTTCGACGCCTTTGAACACATGGTGCGCTGGGCCTCGAGTAATCGGCGGGCAGCAACCGGGCACTGTTCCCTCGTTGTCTCTGTTACTGATGGCGATGGCTTTGATTGGCGAGGAAAATTCGCCACCAACGTCGGCATCGATCTCAACTTGTTCGACATTGATTATCTCGGATCCGATCGCGTCACCGATTACATCGTGGTCCACGATCATAAGGGGGCAGTCAAGCACCTCGTGACCGGGCAACGCTGCGCCAACTGGTCGCAGCGCATATCGCTGATGGCCCGGGACCTGGTGTGCCAGCATCCCGGGTGTGATGTCCCGGCTAGTCGCTGCGACGCCCACCATGTGCGGGCCTGGTCGCGGGGCGGTTGGACCGACATCGCTAATCTCGGCCTACTATGTCGCCGCCATCATCGCCGCAATGACGACAGCGGGATTCGGCGTCATCTTCAGCTTCGGGAGGGAATCCCCTGGTGGGTTGATGATGCCGGTTACGCCAGACGCAACCGCAGCCCGGCTGCTCACCGCGCAGGCAGCAACCGGGTAATGACTAACCGCGAACCGGGTGCTCCGCCCACTTCTTAAACTCAGCGGCCGTATCCGTAACGCGAGTGCGCTGCTCTGCCACACGCACCCCAGCGGTACCACCGCGGGTCGCGCGAGAAGCCACTGCGCCTTCGACGGTGAGAACCGAACGCACGGCGGGAGTTAGCCGTGCGTCAACAGCAGCAAGCTCCTCATCCGTTAATTCATCCAGGCCCACTCCCCTGGCCTCGGCCAAGCGCACGCACGCGCCCGAGGCCTCATGAGCTTCCCGGAACGGCACACCTTCCCGCACCATCCATTCCGCGAGATCCGTGGCAAGTGTGAATCCAGCAGGCGCCAATTCCAGCGTCCGATCCTCATGGAACGTCAGCGTGGCTACCAACCCTGTGAGAGCAGGCAGCAGCAGGTTCAGCTGGGCGAAGGAGTCCACAATAGGCTCCTTGTCTTCCTGCAGGTCGCGGTTATACGCCAGCGGCTGCGCTTTCAACGTAGCCAATAAACCAGTCAAATTGCCGATCAATCGACCCGTCTTGCCGCGGGTCAATTCGGCCACATCCGGATTCTTCTTCTGCGGCATAATCGAGGATCCAGTGGACCACGCATCAGACAGCGTGACGTATCCGTATTCCGGGGTACACCAGTAGATGATCTCCTCAGCCAACCGGGACATATCCACCGCGATCTGCGCCAGCACAAAAGCCGTCTCCGAGGCGAAGTCTCGGGAGGAAGTACCGTCGATCGAGTTATCGCAGGAGGAATCAAAGCCCAGCTCGGCGGCAATTGCCTCCGGGTCCAAAGACAGTGAAGAACCTGCGAGTGCGCCGGAGCCATAAGGCGACACGGCGAGTCGCTTATCCAAATCTTGGATACGAGCAACATCGCGCAACAGCGGCTGCGCATGCGCCAACAACTGATGTGCAAGCAGCACTGGCTGCGCCGCCTGGGAGTGCGTCTTGCCCGGCATGATCGCGCTAGGGTGCGCGGCTGCCTGGGTAACGAGCGCTTCCACCAACTCCACCACCTGCACCGCCACAGAACGCACTGCGTCGCGCACCCACATGCGGAACAGGGTTGCTACTTGGTCGTTACGGGAGCGCCCTGCACGCAAGCGGCCACCGACCTCGGGACCAACGATGTCAATCAGACCGCGCTCCATGGCGCCGTGCACATCTTCGTCGGTTGGCAATGGCTTGAACGAACCCGAAGCCACGGCGGCACCAAGCTCATCTAAGCCGGACAGCATTGTGTCCAGGTCAGCGTCGGAAAGCAGGCCGGCCTTGTGCAACACGCGGGCGTGTGCCTTAGAAGCCAGCACATCATAAGGAGCCAGTACCCAGTCGAAATGAGTGGACACTGAAAGGGCGAACATCGCCTCCGCAGGGCCGCCGGCGAAGCGGCCGCCCCAGAGAGCACCTTCGTTAGTTCCGGACATTTAGGCCTCGCGGTCGCGCTTGTTGGCGATCTCCGTGGACAGCCCGTGCAGCTGCACGAAGCCCTTCGCCGCGGTCTGGTCGAAGGTGTCACCGGTGTCGTAGGTAGCCAGGTTGAAGTCGTACAGGGAGTGGTTGGAACGGCGGCCATTGATGATGATGGCACCGGCGTGCAGCACGATGCGGATATCGCCAGTGACATGCTCCTGGGTGCTATCGATGAACGCCTCCAGGGAGCGCTTGAGTGGGCCGAACCACAGGCCGTCATAGACTTCCTCGGACCAGCGGGAATCAATCAGGCGCTTGTAGCGGCCGAGCTCGCGCTCGACGGTGACGTCTTCCAGAGCTTCGTGCGCCTTGATTAGCACCATCGCGCCCGGTGCCTCGTAGATCTCGCGGGACTTAATGCCCACGAGGCGGTCCTCCACCATATCCAGGCGACCAACGCCCTGTGCACCGCCACGACGGTTGAGCTCTTCGATGGCCTCGAGGACGCTCACTGGACGGCCGTCGATAGCCACTGGCTTGCCACCCTCGAAGGAGATGATCAGCTCGTCTGGGGCGTTACCGAGGGCTGGGTCCTCGGTGTAGGCGTAGAGATCCTTGGTTGGTGGGTTCCACAGGTCCTCCAGGAAGCCGGTCTCGATGGCGCGACCCCACACGTTCTGGTCGATGGAGAACGGGGACTTCTTGGACTGCTCGATAGGCAGGTTGATTTCCTCGGCAAAGGCAATGGCCTTGTCGCGGGTCCAGGCGTAGTCGCGGGCTGGGGCGATGATCTCCAGGGAAGGATCCAGTGCACGGAAGCCGACCTCAAAGCGAACTTGGTCATTACCCTTACCGGTGCAACCGTGGGAGACGTGCGTGCCGCCATGCTCCTGGGCTGCCTTGATCAGATGCTTGACGATGAGCGGGCGGGAAATCGCGGAGACCAGCGGGTACTGCTTCATGTACATGCCGTTAGCCTTGATGGTTGGCAGGCAGTACTCGTTAGCAAACTCATCCTTCGCGTCAATAACGATGGATTCCACGGCGCCACAGTCCAGGGCACGCTGGCGGACGGACTCTATGTCCTCGCCGCCCTGGCCGAGGTCGAGGGAAACGGCGATGACTTCGCCGCCGGTCATTTTAGCCAGGTAAGGGATGGCAACGGAGGTGTCGAGGCCGCCGGAATACGCGAGAACAACGCGATTAGACATGAAATGTTTCTCCTAGGTTGATTGAAAAGCTAATAAAAAGATTATGACCGGCGGCTAAATAGCTCGCCAAGTTCCTTGCCTGACATTGGCTCTCGTGCCAGCACGAAAACGGTATCATCGCCTGCAATAGTGCCCACTACCTCGTTCATGCCCACCCGATCGATGAAGCTAGCAAGGTACTGGGCGGCACCCGGTGGTGTGCGCAGCACCGCAATGTTTCCGGTGTGGTCTACGGACACCAGCAGATCGTCGAGCATGCGACGCAGTTTTTCCTGCGGGCCGCGCGGCTGCTCGATCCGCTGGCCGTCGACAAGCCCCACGGCGTAGAACGCACGCCCGCCATCGGGGCGCACCTTCTTCGCCCCCAACTCGTCGAGATCGCGCGACAGGGTTGCCTGGGTGATGTCAATGCCCTCATCGAGGAGCAGTTCAGAAAGCTGCACCTGGCTGGAGACGCGGTAGCGTTCGAGTATCTCCAGAATGCGGGCCTGGCGCGCAGTGCGAGTTACGGGACTAGTCATTTTGATGCTCCATCAGCCATACCAACAGGGCCTTTTGCGCGTGGAGCCGATTCTCGGCCTCATCAAACACACGCGACTGCGGTCCATCAATGACGTCCGCAGTGACCTCGTTGCCACGATACGCCGGCAAGCAGTGCAGGAACACTGCCCCCGCTGCCGCACGCGCCATGACGTCACTATTGACCTGATACGGCAGGAAAGGTGTCCGCCGATCGAGGCCGTCATTTTCCATCCCCATAGACACCCACGTGTCAGTGATCACGACATCGGCGCCATCGACCACGTCCGGAGAATCACTCACGGTCACCTTCGCTCCGGTTTCCGCAGCACGAGCCTCCGCGCGCTCGCAAAAGCGTGGCTGCGGTTGGAACTCTTTCGGCGCGCAAATAGCGATGTCCATGCCCGCCGTCGCAAAGCCGATCAGGTAAGAGTTCGCCATGTTGTTATCCCCGTCGCCCAGGTACACGGCCTTCTTCCCCCGCAAACCCGCTGGCCCTTCCTCCGGGCACAGGTTCTCAACACAGGTCTGCAGGTCCGCCAGGATCTGGCAGGGGTGCAGGTCATCAGATAGCGCGTTCACGATCGGCACTGTGGCCGTCTCCGCCATCTGCTCCAGATTGCTGTGCGCGTAGGTGCGCCACACGATGGCTTCGACGAACCGCGACAGCACCGCTCCGGTGTCCTGGAAAGTTTCTCCCTTCCCCATCTGCGACTTCCCGGAATCAACAACAATCGCGTGCCCGCCGAGCTGCGCGATACCGGCGTCAAAGGAAAAGCGCGTACGGGTAGAGGTCTTATCAAAAAGCACCGCCACAGATAGTGGCCCCTCAAACGGGCGCCGAGACAGTGGCGCCGCTTTCAGCTCCGCCGCGAGCTGCAGCACCTCGGCTTGTTCCGCCGGGGTGAGGTCATCATCGGCGAGAAAATGACGAACCATTTAGGACTCCTTCTGGATGTCAGCAAGCAGCTCAGCAAGGCGCTGCGCCGCGGTGTTCAGCTCGGCTGCGGTGATCACGAGGGGTGGCGTCAGACGCAACACGCTTGCCGACGGCGCGTTCAAAATCAGCCCATACTCGGGGCCCTTCGCCACGGCTTGTTTCGCCCACTCCCCCTTGAGTACCACGCCCAGCATCAGACCACGGCCTCGGACATAGTCTACCTGCTCGATCCTGCTCAGCTGCGCAGCGAAGGCGGTGCCTTTTCGATCCACCTCCGCAACAAAGTTGTCGTCGATGATGTCCAGCACCGCATTGCCGGCCGCGCAGGCAACCGGGTTGCCACCAAAAGTGGTGCCGTGGGTGCCAGGGGTAAACAGTTTCGCCGCCGCGCCGTGCGCCAAGCACGCCCCGATCGGTAGGCCACCGCCGAGTCCCTTCGCCATGGTCACTACATCTGGGATGACCCCATCATGTTGGTGCGCAAAGAAGTCACAGGTACGACCGATCCCGGTCTGTACCTCATCGACCACGAACAAAATCCCATGCTCATCACACAGTTGACGCACCTGGTACAGGAAACCTTCTGGAGCCGGGATCACACCGGTTTCCCCCTGAATTGGTTCCATGATGATGGCTGCCACGTCGCTTGGGTTCATCTCGACTAGTCTGCGCAGATAATCGATGTCCCCGAAGGGGTAGAACTCTACGCCAGCAGGCAGTGGCTCGAAGGCCTTGCGCTTATCTGGTTGACCAGTCATCGCGAGCGAGCCCATCGTGCGGCCGTGGAAGCCGTGCTCGGCCGCGAGGATACGACGCTTTCCGGTGAGACGTGCCAGCTTGAAGGCCGCTTCATTAGCCTCCGCACCCGAGTTGCAGAAGAACACGCGCGTTTGGGCAGCCAGCTCGGTGTCCTCGGCGGCAAAACGTTGGATGAGCTTAGCCCCCAGTTCCAGGACGGGATCGGTCTGGAAGAGATTCGAGGTGTGCGCAAAGTTGGCCACCTGCTCCGAGACTGCCTTGACCACTGCGGGGTGGCCGTAGCCGAGGGAGTTCACCGCAATTCCGGCTAGCAAATCCAGGTGCGTGCGCCCTTCAGAATCGCTCAGGGTGGAACCCGCAGCGCTCACGATCTTCAGCGCCGGGGTGCCGTAGTTGTCCATCAGCGTGCTTGACCATTGCGTCATTTACTTGTCCTTCCTGAACACGGTGCCATCCGGGTAGTTTTCGCGGTCGTAGCCATCCGGCAGCACCATCGTTCCGATGCCACCCATAGTCAGCAGCTCAAGCAGGACCGAGTGCGCAATGCGCCCGTCAATGACGTGCGATGCCGCCACGCCCTTATCGACGGCGGCCAAACACGACTCCATCTTAGGGATCATGCCGGAATCCAACCCCGGCAAAATCTCCCGCAGCTTGGAGGACTTGATCGCACTGACCAGTGAATCCTTGTTCGGCCAGTTGGTGTACAGGCCTTCCACATTGGTCAGGATCACGAGGCGTTCCGCCCCGAGGGCGCCGGCGAGAGCTCCTGCTGCGGTATCGGCATTGATGTTGTACACCTCGCCGTCATCACCTGGTGCCACAGTGGAGACCACGGGGATCCTGCCGGCGTCGATGATGTCCATGATCGTGTTGGCGTTGACTTCGGTGATGTTGCCGACGAGTCCGATGTCGGTGGCAACGCCGTTGACGTCGACAAGCCGCTTTTCGGCGCGGAACAGCCCGCCGTCCTCACCGGACGTGCCGACTGCGTAGGGGCCATGCGAGTTGATCAGGTTGACCAGATCCCGGCCTACCTGGCCAAAGAGCACCATGCGGACCACTTCCATGACCTCCGGAGTGGTCACACGGAAACCGCCCTTGAATTCGCCGTCCAGGTCGAGCCTTCGCAACATCGCGGAGATCTGGGGGCCACCGCCGTGCACCACCACCGGTTTTACCCCAACGGTGCGCAGGAATACCATGTCAGCTGCAAACGCAGCCTTGAGGTTGTCATCCACCATGGCGTTGCCGCCGTATTTCACCACCACGATCTTGTCGCGGTAGTGCTGCAGCCAGGGCAATGCCTCGGCGAGGACGTGCGCCCGCTCAGCAGGGTTGAGATCGGTAGTCATGACTAGCTCCTAGCTGGAGTATGCCGAGTTGATCTCGACATACTCATGGGAAAGGTCAGTGGTGCGCACGGTGGCGGTTCCCGGTCCTGCGGTGCCGAGATCAACGCGGACGTCGATGTCGGAGCCCGAGAGATCTACCTCGCGCGCACTTGGGGTACCGGTGGTCCGCTCGCAGACGGCGTGACCGTTGAAGAACACGGAGATGTTCTCCGGGTCCATGTCTGCATCCGCCATGCCGACGGCCGCCAACACGCGCCCCCAGTTCGGATCGGAGCCAAACATCGCGCATTTGAAGAGGTTGTCCCGGCCAAGAGTGCGTGCGGCCGCAAGAGCTTGCTCGTTCGTGCTGGTGCCCTGGACAGTGATCTTGACCCGCTTGGTCACGCCCTCGGCATCACCTTGCAGCTGGTCGGCGAGGTCGGAGCATGCCTGCAATACGGCCGCTTCAAACTCCGCAACAGTCGGGGTCACACCGGACGCGCCGTTTGCCATCAGAATGACGGTGTCATTGGTTGAGGTAGAACCATCGATATCCAAAGTGTTGAATGTGAGGTTGCAGGCCTTCACGAGGGCTTCCTGGGCCACCTGTTGCGATACAGCCGCGTCGGTGGTCAGGCAGACCAGCATTGTGGCCAGGGATGGCGCCATCATGCCAACGCCTTTACCCATGCCACCGAGCTGCCAGCCCTCCCCCGCGACCAACACTTCTTTCTGCACCGTGTCAGTGGTCATGATGGCCCGCGCGGCCGCAGCACCATGATCACCGAGGTTATCCGCAAGCGTTGCGACGCCAGCGAGCACCTTCACCATGGGCATGGGCTCTCCGATGATGCCGGTAGAACAGGCCGCGACATCGCCTGGCGCAACGCCAAGTGCCGCAGCTACCGCAGCGATACTCTCCTGGGCATCTTTCTCACCTTGGATACCATTGCAGGCATTGGCGTTTCCAGAGTTGTACAGGATGGCGCGCAATTGGCCGTCGGCAAGCGCCTGCTTCGACAGCTTTACCGGCGCAGCGAAGACCCGGTTGCGGGTGAAAACGCCGGCCGCCGTGAATTCCGGGCCCTCGTTCACAACGAGCGCCATATCGGGGTTTCCAGATGGTTTGATTCCGGCGGTCGTGGCGGCGGCCAAGAATCCCTGTGGCGTGGTGATTGACATTAGTCCTCCTTTAAGGAGCCAGGCCGCTAAGAGGCAGACCAGCGGTTTCGTGGTATCCGACAGCCAGATTCATGCACTGCACGGCGGCACCGGCGGTGCCCTTGGTCAGGTTGTCGATAGCGCTGGTTACCAGCAGCACGCCAGCATCCTTGTTCGCCTCGACTTGGATGTGGACTGAGTTAGAACCAACCACGTTCTTCGTCTGTGGCTGCTCACCTTCCGGTAGCACGTGGATGAACGGCTCGTCTTGGTAGAACTGCGAGTAGATCGCGTGCGGATCTTCCTCGCTGAGCAGCGGCGCGGTGATGGTGGTGAGGATTCCACGTGGCATCGGTGCGAGCACCGGCGTGAAGCTCACACTCACCTGTTTGTCCGTCACCTCGGCCAAATTCTGCGTGATCTCGGGGGTGTGCCGGTGCTTACCAGCAGTGTTATAGGCCTTGACATTGCCCATGGTTTCCGCGCCGAGCATGGCAACGCTGGCCTTCTTGCCCGCACCGGACACGCCGGTGATAGACACCACGTTCAGGGTGGGCTCCACCAGCTGCTTTGCGACGGCAGGAAGCGCCGCGAGCGTAGCCCCCGTGGGGAAACACCCGGGGACCGCTACCCGCTTCGCGCCGCGGATTTGTTCCCGGTGTCCCGGCATCTCCGGAATACCATATGCCCAGGTGCCTGCATGCTCGGTGCCGTAGAACTTTTCCCAATCCGCAGCGTTGTGCAGCCGGAAGTCGGCGGCGCAGTCAATCACAATGACCTCTGGGCCAAGCTGCCGGGCGATCTCCGCAGAGAATCCATGCGGCAAGCCCAGGAACACCACGTCGTGGCCTGCAAGGGTATCTTTGTTGGTATCAACCAGACGTCGTTGACGCAGTTGTGGCAGGTGTGGCATCAAGTCGCCGAGTAGCTGGCCAGCATTGGAGCTGCCAGTCAGGGCGCCGATGGTCAGTTCCCCAGAAGCATACGCCGGATGATTGAGTAGCAGGCGGAGAATCTCCCCGCCTGCGTATCCCGAAGCACCAGCGATGGCCACATTAATAGTCATGCCGACCAGGCTAGCATACTATGCATAGTTTTGGAAAGTATGCAGTGAGTGTTGTGCCCCCCTATGCGTGATGGACGCGCTCACGATGCCAGTAGGCCATACCTAGCGCGATGATCGAACCACCAATGAGATTGCCGATGGTCACCGGCACCAGGTTATGAATCAGGTAGCTAGAAATGGTCAGACCGCTGATATCGGTGCCCGCCATCGCTTCCATTACCGCCGGATCCGCCTGCCCCTTGAGCAACAGGGCCAGCGGGATCATGAACATGTTAGCCACAGAGTGCTCAAAGCCGGTCGCCACGAAGGCACCGATCGGCAGGGTCAGGGCCAAGACTTTATCGGAGACGGTCTTACCAGCGTAGGCAAGCCATACCGCCAAACACACGAAGATATTACACATGATGCCAAGGCAGACAGACTCACTAAAAGAGTGACTGGTCTTGGATAGCGCGGTGTTGATCACCACTGCGCCCCAGCCACCGTGTCCTTGATGCGCAGTGCCACCGAAGAAGATGAACAGCACGATGAGGAAGGCCCCCAGCATGTTGCCCAGGTACACCACCACCCAGTGCAGCACCATTTCCACCGGGCTGATCAGTTTGTCCTTCAGCAGGATCGGGGTCATCGAGGTGGAGGTGAACAGGTCAGCACCGGTGATCACCACTAGGCCGAGGCCTACGGAGAACACAATGCCGCCAACGACCTTTGCTAGCCCGTAGGGCATGCCCGCCGAACCGTTCTGGGAGGTGACATAGAAAACAAAGCCGAGCGCGATCATCGCGCCAGCAAACATCGCCGACGTCACCTTTGTAGCCAGCGGGGCTTTCGCCTTGTGTAGCAAGGCATCCTTGGCTACATCAACGATCTCGGCGGGGGTATTACTAATTGTGGTTGACATTTATGCTCGCAGTCTTGCGTTGAACTTGGCCTCAGCGGCCTTTACAGCGGCCATTCTGGCCTCGGAACATTCATCGTCCGTCAGCGTGCGATCCGTGGCGCGGAACACCAGGGAGAACGCCAAGGACTTTTTGTCCGCACCGAGTTGCTCGGAGCGGTAGACGTCGAAAAGCTCGACCTTTTCCAGCAGGTCACCGGCAGCCGCTTCGACTACGGCGCGTACGGCCTCAGCCGGGGTATCTTCAGTGACCACCAGGGCAACGTCCTGCAACAGCGCAGGGAACGCGGACAGCGTTGGTGCCGGGAAAGATGGCTCGAACGGCAGCGCGGAGATATTCAGCTCCATGGCGCAGGTGCGGGCCGGCAGCCCGGCACGCTCGAGAACCTGCGGGTGCAGCTCGCCGGCGTAGCCCACGACTTCACCATTCACCGACAGCTCGGCGCACCGGCCCGGGTGCCACGGCAGCATCTCTGCATTGGCGACCTCGAGCTGCACGTCGGCGGCACGCGCCACCATGCGGGCGGATTCGATGGCATCGGCGTAGGTGTAGGCGCGCCCCTCACCCCATGGCCCCTCCGGGACAATCGCGCCCGCACCGACCGTCGCCACGTGCAGCGGTTGGTACGGCAGGGACTCAATCAGCTCAGCGATGGTTTCCTCCGCAGGCCGCTCGCTAACCGACGGCATCGGTGATACACCGGTGCCCCGAGCGAAGCTCACCTGCTCCACGCCGTAGAGCGTCATATCGCTCTGGCCGCGGGCGACGTTGCGTTTAACAGCATCCAGCATCGAAGGCAGCAAGGTGGTACCGAGGATCGCATGATCTGATTCCAGCGGATTCTGCACTTTCACCACGCTGCGACGCGGATCATCCGCGTTGAGTCCCCACACCTCGAAGGTGTCATTGGCGATGAATGGGCTCGGTAGGATTTCCAGGTATCCGCTGTATGCGAGGGCGTGGGTGATCGCACGACGGCGGCGCTGCGCCGGGGTCAATCCCTGGCCAGCTGGTGCAGTCGGAACGAGGGAAGGAATAGCCTCCAGGCCTTCGAGCCGCAGCACCTCTTCAACGAGGGATTCCTTGAAGGTCAGGTCCGGGCGCCATGTCGGTGGAGTCACCTGCAAAACTTCCTCGCCGCTCACTTCGCAGCCGACCTCGGATAGGCGGCGTACCACGGTGTCACGGTTGTATTCGACGCCCGCGATCTTGCTTGGGAAGTCAGCCGGCAGCTCCACAGCGGTGGCTGCGGGGACGTCGCCAAGCATGGTGCGACCAGCGGCGACTTGGCCGCCACCGTACTGGACCAGCAAGGATGCAGCGATATCAAGAGCTACTTCACACAGTGTTGGATCGACACCGCGCTCGAAGCGGCGTGATGCTTCAGAGGAAAGCTTGTGCCGGCGGCACGTGCGGGCCACGGTGATGGGATCCCAAATGGCAGCTTCGAAGTACACCTCAGTGGTGCCCTCGCCGATCTCGGAGGTGGAGCCGCCCATGACGCCTGCCAGGGACTGGATGCCCTTTTCATCGCAGATCACCACATCTTCGGGATCCAGGTCGCGGTCCACATGATCCAGGGTGCTGAGCTTCTCCCCTGCCTGAGCGTTGCGGATGCGCAAGGATCCCTCGATGCGGGCAGCATCAAAAGCATGCATCGGCTGGCCGAGCAGGATCATCACATAGTTGGTGATGTCGGTTGGGAGGTTGACCAAACGCTGGCCGGAGAGCATCAGCTCGCGCTCCATCCAGAATGGGGTCTTAGCATTTGGGTCGATGCCAGTGACCTTGCGCAAACCGAAGCGAACCGTCTTGGTCGCCGGGTCAATCTCCACCGGCAGCGCCGCGCCGGCGACGGCAGGCACGTTCACGTTAATGCCGGCTACGGAGGGATCCAACGCTGGGTCGGTGTATGCCAGGTCAAATGCGGAAGCAATCTCGCGGGTGAGGCCGCGGGCGGACAGCGCGTAGCCACGATCCGGGGTGACGTTGACATCAAAGACAGTGTCGTTCAGGCCGAGGACAGCGCGGGCGTCATCGCCTGGCTTGCCTGCGGAGGCAGGTAGCGTGATGATGCCCTTGGTCTGCTTGCTGGCCAAGCCCAGCTCTGCAGCGGAGCAGATCATGCCCTCGGAGACATGGTCATAGGTTTCACGGGCGGCAATCTTGAAGCCTCCGGGCAGCTCTGCACCTGGCAGGGAGACAACCACGGTGTCGCCTACTGCGAAATTGCGAGCGCCACAGACGATGCCCTGCGGTTCCGGGTTACCCACGTTGACCTTGCAGAAGCGGATCGGCTTCTTAAAACCAGTCAGTTCTTCAATATTCTCTACTACGCCGAGCACCAGGGGTCCGGTGGTCTCTTCGATCGGCGCGTAACCCTCGGTCTCGAAGCCGACGCGGACATAACCGGCATCTAGCTCTTCTGCAGTGACAGACCAGCCCTCGTTTCGAGCGCCAAGCAGTGAAGTAACCCAGTTTTGGGATAGCAGCATTTCAAAATCTCCTTTAAGCTTGCACGCCGAATGGCAGGGTGAAACGGACATCGCCTTCGACCATGTCACGCATATCCGACAGGCCGTTGCGGAACTGCAGGGTGCGCTCAAGGCCCATGCCGAAGGCAAAGCCGGTGTACACCTCAGGGTCAATGCCCGCCGCACGCAGTACGTTCGGGTTGACCATGCCGCATCCGCCCCATTCGATCCAGCCTGCGCCACCCTTCTTATTCGGGAACCACACGTCTACCTCAGCCGATGGCTCCGTGAACGGGAAGAAGTTGGTACGCATCCGGGTGCGGGTTTCCGGGCCGAATAGGGTCTTGGCCAGGTGGTCCAGGGTGCCGCGCAGGTGCGCCATAGTAAGGCCCTTATCGACGGCCAATCCTTCAATCTGATGGAACACCGGAGTATGGGTGGCATCCAACTCGTCAGTGCGGAACACCCGTCCCGGGCAGGCAATGTATACCGGCACGTCCCGGGACAACAAGGTGCGCACCTGAACTGGAGAGGTATGCGTACGCAGCACCTGCTTGGAACCTTCCACAGATACATGGAAGGTGTCTTGCAGGGTGCGTGCCGGGTGGTCCGGCAGGAAGTTCAGGGCATCGAAGTTGAAGTATTCCGCCTCCACCTCGGGGCCTTCGGCGATCTCCCAGCCCATGCCGATGAAGATGTCGGCGATGTTCTCGGAGAGCTGCGTGATCGGGTGCATAGCACCTTGACGGCGGGTAGTAGGAACCGTCACGTCGACGCGCTCTTCCACCAATACCTCGGCGTTTCGCTTCTCCTCAAGCACAACCTTGACCTCGGCGAAGGCTTTCTCAGCGCGGCCACGAGCCATGTTCACAAAGCGGCCGGCATCCTTGCGCTGATCCTTAGGGATCGTTCCCAATGCGCGACGCGCCAGGGAAATCGGGGCATCATCTGCCAGGTGAGCCTTGCGAGCCTCCGCCAGCTCATCGAGGTTCTGCGCCTGATTAAACGCAGCGACAGCCGCATCCGCTAAGGCATTGAGGTTAGCTTCGGTCAACTCGATGTCGCTCACCAGTACTTATCCTTTTGGTTCGAAGGGAGACGTTCTAACCCATGTACTATACCGCGCGGGTTAGCAGTCTACTTTCCTGGCCGTGCTCAAACAGCAGAAGACTACTGAGCGATCCGCCGCACCGCTTCAGCTAGTATCTCGTCCTTCTTAGCGAAGGCGAAGCGGACTTTGGTCCGCCACTGTTCCGGATGGTCTGTGAATACCTGCAGTGGGATTGCAGCCACGCCGCTGCGAGCTGGCAGATTCATACAAAAATCGAGGCCATCTTGTCCTACGTCAGCAACGAGGTAGTAGGTACCTGCGGTGTCATGGACGTGGAAACCCGCACGCTTCAGGCCGTCGGCAAGCAAGGCTCGCTTCAGGTTTAGCCCGGCAACCATGTCAGCAACCCACGGCATCTCCTCGCGCAGCGCGTAGGCTACTGCGGGCTGGAAGGGCGTGGCACCGACATAAGTCATGAACTGCTTGGCCTTGACCACGCCTTCCAACAGGTCTGGAGGCGCAATCGCCCAGCCGGTCTTCCATCCGGTGCAGTTGAACGTCTTTGCGGCGGAGGAGACAGTGATGGTGCGCTCCCACATGCCCGGCAATTCCGCGATGCGGGTGTGCGCATGACCGGCGAAAACAAGGTGTTCGTAGACTTCATCAGACAACACGAGCAGGTCGTGTTGCACAGCCAACTCGGCGAGTCCACGCACATTGAGGACAGCGCCGGTCGGGTTATGCGGAGAATTCACGATGATCATCGCCGTCTTAGTGGTGATGGCGGCTTCGATCGCGGCGACATCGACACCCCAGGTGTTGCCCTGTGCGACCAGCGGAACGGCCACGCGCGTCGCTCCGGCCAGCGCGATCGCGGCCGCATACGCGTCATAGTAGGGCTCGAGGACGATGACCTCGGCACCCGGCTCAACCAAGCCAAGCACGCTCGCAGTGATAGCCTCCGTTGCGCCGACGGTGATCAGCACATCATCGGATGACACACCCCTGACCGCGGCCACGGACTCGCGCAATTCCGGCATTCCCATGCCAGGTGCGTACTGGTTGTTGCCGGCCTGGATCTGCTCCGTCGCAATCTCGAGCATCCGCGCCGGCCCGTCCGAATCTGGGAACCCTTGCCCCAGGTTAATCGCGCCGTGTTTGACTGCCTCCGCAGTCATGGTGGCAAAGATCGTCTCGGCGAAAGGCTGCAAGCGCGCAACTGTCATGAATTTTGTGCCTTGGCAGACTCGTACATGCAGATCGATGCCGCGGTGGCTAGGTTCAGCGATTCCGCGCGACCACGGATCGGGATGCGAATGCGGGCATCGGCTTTAGCCATCAGTTCTTTGCTGAGCCCGTGCGCCTCATTGCCAAACAGCCAAGCGGTAGGCTTCTTCAGTAGCTCGCCGGCCTCATCGAGGCTGACCTCGCCGTCGGCGGCAGTGGCCAGAATCTGCAAGTTGCGAGCCTTCAGGGTGTCAAAGACAGCCTGAAAATTCGTTTCTCGGATCACGGGAATATGGAACACCGAGCCCGCCGAGGCGCGCACGGCCTTCGGCGACTGCGGGTCCACGGTCTCCCCCGCGAACAACACGGCGTCCGCACCGACGGCATCAGCGACGCGGATCAAGGTGCCGGCATTACCTGGCTCCGAGGTCTCCACCGGCACGGCCACCAAGTTCGGCTTGCCCCGCATGACATCCTTCAGCGGCCACAGCACTGGCTCACATACGGCATAGATACCCGTGGAAGTGACCGTGTCCGCCAAGGACTTTGCGGCCCGGTCCGTGATGGGGTGTACATAGGCATTCATATGTCCTGCCGCGGTGAGCAATTCGGAAAAACGCTCAGCTGCTTTCTCCGTGACGAAGACGTCCCGGGCAGCGCCGGTGGTGATGGCGGCTTCAACGGCGTTCTCCCCCTCGGCCAAGAACACACCCGCTTTGCGACGCCCCGCAGTCTTCAACAGTTTGGACGCGTTTACCACACGTGGCGTTCGCTCGGTAAATGCCTGTTCAAAGTCGAGGTTCATGCCGTTAAATCTAGCAGGCTTCAGCGGGCAGTAGTGTCACCCAGCCCGCACGTTGTTGACCTGTCTCCGTTATGATCGCTAACTTCGAAACTGCTCAACAATCAGCCTCGCCGTCTTGGGCGCACTCGTGATCTACGCCGGAATGTTCACCCACGGTTTTGTCAGCGAACAGCTCGAACTAGAGAAAATCACCATGCCCGCCGGCGAGGCGATATCGTCACTGCCAAACCAGGAGTCCCGGGACGGCCGATGTCCACCGGCCCGCAGGCTAAGACCAACGGTGCCGCCGAAGCTGAGGTGCAGCAGCTCAGCGATACCCGCGACACCCTTGTCCAAGGCAACACCCTCCGTGGCATCCTCCTCAGCGCCTATGGCTGGTGGCTGGTCGGATTCACCGTCCTGCGGGAGAAGAAGTAACGTTATAGCGTTCCGCTGCCTCGTTGGCTAAGACAATGATGGGCACCTCCGCGATCACGGCACCAGCCAATACAAGTAACAAAAATGATTGCTCCGGATGCCCCACAAATATATAGACACAGGCCAAGAGGAGCCCGATACCAATCATCGTGTGGAATGGGGCTACCTTCCGGTGCGCAGCTTGCCACGCTCCCAGGGACGCATTGGTCGTCGGGGTATTCACGCCCGGCATCGCGCGATAGCTGAGGCCGAGAAACTTCCCCTTAGGAGAAATTAGTCCCATAAAGAGGTAGAGGAAGCCCAGGAGCACGAATAGCAAAGCGAGAAACCACACGGCTTTCAAGATAACAAAAAGCCCGCCTGAGTTGTTTAACTCAGTCGGGCTTTTCGAATCAAGCTTTACGCAGCTGCTGGGGCGTTAACGTCCTCAGGCAGTGCAGCCTTAGCGGCATCGCAGATTGCGGAGAATGCAGCGAAGTCGTTCACTGCGAGCTCAGCGAGCATCTTGCGGTCAACCTCGATCTCAGCAAGGCGCAGGCCCTGGATGAGACGGTTGTAGGTGATGTCGTTCATACGGGCTGCAGCGTTGATGCGGGTGATCCACAGGCGACGGAACTCGGACTTGCGCTTACGGCGATCGCGGTAAGCGTAGGTCATGGAGTGGAGCCACTGCTCCTTGGCCTTACGGTAGAGACGGGAGCGCTGACCACGGTAGCCCTTGGCGGACTTCAGGATCTCGCGGCGCTTCTTCTTGGCGTTCATTGACCGCTTGACACGTGCCATTGAAATACTTCCTTAACTGTCTAAAAAGTTTATGGGGTGAAAAGTGGTTATTAGGCCAGGCCCAAGAGGCGCTTCATGCGCTTCTCGTCAGACTTTGCAACATCCGTGGAGCCCTTGAGGCGACGGGTGCGGGTGGATGGCTTACCTTCGAGCAGGTGCCGGCGGTTAGCCTTCTCGCGACGCAGCTTGCCAGAACCGGACAGCTTGATGCGCTTAGCGGCACCCTTGTGGGTCTTGTTCTTCATTTTTATAAGTCCTTATGAAAGAGTCGGTTACTTCTTGCCTTTACGCAACGGCCCAATGACCATGGTCATGTTGCGACCGTCTTGCTTCGCCCGTGCTTCGATGGTGCCGAATTCGGCCACATCGCCGGCAAGGCGCTCCAGGAGGCGGTATCCAAGCTCCGGGCGAGATTGCTCACGACCGCGGAACATGATGGTCACTTTGACCTTGGATCCCTTCTCCAGGAATCGGATCACATTATTCTTCTTCGTCTCGTAATCGTGATCGTCGATCTTGGGACGAAGCTTCTGCTCCTTGACCACGGTCTGCTGCTGGTTCTTGCGAGCTTCGCGGGCCTTCTGGTCCTGCTCATACTTGAACTTGCCGAAGTCCATGATCTTCACTACTGGTGGCTTCGCGTTAGGTGCAACCTCGACGAGGTCGAGATCTGCATCGTAAGCAAGCTTGCGCGCGTCCTCAATGCGGACGACGCCGACCTGTTCTCCGTTTGGACCTACAAGACGTACCTCGGGAACCCGGATACGTTCATTGATGCGAACTTCAGCGCTGATGTGTACTCCTCAAGTAGCAGTAAATAATGTGGTACCGCATGGCTTGAAGTGTCGATTCCCCCGAGCTGTCACGACAAAAACCCGTACGACGTTATTCGTCGCACGGGAGATCCGTGAGCAAAGCTCTTCTTTGACCATTATCCAACCCTAGCGGGCGGCTTCTGGTGGGAGGGACCTCCACTTGCGGCCTGTGGTTTCATCAGATAATTCAACCACTAGGCGGTAGCTTGGCAAGAATAACATGTGCGCAGTACAGATTCAAAATCATTAGACTGCAAGTTATGAAAATAAGTCGCGCCGAACAGGAGACCCTAGAAAGGGTCGCACAGCGGTTAAATACTGCGGAGTCCCTGCTCAAGGAAGTGCGGGAATCCTTGTTCGAGTTGTACGAACAGTCAGAGCGCTCCGAGGCACCAGTACAGCAGCCTGCGGCCCCAGTCGCGGCCCCGGTCGTCGAGAAGCGCCCAACACCGCCACCAAAGCCACGCCTTTCGCGGGAGAAGCAGATCATTCGCGCGGTGGCAGTCGGCGGTGTACTGATCACCTTGGCGGGCGTCAGTCTCCTCATCGCATTGGCTATCCAATCTGGCTGGCTCGGCCCACTCGGCCGCGTCATCGGCGCCTGGGTTGTTGCCGCATTACTGCTCGGCGGCGCTTTCCTTGTCAAAGCCCGCGGTCTAGCTAAGGAGGGATTCCTCGCGCTGACCACCGCCTCACTGCTCACCAGCATCCTGACGGTGATGGCAACGGTCAGTGTGCTGCACTGGTGGCCCCCGATCTTCGGTGCGGTGGCCTTACTGACCCTCCTGGCGCTGTTCTCGGGGCTTGCTCGCTGGTGGGACGACGAGCTGATGCTGAACATCACCATCGTCTCCAGCTTCGTGTTGTTCTACCTCTACATCATGTCGGGCGACTTCTTCGCCTTCCCGGTAATCGCAACGGGTCTGTTCATGGCAGTGACGTCGATGCAGAAGCGCTGGTTCACCTCCCGCAGCATCGCTTCAGTCATCGGGCCACTGGCGATGCTCGCCGCGCTTATCGACGACCCCAGCATCGTCGTCAACAGCTTCCCCATCTCCTTGACGGTCGTCATCGGCGTTGCCGTCTTCTTGGCGGTCGCGCTCCTGGATGAATGGCAACACAAATCCGATCAGCATCTTGGGTTCTACGCCCCTATGGCAATGCTCGCCATCGGTGCGCTGGGGGCTAACTCCTTTAGTGAACTGACCATCATGTTCGCGGTAATCATCGGCTTCGTGGCGCTGTCGCTCCAGTTCCACGGCGAGCTTGCCGCTTGGCCGCTGGCAGTTATCCCCTTGATGTACGTGCAGTGGTGGTCTCAGGCTCCCGCGCTGGGCTCCGGCTCCTGGTTCGAGCGCCCTTATCTTGTCGCACTGTTCTTCGTGGCCTTCGGCGGTTTCGCCTGGTGGCTGTCCCGCAATAACCGCTTCACCGGGCTGCCGTGGGCAACGATGATCATCGCCGCGATCCTCCTCAGCGGTGAGCTCGCTAAGGCTGTCCTGCTCAAGAAGCCACTGTGGCTGACGGACAACATCGCGCTCCTGCAGGTCCTGACGATCCTGGGGTTCATGGTGGTGCTGTACCTAGTTCGAAATGCCTTCCGTGGCTTCGAACTGTCGGCGCAGATATTGATCGGTCTGGCTGCATTGCACCTGAGTGCCATGGTCTTGGTCACCGCCACCACGTATTTGTTTGGGTTGGGTGGTGAAACCGGCATGTGGCTGGGCTACCTCGTCGGCCATGCTTTGGTCTCCATCTCCTGGATGCTGGTCGCTGCCTACATCCTGGTGATCTCGAAGGCCTTCACTGCGTCGACGTCGCTGACGATCGGGCTAGTGCTGGCGGTTGCAGCCGTCGTCAAGCTGGTGTTCTTTGACCTGGGGACGCTGGAAGGCATGCCGCGAGTCCTCGCCTTCCTGATCTCCGGTGGCGCTTTGCTGCTGATCGCATCGCTGCGCTCGAAGAAGGCAAACCAGCTCTAAAGCAGCTGCTTGAGGAAGCCACCGGTGTAAGAACCTGCGGTGGCGGCAACCTCCTCCGGGGTGCCTTCCGCGACCACGAGGCCTCCGCCGGAACCACCTTCTGGTCCCATGTCGATCACCCAGTCAGCCGCCTTGATCACATCAAGGTTGTGCTCAATGACGATCACCGAGTTCCCTTTGTCCACCAGCCCCTGGATGACCTGCATCAGCTTGCGAATGTCCTCGAAGTGTAGACCAGTTGTTGGTTCGTCCAAAATGTAGATGGTGCGTCCCTTGGATCGCTTCTGCAGTTCGGAGGCGAGCTTCACGCGCTGCGCCTCACCGCCAGAAAGCGTCGTCGCTGCCTGGCCGAGGCGAACATAGCCAAGACCCACTTCCACCAGTGTGTTCAGGTAGCGGTGGATGGTGGTGATCGGCTCGAAGAAGGTGGCTGCTTCCGAGATCGGCATGTCCAACACCTCTGCGATGTTCTTCCCCTTGTAATGCACTTCTAGGGTCTCGCGGTTATACCGCGCCCCCTCGCACACCTCGCAGGGGACATAGACGTCCGGGAGGAAGTTCATCTCAATTTTCAAGGTGCCATCGCCGTGGCAGGATTCGCAGCGGCCGCCCTTGGTGTTGAAAGAGAAGCGACCAGGTTTGTAGCCACGCACTTTCGCCTCGGAGGTTTCTGCGAACAGCGTGCGGATCTTGTCGAATACACCCGTGTAGGTTGCCGGGTTGGAGCGCGGGGTGCGACCAATAGGGCTCTGATCCACCTGGACGAGTTTGTCCAGCTGCTCCATGCCTTCGACTCGCTTGGCGCGTCCGGGCACCTGGCGGGCACCATTGAGTTCATTGGCCAAGGTCTTAGCCAAAATCCGGTTGATCAGCGTGGATTTTCCGGAGCCAGACACTCCCGTGATACAGGTCAATACGCCGAGCGGGATCTCCACATCGATGTCATTGAGGTTATTCTCACGTGCTCCGATTATCTTCAAGGTGCGGTCGAGATCGATCTGCCGGCGTTGCTCAGGCACTCCCAGCACGCGACGACCAGAGAGATAGGCGCCCGTCAGCGACTCCTCCGCCTTGAGGATGCCCGCAGGCTCCCCCTGGTAGACCACTTCACCACCGTATTCGCCGGCGCGTGGCCCGATATCTACTAGCCAGTCGGCGGCATTGATGGTGTCTTCGTCATGCTCGACCACGATCAGCGTGTTGCCGATATCCCGCAAGCGCTGCAGAGTGGCGATTAGTCGCTGGTTATCGCGCTGGTGTAAGCCAATCGACGGCTCATCCAGCACGTACAGCACGCCGGCTAGGCCGGAACCGATTTGGGTAGCCAAGCGGATGCGCTGCGCCTCGCCACCGGACAGCGTTCCTGCCGACCGGGACAGCGTCAGATATTCCAGGCCAACGTCAAGTAGGAACTGCAGCCGAGCGTTGATTTCCTTCAGCACCGCGCCGGCAATCATCGTGTCGCGCTTGCTCAGTTCCAGAGTGTCCAGGAATTTCGCGGCCTCGCCAATAGAAAGCTCTGTCAGTCCCGCGATGGACTTCTCCCCCATCGCTGAAGCAATGCGCACCGACAGAATCTCCGGTTTCAGCCGGGCGCCACCGCAAGCATCGCAGGGCACCTCCCGCATGTAACTCTGGTAGCGATCCTTCGACCACGCGCTTTCCGTCTCATCGGACTTGCGGTGCAGGAATGGGATCACGCCTTCGAAAGGCGCCGACCAATTCCGTACCCGCCCATAGCGATTCTTATAGCGCACTGACACAACTTCCGAGGAGCCGTGCAGTACCTTCTTCTGCTGTGCCTTGGTTAAAGAAGAATAAGGAGTGCTCGGATCCACGCCAATAGACTCGGCGAAGCCAGAAATCAGCTTGTCAAAGTACTTGTTGTTGGGACTGGAGGTCCAGGGTTGAATCGCAGCGTTGAGGGGCGCGTCTGGATCAGGAATGATCAGGTCAACGTCCACTTCCTGCCGAGTTCCTAGCCCATCGCAGGTAGGGCACGCACCATAAGGCGAGTTGAAGGAAAAGGCCCGCGGCTCCAGTTCATCCACGGTGAGGGTATGTCCGTTGGGGCAGGACATCTTTTCCGAGAACCGGCGGATCTCGCCAGAATCGATGAATTCCATGGCCACGACACCATCAGCCAGTTTCAGCGCGGTTTCCACCGAATCGGTCAGGCGCTGCTTTTGAGAGGACTTCACCTGTAGGCGGTCCACCACCACGTCGATGTCGTGTTTGATCTGCTTTTCCAATTTCGGCGGGCTGGAGAGTTGATGCACCTCGCCGTCGACACGCACGCGGGAATAGCCTTGCGCCGCTAAGTCGGCGAACAGGTCCACAAACTCACCCTTGCGGGTACGCACCACTGGCGCGAGGACCTGGAATTTCAGCCCCTGTTCCATCTCGAGCACTTGGTCCACGATCTGCTGGGGTGTCTGCCGCTCAATGCGGGCGTCGCACTCCGGGCAATGCGCAGTGCCAGCGCGAGCAAATAGCAGGCGGAGGTAGTCATAGACTTCGGTGATGGTGCCAACGGTGGAACGCGGGTTGCGATTGGTGGATTTCTGATCGATCGAGACCGCGGGTGAGAGCCCATCGATGAAATCGACATCGGGCTTGTCCATCTGCCCCAGGAACATCCGCGCATAAGAGGAGAGGGACTCGACATAACGTCGCTGCCCCTCCGCGAAAATCGTGTCGAAGGCAAGCGAGGACTTGCCCGAGCCCGAAAGCCCCGTGAAAACGATCATCTTGTCGCGCGGGAGATCAAGGTCAACACCTTTCAGGTTGTGTTCCCGTGCCCCGCGAACAATAAGGCGATCTGCCACCGTGGATACCCTTCATCCGTTGACCAGTACTCAAACAACAGTACCCTTTTGGTATGAACCTCATTTTGGACACCGTCTCTGTTTCCGACATGGACAATAACTGTTACCTGCTCGTCGCCGGCAATGAGGCGCTGCTAATCGACGCCGCGGACAACGCCCCCGCCCTGCTCGCACTCGCCGAAAAGCACAAAGCTCGCATCACACACGTCGTGACCACCCATCGTCACTCCGATCACGTGCGCGCGCTGCCCGAAGTCCTCGCGGCCACCGACGCTACTCATATCGCGTCTTTCTTGGACTCCCCGGCGCTGCCTGCCCCAGCGGACATCGAGCTGAACCACGGCGACACCTTCGAGTTTGCCGGTCACACCTTTAGCGCCATCATTTTGCGGGGGCACACCCCCGGTGGCCTCGCCTTCGCAGCCACCATCGATGGGCAAACGCATCTTTTCGTGGGCGATAGCCTCTTCCCTGGTGGGCTCGGCAAGACCAACAACGAGAACGAGTTTTGTCGCCTTTTCAAAGATGTAACCGAACGGTTATTTGAAGTTTTCCCAGATACCGCGATTGTGCACCCTGGCCACGGAAAACCCACCACCCTCGGTGCCGAGCGTCCGAGCCTTTTGCAGTGGCAGGAGCGGGGCTGGTAACGCCCTGCAAGTAGCACAGCTGACAAGCCAGGTTGAAAATCTCGCTATGCTGGAACCTACAGCTTTAGCCTAGAAAGAAGGAGTTACTTAATGATTCGCAAGATCGCTCGCCCAATGCTCGCCTCTGCTTTCGTCGCCTCCGGCGCAGATATGGTGATGAATACCGAGCAGCACCGCGAGGGCACCAAGGAGATGCTCGCGAAGCTCCGCGCCGTCATTCCGAACGAGTACGCACAGTACATTCCGAAGGATCCTGACACCGTCACCAAGGCTCTCGGTGGCACCCAGGCAGCCTCGGCTTCCCTGCTGGCGCTGGGCAAGGCACCGCGCCTGACCTCCGCAGCACTTGCCGCAATTACCATTCCTTCGATGCTGTCTCGCTACGCCTTCTGGGAGACCCAGGACGCCAAGGAAAAGCAGGAGCGCCGTAATGGCCTGATCACCAACACTGCCCTTCTGGGCGGCCTGATGATCGCCTCTGCAGATACCCAGGGCAAGCCGGGTCTGGCTTGGCGCGCGGAGCACGCTTCCAAGACCGCCAATAAGAAGATCCAGGCGGCGCTGCCAACCAAGTCCGAGCAGGAGAAGCTGGCAGATAAGTTCTCCGGCTATGTCGACGATGCCACCAAGTACGTCGATGACAACAAGGATGACTGGCTGGAGCGTGCGCAGCAGAACTCCAAGGCCGCTAAGTCCAAGTTCGTGAAGGTTGCCTCCGCGGCGCAGGATAAGGCGCAGCAGCTGCAGGAGCGGGCCGCTGAAGAGGCTGGTCGCGCGCAGAAGAAGGCCGCAAAGAACGCTAAGGTTTATCAGAAGAAGGCCGACAAGGCCACCAGCAAGGCGCAGAAGAAGCTGAAGAAGTACGACATCTAATTGTCAGTTTCCTCGCTAGCCGTCGCGCCTCCCGGGTGCGGCGGCTTTTGAGATCTAAGAAAGAACAATGGATAAAATCGCCGCCGAACAGGCTTATGTAGACGAGCTGTTTCGACGCATCGATGACGACGTCACGCAGTCAAACGCCAAGCTCAAAGCAGTCATGCTCCGGGTGGACAAGGATGTGGAAGACGCCGAAGCCCTCGTAGAACGTGAGACGGAATACCATGCGCTGAACGCGAAACTGGATAAGCTCACTCTCGCTCAGCTCGGATTGGTTTTTGGCCGCATCGACATCGCGACGGCAGATCCGGAGAACCCGGTCCCCGGCCGCCCCGATTTGGAACGCCGCTACATCGGCCGCATGGGAATCGACGCCCGGGAAGACAACTACCGAACCTTGTTGTTGGACTGGCGCGCTCCCATGGCACGCCCGTTCTACTTGGCTACCACTGCGCAACCTGAGGGCGTCGAAACGCGGCGGCACATTCGCACCAAAGGCCGCACCGTGGTTGCCGTGGATGATGAGCACCTCACCGAAGCGGCAGAATCTGCCGGCGTGGCCAGCGAGTCAGCACTGGTGAAGGCGCTGAACGCGGCCCGGGGCAGCCACATGAACTCCATCGTGGAGACGATCCAGCGCGAACAAGATGACATTATCCGCGACCCCACGCGAGGCGTCATGGTGGTCGAGGGCGGACCAGGCACCGGCAAGACCGCCGTGGCCCTCCACCGGGTGGCCTACCTGCTGTACACCTGGCGGGAGCAGCTCGCTAAGACCGGCGTATTGATCATCGGGCCTAATCCCGTGTTCCTCGAGTACATTTCGCATGTGCTGCCTGAACTGGGCGAGACCGGCGTGGTGCTCGCGACGGTCGGTGACCTCTACCCCGGTGTTTGCGGTACCGCACCGGAATCGGACATCGCCCGCGAGGTCAAAGGCAGCCTGGAGATGATTCATATCCTCGGCGAAGCGGTGAAAAGCTACCAACGAGTTCTTCCAGATGCGCAGCTGCGCGTGGGCAGCCTCAGGATCACCTGCACCGCCGCGATGATGAAGAAGGCGCGCACCCGGGCCCGCCGCTCCCGACGCCCGCACAACGACGCCCGCCCGATCTTCACAGATGCCCTGCTCGAGCAACTGGCACACGCCCTCGCGCAACAGATTGGTGCGGACCCGCTGGGTGGCCAGAATCTGCTTTCCGCGGGTGATGTTGCCGAGCTGCATGATGAACTAGCTACCGAGCCGGCCGTCAGCGAATTGTTAGACCAGCTGTGGCCCTGCATTGAGCCCACCACGGTGTTGCGTGACCTGCTGGGCAGCCGAGAGGCCATCGCCGACGCCGCGCGGGAATACGACGAAGAAACCCAGGACGCGCTCTACCGCGACAGCGCCGAATGGGCCGCCTCCGATGCGGCGCTCCTGGATGAGCTAGCCCAGCTAATCGGTGTCAGCGATGCTGAAACCGCCGACGAAGACTGGGCGGCGAAGATCGAGGAGGCACAGGAGGCCCTCGACATCCTAGAGGGCTCCGCGGTGCAGGACATCGACGATGGTTTTGATGCTGAGGTCCTGCTCGCTCACGATGTCATCGATGCGGAAGCACTCGCCGCGCGTCAGCAAACCCGCGACTTTCGCTCCACCGCGCAACGCGCGCGGGAGGATCTGAGCTGGGCGTACGGCCATGTCATCGTTGATGAGGCCCAGGAGCTCTCCCCCATGGAATGGCGCATGGTGATGCGGCGCTGCCCCGCGCGGTGGATGACGCTCGTAGGTGATACCGCCCAGACGGGCTCGCCGGCCGGGGTAGACTCCTGGTCCGAAACCCTAGAGCCTTTCGTGGGATCGCGTTTCGTGCGTCGCCAGTTGACTGTGAATTACCGCACTCCTGCTCCGATTAGCGAATATGCGGCGGAAATCATGGGTGTGTGTGCGGGGACGTCGATACGCGATGGCGCAGCTGTTCGATTCGGCAAAGTCGCCGACCTCGCCGATTACCTGCCTGACGACGGCCGTTCCTATGTCATCATCGGCCCCGGGCACACGCCGGTCGGGGACGTGAAAGGCCTGGAATTCGACCACGTAATTGTGGTGAAACCAGGCCAGATTCTCGCGGGCACGCAGGGGCCGCAAAACCTTTATGTTGCGGTAACGCGCGCCACGCAGACGCTCACGATTGTGGATTAACCGGCGACGGTGTGCACAATCATGACGTCGCAGTTGGACTGACGTGCTACGTCTGCAGGAACAGAGCCGAGCAGACGACCGGTGAGGGAGTTGATCCCGCGGTTGCCAACAACCAGCAGGTCAGCGTCATTTTCGGTCACGATTGCCATGAGCGCCTCAACTGGGGTGCCTGGCTTCACAGCCGTCTGGATGTTTTGTGCGCCGATTGCACTGGCGGCCTCGGATGCCTTCTGCAGATTCTCGTGTGCAGGATCATCACCCAGAACGGTGACGGAGTCCTGACGCAGGGTCTTGTTGGCGTCTTCCTTGGATGCGTAGTACGCACAGCCGATGATCAAGGTTGCGTCAAAAGCTGCTGCGATCGCTGCGGCACGTTCCACGGCCAACAGGGATGATTTGGAACCATCAGTTCCGACGACAATCTTGGAGTACTGGCTCATGCTTAAACCTCTTTTGGGTAGTGGTTGTATTTAGAACAAGTTTACATAAGGTGGCGCTAGATTCCCGCTTCGCTCAATCCGCGCAGCTCCTTTTTCAGATCAAGTATCTCATCACGCAGCCTGCCAGCCAATTCGAACTTCAGCTCGCGGGCCGCTTCCCCCATTTGCGCACTGAGGTCCTGGATCAACTTGCTGATCTCTGCCTGCGCCATCGTCGAGGTGTCCCGCTTTTCGACGACCACAGCCGCGTCCCCCTTATCGGTGTCTTCCACCATTTCGAGAATGTCCGCGATCTTCTTGCGCAGCGGCTGCGGGTCAACCCCGTGCTCGGTGTTGTAGGCGATCTGCTTCTCGCGGCGACGTTCCGTCTCCTCGATCGCGTATTGCATGGAGTCCGTGATCCGGTCGGCATACATGTGGACCTCGCCGGATACGTTGCGGGCAGCACGGCCGATCGTCTGGATGAGCGAGGTGGTAGAGCGCAGGAATCCTTCCTTATCGGCGTCGAGAATGGCCACCAAGCTTACTTCTGGCAGGTCTAGTCCCTCGCGCAGGAGGTTGATGCCCACCAGCACGTCGTAGTCGCCCAACCGCAGCTGGCGCAGCAGCTCCACGCGCTGCAGCGTATCAATGTCCGAGTGCAGGTAGCGCACCCGCACGCCGTTTTCCAGCAAGTACTCCGTGAGGTCCTCGGACATCTTCTTAGTGAGCGTGGTGACCAAGACGCGCTCATCTTTCTCGGTACGCAACCGGATCTCGTGGATGAGGTCGTCGATCTGCCCCTTGGTGGGTTTGACCACAATCTTCGGATCGACCAGGCCGGTCGGGCGAATCACCTGTTCTACGAACTCGCCACCCGTGGCTGCCATTTCATATTTTCCTGGGGTGGCCGACATGTACACGCATTGTCCCTTGCGTTCATCGAATTCTTCCCAGGTCAGCGGGCGGTTGTCGAGGGCGCTCGGCAGGCGGAAACCGAATTCCACTAGGTTCCGCTTTCGGGAGGCATCGCCTTCGAACATCGCACCGATCTGGGGCACTGTGACGTGGGATTCGTCAATGATCGTGAGAAAGTCATCCGGGAAGTAGTCGATCAAGGTTGCCGGGGCGGAGCCTGCGGGGCGGCCGTCGATATGCCGGGAATAGTTCTCGATGCCACTGGTGAAGCCAACCTGCTCGATCATCTCGATGTCGTACTCGGTACGCATGCGTAGGCGCTGCGCCTCCAGCAATTTGCCCCGATTCTCAAAGTCCGCCAGGCGATCGGCGAGCTCCTCCTTGATCGCCGCGATGGCCTTCTCCATCCGCTCCGGGCCGGCAACATAGTGCGTCGCGGGGAAGATCCGCAGCTCACTGACCTCGCGAATCACATCCCCGGTGAGCGGATGGATGTAGTAAAGCGTATCGATCTCATCGCCGAAGAACTCCACGCGCACCGCAAGCTCCTCATACGCCGGAATGATGTCCACGGTATCGCCCTTAACCCGGAAGGTACCGCGTGTGAAGGCAACATCATTACGCGCGTACTGGATGTCCACGAGCAGGCGCAGGAACTTGTCGCGCTCGACTTCCTCACCCGTCTGCAGCATCACAGAGCGGTCCAAGTAGGACTGTGGGGTGCCAAGGCCATAAATGCACGACACCGAACTCACCACCACCACATCACGGCGGCTGAGCAGGCTGGACGTCGCGGAGTGTCGCAGGCGCTCCACATCCTCGTTGATCGACGAGTCCTTCTCAATGTACGTATCGCTCGAAGCGATATACGCTTCCGGCTGGTAGTAGTCGTAGTAGCTCACAAAGTACTCGACAGCATTGTTCGGCAACAGCTGCCGCAGCTCATTCGCCAACTGCGCAGCCAAAGTCTTATTCGGCGCCATCACCAGTGTCGGACGCTGCACCTTCTCAATCAGCCACGCTGCCGTCGCCGACTTGCCAGTACCCGTGGCGCCCATGAGCACCACATCCCGCTCACCCCGCTGCAAACGCTCGCGGAGTTCCGCAATTGCCGACGGCTGATCCCCGCTCGGCTCAAAATCCGAAATAACCTCAAATTGACCGTCACTGCGCTCAATATCCTCGGGTCGGTGCTCAGAAACAGGGATCAGGGGGTGCTCAGCTGGAAAAGCCATGTCACAAGAATACCGCCAATGTGGAAAACTCGACCTATCCACATTCCCAGCGCCCTAACACGTTAACCGAGCCCCGAATACAGATAGCGTGTCAGCCATGTTCTCCGAATTCGCCGCCGCTCATGCACACGGGATGGCCATCCTCGCCGACTGCGCCCGGCTCGTGCGGCTGCACGGAATATCCGAACTGGCTGCCCAATCCGGGCTGCCGGAAAGCACAATCCGCGCCCAAGCAGCAGCACATAAGCAGCTGGGCGCACACGCAGCACTCGCAACCGGCATCCCGGTGGACAATCTGATCCTGGTTTCGCGATGGTCTAAGAAAGTGCTTCCCGACGAGATCCCCATCTTGCTTCAGGCAGTACACGGCGCCAGCTACGCGGAAGCCGAAGACCATCTGCGAGCCGCCGTGAGAGAACTGACCAAAGGATCGCGGCAGCGGCCCCCGCGTGGGACGGTGGCCGTCGCAAAGCGGGCGGACTTCTGGAACCGGCGCCGTATCACCTTCTACCTCAGCGACGCAGAATACGCGCAGCTGCGCGCGGACTCGCAAGCCTTCGTCGATGAGGCTCGGAAGAAGGACGAAACCCTCACCCACGGGCAGGCACTGCACCAGTGGCTCACCCGCAAACTCACTACGCCCGGTCAGCAATCAGAGCACTCCTACAAACCCGTGCTGCTGATGCCCGTGGACTCTTCGCTAGCGTGGGACCGCGGGCACCTCGTCACCGCAGACGGGGCGCGCGTCAACCCGCTCGAGTTACTGAAAGCACAGCTAGAAGACACCGGCTGGGCACTACAAACAGCGCTAGACGACGACGGTGTTGCGCACGCCATCACAGTGGCGCGCATCCAAAACACCCGTAACTCCACCGGAGAGCACCGCATGATCGCGGCGCTAGAAACTCTCGTGTGCGCGTGGCCCGGATGCCATCGAGTGGCTGCAGAATGCCAAGCCCACCACATTCAAGCGTTCAGAGAGGGCGGCGAAACTTCGTGGGACAACGTCACGCCACTTTGCGCCGTACACAATGGCATGAACGATGATGTTCCCGAACGGGTAGCCAACGGGCGAATAGTGCGTGGAAACGGCGGCTACCCTGGGCGCCAACGAAGACCCGGAGATCCCGTCCGCTACTCAGCAAATGACCTCCTGACCTCCGGGTGGCGCGGACTCACTTATGACTACTACGCCGCAACTCGCTAGCCAAATGCTGCTGCATTGGCTCATTTACGGCTGCCATATGGAACTCGGTGTACAGTGAGTCGCCGCTGAGGTGGTAGATACGCTGCGTCTGGTCTACTCGCTTCGCGGTGCTCGAGTTGGTTACTGTGCTGCGCCGAAAGTCGAGCACGATGTCTTGCTTATCGCGCTTAATAACGCCCTCTAATAGCTCGGTCTGCCCTGTCGGCTGGGCGATGGTGAATTCAACCCGTCCGGGCTCGCCGCGCCGCAGAAAACCTGATTCGCTATGCATCGGGCCGTTCGGGCCCACAGTCTTCTGGGTGTACACGAGAAATGGTTTCCCCGGTATTTGCTTAAACGTAAGCGTTTCCTCGTAATCAAAGGTGGCGATTGTTGGGTAGTCGCCGCGGCCTCGCCCCTGCCAGGTTCCAGCTAGCGTGGCGATATCGGGGCGCAGGAACTCTAGCAAGCTGCTAACGCGCGCCTCCAGCTGCGCTACGGTGCCGTTATTATCGATCAGCACATCCGCCGCCGCGTTTCTTTCCGCGTCACTGATCTGGGCAGCGATGCGGCGCCGGGCGTCGTCGGCAGTGAGACCGCGTTGGACTAGTCGCTGCACGCGTTCTTCAGCATCAACGGTCACCACCACAGTGACATCCATGCCTTCGTTGAGCCCGAGGTCCACCAGTAATGGCATGTCATACACCACATCGCCGGGGGCTGCTTTGATGCGCCTGTCGGTTTCTTGCCTAATGCGCGGGTGCATGATGCTGTTGAGGAGCTCGGTTTGTTCGGGTGATGCGAAGGCCACTTCTGCGAGCCGTTGGCGGTTAAGTCTTTCGCCGTCGAGGATTTCGGTGCCGAAGGCGTCGACAAGCTCATGCAGGGCGGGCTGCCCTGGTTCGACCACTTCGCGCGCGATCTGGTCGGCGTCTACAATATGGAAGCCGTTTTCGCGGAGCAGGCCCGCGACGGTGGATTTGCCGCTGCCGATTCCACCGGTCAGTCCAATAAGCATGTCTTTGATGGTACAGACAAAAAGCCCGCCCCACAGGTGGGACGGGCTCAGTGTGACTAGCTACTAGTTGCCAGCGAGCTTCTCGCGCAGAGCAGCGAGCTGCTCGTCGGAGGCGAGGGAACCAGCGGACTCTTCAGCTGGGGCTGCTGCCTCGGAAGCAGGTGCCTCAGAGGAGTAGTTAGCTGGGGTCTCAGTTGCCTCTGCGGCTGCAGCGGCACGGTTCTTCTCGATCTGCACGGTGTGCAGCTGGTGGCGACGCTCGGACTCAGCGTAACGAGCTTCCCAAGCAGCGCGCTGCTCTTCGAAGCCTTCGAGCCATTCGTTGGTCTCTGGGTCGAAGCCCTCAGGGAAGATGTAGTTACCCTGCTCGTCGTAGGAGTCGGCCATGCCGTACTTGGATGGGTCGAACTCTTCGGTGTAGTCCTCGTCTGCCTGCTTGAGGGAGAGGGAGATACGGCGACGCTCGAGGTCGATGTCGATGACCTTGACCATTGCTTCATCACCAACGGTGACAACCTGGTCTGGAACCTCGACGTGGCGCTCAGCCAGCTCGGAGATGTGGACGAGGCCCTCGATGCCCTCTTCAACGCGTACGAAAGCGCCGAATGGAACAAGCTTGGTGACCTTGCCTGGCACGATCTGGCCCACAGCGTGGGTGCGTGCGAAGACGCGCCATGGGTCTTCCTGGGTTGCCTTCAGGGACAGGGAGACGCGCTCGCGCTCGAGAACAACGTCGATGACCTCAACGGTGACTTCGTCGCCAACGGAGACGACCTCAGATGGGTGATCGATGTGCTTCCAGGACAGCTCGGAAACGTGAACCAGGCCGTCGACACCGCCGAGATCGACGAATGCGCCGAAGTTGACGATGGAGGACACGACGCCCTTGCGGACCTGGCCCTTCTGCAGCTGTGCGAGGAACTCGGAGCGGACCTCGGACTGGGTCTGCTCGAGCCATGCGCGACGGGACAGGACCACGTTGTTGCGGTGCTTGTCCAGCTCGATGATCTTAGCTTCGATCTGCTGACCGATGTAAGGGTCGAGGTCACGGACGCGACGCATTTCGACGAGAGATGCAGGCAGGAAGCCACGCAGACCGATGTCCAGGATCAGGCCGCCCTTGACAACCTCGATAACGGTACCGGTAACTGGCTCGTCCTTCTCCTTGAGCTCCTCGATGGCACCCCATGCACGCTCGTACTGTGCGCGCTTCTTGGACAGGATCAGACGACCTTCCTTGTCCTCCTTGGTGAGGACCAGTGCGTCGATCTCGTCGCCGACCTTGACAACATCGTCTGGGTCAACGTCGTGCTTGATGGAGAGCTCGCGGGACGGAATGACACCTTCGGTCTTGTATCCGATGTCGAGCAGGACCTCGTCGTGATCAACCTTGACTACGGTGCCTTCGACGATGTCACCATCGTTGAAGTACTTGATGGTTGCGTCGATCGCGGCGAGGAAATCCTCAGCGGTGCCGATGTCGTTGATGGCTACCTGAGGAACGTTGTGGTTGGGCATGTTTTAATAGCTCCGAAAGCTTATAGGAAATCGAAAATGGACAGGGTCTTTACGCGCCTATGCTGCAAGAACGAGACCCTAATGCTTTCCTATAGAGCACTGGGTACACGCTTATGCTGACACGCCCCACGTACTTTAGCCCCTTTTACCTGCATAATCAAATAGAATCTTTTGCATGCCCGCAACTTTCTCCGCCGCCAATCGCAGCTGGTGGGATCACGATGCTCAGAATTACCACCAGTCACATTCTGAGTATCTTTCCTCCTTCTACTGGTGCCCCGAAATGTTGCACGAAAAGGACGCGCAATTGCTTGGCGACGTCACCGGAAAACACATCCTGGAAATCGGCTGTGGCTCCGCACCGTGCACCCAGTGGCTGCAAGACAAAGCGGAGCTCGCTGTCGGTTTCGACCTCTCAATGGGCATGCTGCGTCACGGCAGCGGAAACTTAGTCCAGGCAGACGCGCTCGCGATGCCATTCGCGGACAACTCCTTCGATGCGGTGTTCTCCGCCTTCGGCGCGATCCCCTTCGTGGAATCTTCGCAAGCAGTTCTCCACGAGGCGGCCCGCGTCCTACAGCCTGGCGGTCGATTCGTCATGTCCATCAATCACCCGATGCGGTGGATCTTTGCGGACGACCCGGAGAGTTTTGCGGTGCACTACAGCTATTTCGACCGCTCCGGATATACCGAGGAGGAAGACGGCCGACTCACCTATGCCGAGCAGCACCGCACGCTCGGCGACCGCATCCGTGAGCTCTTAGCCGCTGGTTTTGTGCTGGAGGATCTTCTCGAGCCGGAGTGGCCGCCGGACCTGAAACAGAACTGGGGGCAATGGTCACCCACACGCGGGCGGGTCTTCCCCGGGACCGCGATTTTCCTCGCGCACCTGGGCAGTTAGTCTCGCAGCATTCCGATCTGCACTGGAGCTCCATTGCCGGGGGCGATCCGCAGGCAGCCGCGGAATCCGAAACGCTGGTAGTACGGCACCAAGGCTTCTTCGCATTGCACGTAAGTCACTGGTGCGAATAGGCCCCGCTGCAACAAGGCAGCGCCCACCCCAGCGCCTTGCGCTTCTGGCAAGACCGCTAGCGCTGCCAGATACTCGTGGGGCATTTTCGGGTGCGCGGCGCGTGCCGCAGAGTCCATCGCGGGGCCACGCTCGCCGAACTGTTTCAGCTCTGCTCCGCGTAAGGAGCGGATGATCGTCGGAAAGCTGCGCAGGCCCCGCCAACGCGGCACATCCAGCTTGGATGAAGGAAGCCAGGCGGCGCCGCCCACGATCGAGCCGTCGACAATTGCGACGGTGAGCCGGCCGTGCTTGAGCACGTGGCCGAACATCGGACGGAAGAAGGCCGGCAGTATGCGCTCCCGGGCTGTGGCGTTGGGGATGATCCACTCCCATTGTGGGGTGCCATGAAATGCCCGCCCAAATACCTCAGCGAGTTGCTCTAAATCCTGCCAAGTAGCGGCGCGAAGTTCCATGCCTTAAATACTAGTGCGCTGCGAGGTCCCAATTCTCGCCAAAACCAGCAGAAACTTCCAAGGGAACTGACAAAGTTATGGCAGCGTTCATCTCGCGTTCCAGAATCTCGGTTACCTCTTTGAGTTCGCCGGTTGCGACCTCAACCACCAGTTCGTCGTGGACCTGGAGCAACATCCGCGATTTCATTCCAGTCAGTGCGGCAGCAACGCGAATCATGGCGACCTTGATGATGTCCGCGGCCGTGCCCTGAATCGGCGCATTTAACGCTGCCCGCTCCGCGTTTTCACGCGCCACGCGGTTATCAGACATCAGCTCCGGCAGGTAGCGACGCCGCCCGAACAGCGTCGACGTGTAGCCATCCTTGCGGGCCTGCTCGACCACCGTTGACAGGTAGCGTTGCACGCCACCGAAACGCTCGAAGTAGGCCTCCATGATCTTCTTCGCTTCGCCCGGCGAGATGTCCAACTGGCCGGCCAGGCCAAAAGCGGAGAGGCCATAGACCAGGCCGTAGGACATGGCCTTCACGCGACGACGCAGCTCCGGAGTCACTTCGGAGACGGGCACATCAAAGACCTTGGAGCCGACGAAGTTGTGCAGGTCCTCCCCTGCCTCATAGGCGGAGATGAGCCCGGGATCCTCGGACAGGTGCGCCATGACGCGCATTTCAATTTGCGAATAGTCGGCGGTGAGCAGCGTCTCGTAGCCCGCCCCGACTTCAAAGGCCGCCCGAATGCGACGCCCCGCTGGGGTGCGCACCGGAATGTTTTGTAGGTTCGGTTCGGTAGAAGAAAGCCGGCCAGTGGAGGCCACCATCTGGTTAAAGGTGGTGTGAATGCGCCCATCCGAAGCCACTGACTTGATCAAACCGTCCAGGGTGGTCTTCATCTTCTGGTATTCGCGGTGCGCCAGCAGGTGATCGAGGAATGGGTGCGGATGATTCACCGCGAGCGCCTCGATCTCCTTGGCGGCGGTGGAATAGCCGGTCTTCGTCTTCTTGGTCTTCGGCATTCCTAACGTTTCAAAGAGCACCACCTGCAGCTGCTTCGGCGAAGACAGATTCAGCGTCGGATCTCCAGCGAGTTCGCGCGCGGCAGTCTCCTCGTCGGCCACCATCTCCACGAAGGTGTCCCGCTGTTCTTCCAGTGCCGCGATGGAAACTGCAATGCCTGCGGCCTCCATGCGCGCCAAGATGGCAGCTAAGGGCAACTCCAGGGACTGGTAGAGCTCGTAGGACTCGATTTCCTGCAACTCCACAGTCAGCGCTTCCGCTAGCTCCCAGATCGCCGCAGCATGGTCCACCAGTTCGGTGTTGTCGGAGAGCAGCGATAGCTGCTCGGATTCCGCCGTCAGCTGCTTCTTCAGGTGGCGCTGGTACACATCTTCCAGCGCGTAGGTCCGCTGGCCTGGGCGCAAGAGGTAGGCGGCAAGCGCAGTGTCATGCGCAATGCCGTCCAACTCATAACCGCGCCCGGCAAACATGTGCCAGGCGGCCTTCGCGTCGTGCAGGAACTTCGGTTCTGGGGAGGCCAGCCACTCAGCGAAGGCCTTGTCATCGGCCTCGTCGAGCTCCGCGAAGTCAACGAGTAAGGCGTGGCGGTCGGCGTCGACAAGCGCCACCTGGTGCGCATCCCCGGCCGCCGGCTTTGCGACGCCCCGCACCGCCACCGCTAGCGGCCCGCGCGGGAGCCACTGATGCAGCGGCTGCGTATCGACGACTAGCTCCGCCACCTCCACCGCCGGCGCGGCCGAGTGCTCCGCATTCACCACAGCCAGGACGCGCTCGCGCAGATTCGTGCCAAACTGCAGGTCATCGAATCTCTCCGCGATGGCGCTGACATCCGCCTTCCCCAGCTCCAACTGATCTGGGCTCAGCGGCAGCTCCATATCGCGAATCATCTCGGTAAGCTCGCGATTCATCTTCACTTGATCGAGGCGTTCGCGCAGGTTATTGCCCACCTTGCCCTTGATCTCCGCTGCATGCTCAATCAGGTTATCGATGGTCTGGTACTGCTGGATCCACTTCGTCGCGGTCTTCTCCCCCACGCCCGGAACGCTCGGCAGGTTATCGGAGGGGTCGCCACGCAGCGCCGCGAATTCCGGGTACTGCTCTGGCGTCAGGCCATATTTCTCCTCCACGGCCGCAGGTGTGAAGCGATGCAGTGTGGAAACACCGCGCATCGGATAGAGCACCGTGGTGGTGTCATTGACCAGCTGGAAGGAATCTCGGTCACCGGTGACAATGAATGTGTCAAAGCCGAGGGGCTGCGCCGCCGTCGCCAACGTGGCAATGATGTCATCCGCTTCAAAGTTCTCCTGCTTCAACGTCTGGATACCCAGGGCGTGCAGAATCTCTTCAATCAGCTCCACCTGGCCGCGGAATTCCTCCGGGGCTGCTTCGCGCTGCGCCTTATACTCCGGGAGCTTCTCCGTGCGGAAGGTCTTGCGTCCAACATCGAAGGCAACGGCTACGTGGCTCGGCTGCTCCTCGCTGAGCAGATTGGCGAGCATCGAAAGAAAGCCATACACCGCGTTCGTATGCTGCCCCCCGGTGGTGGAGAAATTCTCGGCAGGCAGGGCGTAGAACGCGCGGAAAGCCATCGAGTGGCCGTCGATTAGCATCAGTTTTTGCTCAGTCACGCTGCCCAAGTCTAGGCGATTTCTTTTGTGGGCCGACTATCGGCTAATATTTCTTGCCAGGCCCCTGTATCCCAATTGGCAGAGGAAACGGATTCAAAACCCGTGCAGTGTGAGTTCGAGTCTCACCAGGGGCACCGTTAGACCCCCTACAGCTTGCAAACATGCAGGTCGTAGGGGGTGTTTTATGTTGCAAGTAGACCCCAGCGCAACGGGCTTGGGGGTTTAAATACCCTTCCTATGGGGTTCAAGGTGTTGGATAAGTGTTGGATTTGTGCCGTCTAATGCATGTCGCGTCGCAACGGGCCCCACCCGGCTCTAGCACTTAGAGTCCGTGGTCCCCTACCGAAACAAACAAGCACTGCCGAACACGTTTCCTGAATCCCCAAAAGCCAGGCAAGGAATGTAACTTCCTCGCCTGGCTTTACTTATGCCCCGCTTGCTATGCGAGCAGGAATACGAAGGCGCACATGAAGGCCAGCAGGCCAAGTGAGAATCCAAAGACGGCGCGCATGATGGTGGCTTCGCCGTTTTCCATCTTCACCGCAGCCGCGGCAATGGCGACGGTCTGTGGGGAGATCATCTTACTGGTCACAGCGCCACCGGAGTTGGCGGATACCAGGAGCGTTGGGTCAACGCCAATTTGGTGCGCCGTGGTGGCTTGCATCTTGGCAAACAGTGCATTGGAGCTGGTTGCCGAGCCAGTGACCGCGGTGCCAACCCAGCCGAGCATTGGCGAAAGGGCTGGGAAGATGGAGCCGGTAGCAGCGAGTGTGGCGCCGATGGCGGCGGTCTGGCCGGAAAAGTTCATCACGTATGCCAGTCCCATCACGGTGGCGATGGTGAGGAAGCTGAATTTCATGCGGTTCAGGCCCGCAAAGAGTTCGCCGATGCCGGTGCCGAAGGTGAAGTTCTTGTCGGCGCTGGCGTAGATCAGGACCGTCGCCAAGCCGCAGAGCAGCAGCAGCGTGCCAGGACCGGACAGCCAGTTGAAGTTGAACATGGTGCCGTTGGAGGCAATCTTGCCGTGCAGGCCTGGCCATGGCACCTTGACGTCGGTGGCGGCCAGGGCGGCCGGGATGTCAATGCCGAGCTTCCACAGCTTGGCGACGGCAAAGACCACCACAACCAGCAGATATGGGAACAGTGCCAGGGTGATCTGCTTGCCGGAGAGCTTTTCGCTCTTGGCCAGGGATGCTTGATCTTCCGGCGTGGTTGGTGCCCACACCTTGAGGAAGCCGATGCCAATGCCGAGGGATACCAGGCAAGCCACCACGTTGGTCAGCTCGTAGGTGAGGTAGTTGGAGCAGACAAACTGGCCGGCGGCGTAGGTCAGGCCAAGAACGATGGCCATTGGCCAGATCTGGCGCAGGCCGCGCATTCCGTCCATGATCAGGCACAGCAGCAGTGGAACGAAGAGCGCGAGGCTGGCCATCAGTATGCCGGTTTGCGCCGCAACGTCTTTCACCGGCAGTTCGGCAAGCAGACCGGCGGTGGTGACCGGAATTGCCATTGCGCCGAAGGCAACAGGGGCGGTATTTGCTACCAGGGTGGCCAGGGCTGCCTTCAGTGGCTTCATGCCAATAGCGAGCAGCATTGCTGCCACGATGGCCACAGGAGCGCCGAAACCTGCGAGTGCTTCTAGCAAGCCACCGAAGGAGAATGCGATGAGTAGCGCTTGGACGCGCATGTCGCCGCGGCCCAGTGCGGAGAAGATTTGACGAAGGTCGTCGAAACGCCCAGATTTCACGGTGAGGTCATAGATCCACACCGCCATCCAGATGATGAACACAATCGGGAACAAACCGAAAGCTATACCTTCGCTCATGGACAGCAGCGTCAGGTCCACCGGCATGCGGAAGCCAAGAATCGCTATCACAATAGCTAGCAGCAGCGACAACAGCGCTGCTGTGTGCGCCTTGAGCTTAAAGGCCATGAGAAAGATGAAGAACGCTGCGAGCGGGCTAATGCCGGCGAGCGCACTAAGCACCTGGCTACCGCCGATAGCGTCAGTAGCAGGTGCAAAAGATTGGGCGAGGTACATAGAACCCTTTCTGAATCGAATAAGAAAACACAGTTACAGGCTCTTTACACACATTCCCACACACGAAGGTGTCAAAGTGCCAGGATATCTTCCACAACCGTACATTTTCTCACCCCCATTCGTAAGTTTCTAGCAAAAGTGCGTACTTTGTCACATTCACCTGCATTTGACCACATCTCTTCCACCTGCGAAATCATGAATAAAGAAACATTAGTGTTTCCGAATTCATTGCTAAGATGCTGGTCACAGTGGGTAAATCGATACAGATAAAGTCACTGAAATCGGGTACGCTAAGGGGCAGACCCATAATGCAAAAACAAAAATCAGACTCGCTTCAATGTCCGATTAAGCGTTATTGCAATTCCCTCTAGCGATACGAAATGGAGAACACATGCGAGTAGCGCTATTTTCCACGTGCATCGGAGACGTCATGTTTCCGGACGCGATCAAGGCCTCCGCGGTGATCCTGTCCCGTCTGGGATACGAGCTTGTATTCCCACCCGAGCAGTCCTGCTGCGGCCAGATGCACGTCAACACCGGCTACCAGCGGGAAGCAATCCCGCAAATCAAGAACTACGTTGATGCTTTTGCAGATCCATCCATCGACTATGTCGTTTGTCCTTCGGGTTCCTGCACCGGCGCAGTTCGCGAGCAGCATGAACACGTAGCCAAGCGCTACGGCTCCCCTGCCCTAGCTGATGGTGCGAAAAAAGCTGCCGCCAAGACCTACGATCTGTCGGAGTTCTTGATTGACATTGCGGGCGTCGATAAGCTTGGCGCCTTTTTCCCACACCGCGTGACCTACCACGCTTCCTGCCACTCCCTCCGCTTCATCGAGGTCGGCGAGCGGCCACTGCAGCTCCTACGCAACGTCGAGGGCATTGACCTCGTCGAGCTGCCAAACTCTGAAGAATGCTGTGGCTTCGGCGGCACCTTCTCGGTGAAGAACCCTGAGGTCTCGGCAGCGATGGTCAGCGATAAGGTCCGCCATGTGCGTGAGACCCAGGCTGAATACGTCACCGCTGGCGACGCATCCTGCCTCATGAACATCGGCGGCGCACTCTCACGCCAGCACTCCGGCGTCCGGGTGCTGCACCTGGCTGAGATCCTCGCATCCACCAAAGAACACCCTTGGACCCCAACGTCCGCTGTCTACGGCAAGGAGGCAATGCTGTGAAAATCGGTCTTGGAACCCCAACCATGCCGCCTCGCGCTTCGAGCCAGAGTCTGTTGTCGGGCACCCGGAGTTTCCCACAAGAAGCCCACGAGTCCCTCTACAATGCCACTCAGCGCCGCAACCTCAACAAGGCAACCACCACGATTCGTGGCAAGCGCCAAAATGTGGTTGATGAACTCGATGACTGGCAGGATTTGCGCGAAGCCGGCTCAAACATCAAGCGCGATGTGATGGCTCGTATGCCGGAACTGCTCGAGCAGTTTGAGGCAGCCGTCACCGCACGCGGCGGTCACGTGCACTGGGCACGTGATGCCAAGGAAGCCGGCGAAATTGTTACCCGCCTGGTTCAGGACACCGGTGAGACCAAGGTCGTCAAGATCAAGTCCATGGCCACCCAGGAAATTGACCTGAACAATCAGCTCCGCAAGGCTGGCATCGAGGCTCGCGAAACTGACCTCGCCGAGCTGATCGTCCAGCTGGGTCACGATAAGCCTTCTCATATCCTGGTTCCCGCGATTCACCGCAACCGCGCCGAAATTCGAGACATCTTCCTCCGCGAGATGCCGGATACGGACGAGTCGCTTTCCTCGAATCCAGCTGACCTCGCCGAGGCATCACGCATGTTCCTGCGCAAGCAGTTCATGGAGGCTAAGGTAGCCATCTCCGGCGCCAACTTCGGCATCGCCGAGTCCGGCACCATCACCATCATGGAATCTGAAGGCAACGGCCGCATGTGCCTGACGCTGCCAGAAACCCTGATCTCGGTGATGGGTATTGAGAAGCTCCTCCCGACCTACAAGGATCTCGAGGTCTTCCTGCAGCTCCTGCCACGCTCCTCCACCGGCGAACGCCAGGCCCCATACGTATCCACCTGGTCTGGTGTCACGGAAGGCGACGGTCCACAGAACTTCCACGTCGTGCTCGTCGATAATGGCAGGACCGCCGTGCTTGCCGACGAAATCGGCCGCGAAGCCCTGAAGTGTATCCGCTGCTCTGCATGCCTGAATGTCTGCCCGGTATACGAGCGCGCTGGCGGCCACGCCTATGGCTCTACTTACCCTGGTCCAATCGGCGCAATCTTGTCGCCACAGCTGACTGGCTTCACCAGCCACCACGACCCAAACGCCTCCCTGCCTTATGCCTCCACCCTGTGTGGTCGCTGCAACGAGGTCTGCCCGGTGAAGATCCCTATCACCGACGCTCTCCTGGAGCTGCGCCACAAGAAGATCGAGACGGATAAGCCAAAGATCGAGGGCGCGATGTTTGCTGGCGTCGGCCTAGCCTTCGGCAACCAGCACATGTGGAGCCTGATCACCCGGATGATCTTCCTTGGCCGCATCATGGGCGGCTTCGACGGCAAGATCACTCACTTGCCAAGCTTCCTGGCGGGCTGGACCGACCACCGCGACACTGCGGTGCCACCAAAGAAGTCCTTCCGCACCTGGTTTAACAGTGATGAAGGCCAACAGCTGCTCTCCGACGCTCGTGGCGAAGGTATTCAGAAAGGAAGTCAGCAATGACGGATCGCAACCAAGAGGCGAAGCGTGAGATTCTGGAACGCATCCACAATGCGCACGCTTTGACTAACACTCCCGCTGGACCGCACCCCGTGCCACGGAACTACCACACGGAGTTCTCCCACACCCCGGAGCAGTTGAGCGAGATCCTCGAAGACCGCTTAGTGGACTACAAGGCCATCGTGAAGCACGCGGAGGAAGCAAACCTCCCGAGCACCATCGCTAGCGTGCTGGCAGAGCTGGGTGCGGCGCACATCGCCTACGCCCCCGGCCTGGATACTGCCCTGTTTGCAGAATTCGATGGCGTTGCGGAACCTGATAGCCCGGAGCGCGATCCGCGCACCCTGGATGAGGTCGACGCTGTGGTCACAGATTCCCACGTCTCCTCGGCACAAACCGGAACCATCTGTCTGCAGGCTGGCCCGCTCTGCGGTCGACGTGCGCTGACACTGGTACCAGACATGCACGTGTGTATCGTGCGCAGCCAGTCCGTGGTGTACTCCGTACCGGAGATGGTGGCCCGGCTGGACCCAGCCGTACCGAACACGATGATCTCCGGACCATCGGCAACCTCCGACATCGAGCTGAACCGCGTCGAGGGTGTCCACGGCCCACGCACGCTGCTTGTGATCATGGTTTCCTAGCTGTCATTTGCAGCTTGCTATGACGCCAGAAACTGCATACATTACTTGTATATGAAAATTATTCAGGGGTGCAGCATCACCCAGGTGCTGCACCCCTGAATAAGTCAATGTCCAAGGATGAAACGTATGCATCTTCTCAAGCGTTCCCGCGCCGTCACCGGCGCGTGCGCTGCCATCGCGCTGGCCGCCACGCTCAGCGCCTGCACTACCAATGAAGAGACCGGGAATCCGGTGGGCTGGGAGGAAATCAAACCAGCTGCAGTGCCAGAGGTTCAGGCTCTCGTGCCGGCGGATATTCAAAAGCGCGGCACAATCAGCATGGGCACGAACCCACCGTTTGCCCCCATGGAATTCAAGGATTCCAACGGCACCATCATAGGCATCGACGTTGACCTGGCCCGCGCTGCGGCTGCGACCATGGGGCTCGAGCTAGTGGTGCAAGAACAAGACTTCAGCTTGATCTTGCCGTCGATTAGCGCCGGCACCGTCGACTTCGGCGCCGCCGGATTTACTGACAATGAAGAGCGCCGCAAGAACTACGACTTCGTCAACTACCTCAGCGCGGGCCTACAGTGGGCCCAGCAGACCGGGGAGAACGTCGATCCAGACAACGCCTGCGGGCTGACCGTAGCCGTGCAAAAAGGCACCGTTTCTGAGTCCGATGACGTAGCCGTCCGCTCCGAAGAGTGCGTGAAGCAGGGCAAGCCGGCGATCACGATGCTGTCCTACGAATCTTCTGACCAAGCTTTCACCGCGCTGGTGCTCGGCCGCGCTGACGCCGTCTCCGCAGACTCGCCGGTCACTGCCTATGCTGTCACGCGTGCCGACGGCAAAATCGAGAAAGCTGGCCGCATTTACGAGGCGGCTGATTACGGCTGGCCGGTGCCGAAGGACTCAGAGCTCGGCCCCGCGTTGAAGGCAGCCCTGCAGCACCTCATTGACACCGGCGACTATGCCAAGACACTGCAGCCCTGGGGCGTCACCGAGGGTCTGAAACCACAAGCAACGATTAACGGCGAGGAATAAACCATGACTACTCCCAATGAGATTAAGGCGAAACCGCTTCGCCATCCTGGCCGTGTGGTGGCCGCCGCGATCCTGCTGCTGCTGGCCGCGGTATTCGTGATCAGCTCTGCACGCAATGAAGCCTACGGCTGGGACACCTACTTCAAGTACTTATTTGACACCCGCATCGCCACGGCTGCGCTGCACACCATAGCGATCACGGTGCTAGCAATGCTGATTGGTGTGGTGCTGGGTGCCCTGCTCGCCGTGCTGCGCATGTCCCCAAACCCAGTGATGCGCGGCGTTTCTTGGTCCTATCTCTGGATCTTCCGTGGCACGCCGGTCTACGTGCAGCTCGTGTTCTGGGGCTTGATCAGCGCTATCTACCAATCCATCAACCTCGGATTCACAGAGATCAGCCTGGAATCTGCGTTCAAGAATGCTTTCCTCCTCTCCGTGTTGGGCCTGGGGCTCAACGAGGCCGCCTATATGGCGGAAATCGTGCGCGCCGGCATTCAGGCGGTCCCGGAAGGACAGGTTGAGGCCTCAAAGTCACTCGGTATGAGCTGGTGGCAGACGATGCGTCGCACGGTGCTTCCGCAGGCGATGCGCATCATCGTTCCCCCTACCGGTAACGAATTCATTTCCTTGCTGAAGACCACCTCCCTGGTCATCGCGATTCCTTACGCCGGCGAGCTGTACGGCCGGGCGATGGATATCTCCAACGCACTCTTCGAACCAGTTCCGATGCTGCTGGTCGCCGCCACCTGGTACCTGGCTATCACCTCGGTGCTGATGTTCCTGCAAAGCTACGTGGAAAAGCACTATGAGAAGGGCGCGACGCGTCAGCTCACCACCCGTCAACTTGCCGCGCTTGCCGACGCCGAAGGCCGGCTTCCTGGCAACGTCGAAATCACCGAGGAGCACAAATGAGCGATCTGATGATCGACGCCCAGAGCATCCACAAGAACTACGGGCAGCTAAAAGTCCTCAAGGGCATTAACCTCCAGGTGCCTCGCGGCACGGTGACCTGCTTGATCGGCCCATCCGGCTCGGGCAAGTCCACGATCCTGCGCTGTGTGAATCACCTGGAGAAGATCTCCGCCGGGCGGTTATACGTCGACGGCGAACTCATCGGCTACCGCGAGAAGGATGGGGTGCTGCATGAGATTTCGGAGAAGGATGCCGCCCGGCAGCGCGCAGACATTGGCATGGTGTTCCAGCAGTTCAACCTGTTCCCGCACCGCACCGTGTTGGAGAACATCATCGAGGCGCCGGTGCTAGTGAAGAAGGTACCGGAGGCGGAGGCCCGTGCCCGCGCGATGGAGTTGCTGCGCCAAGTTGGACTCGAGCACAAGGCAGATGGCTACCCAGTCCAGCTCTCCGGTGGCCAGCAGCAGCGTGTTGCTATTGCCCGCGCAGTAGCGATGGATCCGAAGCTGATGCTCTTCGATGAGCCCACCTCCGCTCTCGACCCCGAATTGGTCGGCGAAGTCTTGCGCGTGATGCGGGAGCTGGCTGCCGGTGGCATGACAATGCTGGTGGTCACGCACGAGATGGGATTCGCACGAGAGGTCGCCGACCAGGTTGTGTTCATGGACAAGGGCGTGGTCGTAGAATCCGGTACTCCTTCCGAGGTCCTTGACAACCCGAAACATGAGCGCACCAAGGCATTTCTGTCGAATCTGCTCTAGTTGCCAGAGCTCTTGACACTGCCGATAGATCGCATCTGCCAGTGCGGTCATAGATCTTCGAGTCGGAAGCGGCCTGCCCTGCGGGCCCCGGGAGATTTGTTGCGCGTGCGAGCACCATCACTGGCAACGAGCACGGCGCGCCCCAGTTCCATCTCAAAATGTGTTTCTACCCAACTATCGTCGTTCCGGCGGTGGTGACGTCGGCACACTAGCACCAGGTTTCCGATCTCGGTGCCGCCACCGCGCGCCCACGGCAACACATGATGCGCGTCGCACCGGCTTGCCGGCTCACCACAGCCTGGGAATTGACACACGAGATCCCGGGCAACTAGCCCCATACGCTGGTAGAAGCTAGCAGTCCGCTCCCCTGTCACCAGGGATTTCACTGCGCCGTGGTGATCGTGAACCACGATGTAATCTGTCAGCCGATCACCTGCTAGCTGCGTAATGTCAACCAGACTCAAATCGATCCCGACGTTCGAGGCGAACCGAGCCCGCCAATCAAACTCATCGGATTCGGAAACGGAGACCACCAGGGAACAGTGGCCGGTAGCTCCCACCCGATTTGAGGAGGCCCACCGCAGAACCTGATCAAAAGCATCCATGCTGCGCTGCGACACTGTCCGGCACTCATTTGCTTCCTCTTTCGACTCGGCGTGAAAGGCCCGGTCCACCATCGCTTTCAGCAATGCCGCTGTGGCAGCCGGAGCGTAGCCATAAAAGGAGCAGCCGCCGTGTTCATCCTGCGAGCGCATACTGAAGCGACGCTGCCGAAAGGCCTCCGCTGGATCCTCCGCCAATGACTGATTCTCCTCACGGACGAGGCGCTTGGCATACTCGTGGGTTTGTTGGACGGAAGAATCGGGGGCTGCTTGCGCAGCTAGATCATAAATCTCACCCCTGCGCTTCGAGGCCCCAGACAATCGCTGCAGGGCGGAGAGGATCACGTCCTGGTGTTCCACGGGGACGCTGGGGTACCACACGTTCGCTGCCCGGCGGGCAATACGAGAAGAAGCAGGCCGAGATGCCCCAGCCTGCTCCAATTCGTAGCGTTCCCGTCCGTGCGCCATTTCGGTTTCAAGGCGGGCAACAATCTCTTTAAGATCCATTAGTTCGCTAAAAGAATCGAAACTAGCGCCGTCGACAAGCGCACGGCCAAGCAATTCTTTAGCTGCTGCGATCATTCCCCACCCCCGTAGTTTCAACCTCCATTATAGCAAAACGAAAATAGAACACAAGGGCGAATCTACAGTGCCATTGCCCCGCGGACCAGCGCAGAAAAACCTCCGGCCGACGCCAAGCCGAGCGCAAGTTTGTGTGCTCGGGAACGAGAAATAACGCGCGACAGCCGCGTCCCTAGGAAAATTCCGATGAACATCCCGAGCACCCCGACTGGCCACACCCACACCGAGGTATCGCTAATATTTCCCGCTCCCATCAGCGTCTTCACGATGAAAGAGGTGCCGCCAGAGATGACAAAGAGCGGCTGTAGGGTTGCCGAAAACGAACGATGGTCCCACTTCGCGGCCTGCGCATAGACTGTGATCACTGGCCCCGCCACTGCTGCCAGCGTATTGGTGAAACCACTGATCACGCCGGTCACCAAGAGGGGCGCGGTGCCGCGTGGCGTGGGCATTCGGCCTTTGAGGACGGTCACTAAGAACAGTGCTAACAAAATCAGCACGCCGAAAATGATCAGCAGGAGTGCATTCGATACCGACTTGATCAGCAACGCGCCCGCGACCGAACCGACCACCATGACGCATCCGATTGCGCCGCAACGCCGCCAATTAATGAATTGACGCACGGAAATCGCGGTCAAAAAAGCGTTGATCATGGCCAGCACGTTAACCACCATCACACCCTCAACCGGCCCCATGACGAAGGCAAGAATCGGCGCCGCGATGAGGCCAAGGCCCATGCCCGCTACGCGTTGCAGACTCGATCCGAGGGCAACAATAAACAGAATCAATACGAGTGTGGCCACTCACATAAGAGTACGCGCCTAGCGCTAGCGGGGATAAAGATCAGCGCTTGATTTTTTCTTGCAGCGCTGCCATCACATCACGCGGGACCAGTCCGGTGAGATCACCGCCGAACCGTGCCACCTCCCGGCACAGAGTGGAAGAGATGTAGCCGAACTCGGGGTCCGTCATCAGGAAATTGGTTTCCACGCCGGAAAGCCGTTTATTCATCTGCGCCATCGGCAGTTCATACTCATAATCCAGGGAGGATCGCAGTCCCTTCACCAGCACGGGAATGTCATGGGCGGTGGTGTAATCCACCAACAACCCGGACCAGGAATCCACGGAGACATTAGGCAGGTGCGCTACCTCGGCCCGGATTAGCGCTACGCGCTCTGCGGCGCTGAAAGTACCTTGCTTGTTTGGGTTGTAGGTAACCAAGACCACCACCTCCTCGTACAGGCTGGCAGCCCGCTCGAAAATGTTGAGGTGGCCGAGGGTCACCGGGTCGAAAGAACCGGGGCAGGCTACTCGCATGGGATCTCCTTGTGGAATACGGCCATGTCCATCCGCGCGATCCCGTAGGTGCGCTTCTTAAGCTTCTGAGTGGTCGGCACAAAGCAGGTCGGCCACGCTGTTTCGGGCGAGTCTACCTGCCTCTCGACGACCACGGCCGCGCCGTCGACAAGCGTGGGCACCAGCGCATGCAGCATTTCGACGACAGCTTCGTCGGCAAGATCATAGGGAGGATCCGCAAGCACCATGTCAAAATGCTCACGGGGCGCCCCTGCTAGATAGGTGGAGGCTTTAGCCTCGACAATCGTGACGCCAGGATGCCGCACTACCCCAGCGTTGTGCCGCATAATCTCGCAGGCGGCAGCGGACGCATCCACGAGGACCACTGACTCCGCACCTCGCGAGGCTGCTTCCAACCCGAGGGCACCTGAACCAGCAAACAGATCAAGCACATGTGCGCCCTCGAAACCAAAGCGGACTTGGAGTGAGGAGAACAGTCCTTCTCGTGCCCGATCAGAGGTAGGGCGAGTACCCGCTGGCGGTACCTTAATCTTGCGACCGCGGGCTTCTCCCGAGATGATCCTGGTCATTTGGACCCCAATTCCAGCAGCACATCGCCGCCGGTCACATCAGCGAAGTCCTCGAAGGCAAGCTCGCTGACCACACCAGGTCCCGGCGCGAGCACGGGTGCCTCCAGTTTGACGGTCTCCACGATGGCGAGGGTGTCTCCTACAGCCACGGTTGCGCCTGGTGCGGCAACGTAACGCACAATTCCGGCGAAGGGGGCACAAATTTTCATGCCCTCTAGCTTAACTCTTCTCCAAGAAGTCTTGGCCTTCAATCCCCGCTACGAGTCGTTCGGCGAGTCCCCGGTTACGGGCAACCAAGTCAGTTGCGTCGCTGCTTGCGCGCGCGATGATGTCGCCGTCGTGGATCAAACTGAGCATCTTCACCCGGCGTTTTGTGCCAGACTGTGCGGTTCCGAGTACATCGCCTTCCTGGCGTGTGCGCAGATCCAGCTCTGCAAGTTCGAAGCCGTCCGTGGTGGCAGCGACGGCAGTCAGGCGCTCCACTGCGGGGGTGCCGGGTTCCATCGTGGTGTGCAGCAGGCACAGGGATTTGAAGGAGCCACGGCCCACGCGACCACGTAGCTGGTGGAGTTGGGACACCCCAAAGCTGTGCGCTTCGCGGACATACATCACGGTGGCGTTGGGTACGTTAATACCCACTTCGATGACACTGGTGGCCACCAGGATGTCGATGCCGCCTGCGGCGAAGTCCGCCATGGTGGCGTCCTTTTCCTCGCCGCTCATTCGCCCATGGAGCATCGCCACGCCAAGCTCCGGGAAGACGCTGGTGCGCAGCAGCTCGAAGGTCTCTAGGACGCCGCCTTCGCCGTCGATACGCGGGCAAACGACGAAGGCCTGCCGGCCTGCGCTTACCTCTTCGCGGATCCGTTCCCAGGCGCGGGCGACCCACTCAGGTTTGAATTCCGGCACCACGGTGGTCTGAATTTCCTGCCTCCCGCGCGGCAGTTCCCGCAGCATGGAGACGTTCAGGTCCGCGAACGCCGTCATCGCGACCGTGCGTGGGATCGGGGTTGCCGTCATCACCAGCAAGTGTGGGGTGGCGTCAGCGCGTCCCTTAGCGCGGAGGTTGTCTCGCTGCTCCACGCCGAAACGGTGCTGCTCATCCACTACAACGAGCCCCAGGTCAAAGAATTCCACGGTGTCCTGTATCAGCGCGTGGGTACCAACCACGATGTCGGCCTGTCCGCTGACGATGTCCAATAGCGCCTGTCGTTTGGCACGCACGCTCATCGAACCGGTGAGCACCACCACGCTGGTGGGCAACCCGGCGTCGGCAAGCAGCGTGGTCAGCCCGCGGGCATGTTGAATGGCCAGGACTTCCGTGGGGGCGAGCATGGCGCACTGGCGGCCGGAGTCGATGGCCTGCAGCATCGCGATGAGCGCTACCACGGTTTTTCCGGATCCGACTTCGCCCTGGAGCAGCCTTTGCATCGGGTGGGCCGATTCCAGGTCCTTGCTCACCTCTTCGAGCACGGCTTTCTGGCCCCCGGTGAGCGGGAAGGGCAGCCGCCCCATGAAGTCGGCGCGCAAGCCCTGCTCCGCACACGGACATACCGGCGCTGTCTGGGCAGCGGTATCTGCCCGGCGCAGCGCTAGGACCAGTGCCAGGGACAGTGCTTCGTTGTATTTGATGCGGTCAATGAAAGGTTTCGGTCCGCGCTCGTCTGGGAAGTGCGCCCCGCGCAGGGCAGCATCGAAATTACTCAGGAACTCCGGTACTTGGTCCAGGGGCTCCGCTATCACAGGCGTGTGATCCAGCACGTATTTGATTGCGCCCATCATGCCCCATGCGGTGTATCCCTTGCGCGCCGGATAGATCGGGATGTAGTCCAGCTCCGTGAGGAGTTCTTCTAACTCCTCCACCGAGGCGAAAGCCGAGAGATCACGCAGCTTGCCGACGCCCTTCTTAGGCTTCTCCCCCGGCGCCGGCAACACGATGAAAGCGGGATGCGAAACCTCTACATTGCCGCGGTAATACTTCACCTTCCCCGACACCATGACGTTCACGCCAGGCTGCAGTTGCTTTTCGGCCAGCCAGGAGTTGAAGAACGTAGCCTCTACTTCCCCCATCCCGTAGTAGATCCGAACTTTGGTGAGCTTCTTGCCACTGCGAGTGCGGATCGTGCCGCCGCTGATCACAGTGCCGATCAACGTAACTTGATCGCCTTCCGCGGCATTCTCGATGGAAACGGCACTGCCGTGATGCGAGTAGGCACGTGGGAAATGCGTGAGCAGCTCGCCGCAGGTGGTGTATCCGAACGCTTTGGTGATCTTGTTGGCTTCCTGCGCCGGCAATACCGCCGTCAGTTCCCGCTCGTCCGCCCAGCCCAGCACAAGCTACTCCACGCCGATTTCCACGAGGTTGTCTATGCCTTCGGCCGGGTACAACATGATCTCGACGTCGCCACGCGTGCCCAGCGCAGCACGCAGCTTATCGACGTCCAATGCCTGCGCCGCAGCATCCGTGACCAACAGGGTCACCAGTTCCCCACCGCCCTGCAGCAGACGCAGCACCGTCATATCAACGGCGTCCTGGATGGATTCGGCAACCAACACCGTCTCAGAGGTGGTGCTGACCAAAATATCTCCCCGGGAACAGGGGCCCGCCTGGGTGAGCAGGGCGCGATCGGCCTGCTGCAACACAGCGGTGCGCATGGCGCCGGCTGCCTCCGCCATCGCGTAGGTATCTGCTGCCAGCGGTTGACCCGGATCGTGCACCGCCAATGCCGCAATGCCGGAAACCAGCCGGGCCGTTGGCAGTATGTTCATGGCCGCATCGATCGCGTGGCTAGCCAGCTCCGCGTTCACCAGTTCCCCGTACTCGAGCATGCCGTTGGGGAGCAAAATGACCTCGTCGACGGCCGCTGCGCGGACGGTGGCGACGATCTGGGAAACAATGTCCTTTTCCCCACGCGAAATCACGGTAGCCCCGGATTCCTGGTACAGCGCAGCGATCGGCCCCGGTGGCGCAATCGCAAGCACCAGCCGGCTGATCTTTGGCACTGTAGTTACCTCAGGCAGGATTTCGATGCGCAGGTCACTGACCCTACCTGCCGCAAATGCCTGTTCGATGACGGTGCCGGCGGCCCGACTGTGGATGTGCACCTGCCCGCTGGTCTCCGAGTCTCGCGCCAACAGCAAACTATTGCCCAGTGGGCTCAGGATGTCCGACAACACATCGAGCTGCGCCCCCTCGATGTAAAACATCACTTCCAGCTCTGCCGGCTGACTATGAGAGTGATGAGGGAAAACAGCACTGGATTGCGCCCAGTCCGTCCCGGCGACCTCATCGGCGAGGGATTCCAGCAAAATCACGAAACCCTGACCGCCAGCGTCTACCACTCCCGCTTCTCGCAGCGCCTCTAGCTGAGAGGGGGTCTTCTTCAGCGCAACCCGCGCGGCATCGACGGCAATGCGTACCACGATCTCCAGCTCACTATCTGGTGTATCGTTCACTGCTGCGACAGTAGCCCGCAATACCGTGACCACGGTGCCGTCGACTGGATCGATGATCGCACGGAGAACCATTTCAAGTGCCACATTAAGGGCTTCCCGGATGGCTGCACCATCAAGTTCGCCACCCACGGTTGCCGTCGCAACGCCGCGCAGCACCTGGCTCAGTACCACCCCGGAATTGCCGCGTGCCCCACGTACCGCCCCGGCCGCCAATGCAGCCGACACAGTGGCAACGTCCTCTTGCTCTGACTCGCTGAGGCTCAGCGCCTCGGACAATGCAGATTCCATGGTGTGGGACATGTTGGAGCCGGTGTCCGCGTCAGGAACTGGGAAGACATTGAGCGCGTTGATCTCCGCACAGCGATCGGTCAACAACGAAACCGCGCGGCTTGCCCAGTTGATCAGGCCGCGCCCACCGAGCTTCGTTGCAGTAGACATAGTTGTTTAGCTTACAGCTCCCGATAATGAAGGTCTGCACTCATCCTAAACCTAAGACAAAATAGCAGCTAAAACTTATGGGTTACCGTGTGTCAGCTGTGTCCATGAGCCAACCGCATCCCTAGAGCTCCCAGTTCACCGGCTCCGCACCTAAAGCACGCAACTGTTCATTCGCACGCGTAAAAGGCCGCGAGCCAAAGAATCCCCGGCGCGCCGACAGCGGCGAAGGGTGCACGGATTCAATGACGGGGCAATCCCCAAGGAACGCTTTTGCCGTTTGCGCATCCCGCCCCCACAGGATGGCCACGAGTGGCTGATTGCGAGCGGCCAAGGCGCGCACCACATGCTCAGTGATTGCTTCCCACCCGAGGCCGCGGTGCGATCCGGCTTGCCCAGGGGCTACCGTGAGTACCCGGTTGAGCAACATGACTCCTTGTTCTGCCCACGGGGAAAGATCCCCGCAGGTTGGAATGGGTAACCCGAGGTCAGTGTGGTATTCCGCAAAGATGTTGTTAAGGCTGCGGGGCAAAGGCCGGACATCAGGTGCGACTGAGAATGACAACCCCATGGCATGGCCCGGCGTTGGATAAGGATCTTGACCGATGATCAACACCTTTACCTGATCAAAGGGGGTTTGGAAGGCGCGGAACACCGCCGCTTCGGGCGGCAAGTAGTGCTCTCCCACTGTGGATCGCATGGCGATGCACTCAGCTTTGATCGGAGCAAACACGGGTTCCCAAGACGGATGCATGGTCTAAAAGCTTACCCAGCCGCTGGTGGATTGTGGGGGTTGGGCGTCGATAAGCACGCCGTTGCTGCCGGCCTTAATCACGCGCCCGATCGGCCGGAAACCGCTCGGCACGGCGTGGGCGGTGGTGGCCAGCAGGGTGTGGTCTTCCCCGCCGCTGAGCACCCACAGCCATGGGTCGGTGTCCAGGAGCTCGCCCGCCTTAAGGAGCAGACTATCCGGCGCGATGGCCTCGCGGTCGAGATCGATGGTGACGCGGGAGCGCCCCGCAATGGTCCCCAAATCAACAATGAGCCCATCCGAGTTGTCTGTCATACAGGTCGCCCCGGTGGCGCGGGCAATGACGCCTCGCCCCGGCTGCAGAATCGGAGAGACGAAGGCCTTCACCAGTGGCTCAAGTTCCGGTGGCACGTCCGCACGGCCGAAGGCCTGCAACAGCGCTAGGCCAGCGCCGGAGTAGCCGATTGAACCTGCGGCCACCACTTGTTGTCCGGGACGCGCCCGATCCAGCGTCAGGGGCGCGGCCGAGCCTCCCAGCGAACCGATGGCTGTCACCGAGAGGGTCAGGCAGTCGCCGCCGGTAACGTCGCCACCCACCAGCTCCGAGTTGTAGTGCGCAACTTGGGTCTCCACTCCCCGCGCTATGCCCTCAATCGTCGCGATAGGAGTGTCCTCCGGCGCAGACAACCCCAGCACCGCGGCAACGGGCCGTGCCCCCATGGCTTCAATGTCTGCAAAGTTCTGCAAAATCGCACGTTGGCCAATCTCCTCCGGAGTCGACCACTCCCGGCGAAAATGCCGCCCCTCCACCAGCATGTCTGTGGTAACTACCGTGCGCGAGTTTGGTGCGGGCTGGCCCAGCACGGCAGCGTCATCGCCATTGCGTGACGACGGCGCGACCGCCACAATCCGGGCAATAGTCTCCCGTTCGCCGATCTCACCAATCGTCAGTGGCTTGTTATCCATCATCTTCCTTAAGTCCTTGGAGGGCTGGACGTTAGACTAACTAACTATGAGTGAGTCTGGAGATTCTCAATTTAATACCACCCCCCTGTATATCGCATTGGCGCTAGCAATCTTGCTGGTAGTTGGCGTCTTGATCGGTGCCAAGGTCGTATACACCAGTGCTGCTTCTCAACCCGTGGGGATGACCACCCTCGATGCGCCGGAGGCAGGTTCTCAGGAATGCCAAGATTTCCTGACTGCGCTGCCCAAGAAGGTGCTTGGACACAAGCGCGCAGAGATCGCCGATCCGGCCCCAGAAGGCGCGGCCGCGTACGCATCAAACTCAGTCGAGCAGGTCACTCTCCGCTGCGGTATCTCGCTGCCACTCCAATACACGGAGGTCTCCCCGCTCACGGAGGTCGACGGCATGAAGTGGCTCCAAGTGGTTGACGCCACCCCGGGGTCCACAATGCAAACCTGGTACTCGATTGACACCTTCCCTGCAGTAGCCGTCACTGCGGACGCAGAATCCATCGGCCGTGCCGATAATCCCGTCTCCGACCTCGACGTCGCCATGGGCAAGCTCAAGCAGCAGCACTCCACGCCACACGCAATCCCACTCACTGAGCTGGACGCCCCACAGGCCAACAACGAGCAGTGCCTCGCCCTGCGGCATTCCTTGCCCGCCGAGCTCGGCGAAGGCTATACCCGCGACACCAATGCTCCCGCGGATATTGCTGTGTGGACCAAGCCTGGCCAAGAACCGATCGTCATCCGCTGCGGTGTAACGGATCCTGAGGGCTATACCCCTGGCGCCCAGCTCAACCAGGTCGACCAGGTGACGTGGTTCCAAGACACCACCTTGGCCAATGGCACAACGTCCGGCGCCTATTTCGCGCTCGGCCGTGACATCGTCGTGGCGATGTCCATGCCAACTGGGGCCGGCAACACTGCGATTGTGACGCTGAGCAAGGCAATCGCAGCGAATACTAAGGCTAAGCAAGCTTAGTTTCGCTCCAGAAGGCGGCCAGGATTTTCTGGTATATTCTCTGTTTCATCCTGATGCGCAAACCGCACAGCTCAGTAGGAAGTCTGGGCGTTGCAGCTAGTTGCATCCGTCGCTTCTCCCTAGCGGGTTCCGCCGGGGAAAAGAATCCAGCGTCGTCAGGTTCACTTTGGCGAACCTGGAGACACAATGACTTCCCAATTCACTCTTTTTTACGACGGACAATTCTGGTGCGGTTTGTACGAGATTTCCGAGGACGGCTCCTTGCATGCCCACAAGGTGGTGTTCGGCGCCGAGCCAAACAATGCCGAGTTGTACCACTGGATGCTCAGTAACGGCGCCGAGCTGTGCATAACAACGCGTGCCACGCTGGCCGTTCCCGGTGACATCGCACCACCAAAATCAGGAAACCCGAAGCGGCTCAAGCGACTCGTTAATAAGGCACAACGCACATCGAGCCTTTCAACTCGTTCCCAAGATTGCCTGCATCTGAATCGTGAACTGCAAGCGCAGCAGAGAAAGCAGCAGCTTCGGAAGGTAAAGGAGGACCGACGAGAGGAACGCTTCGCTAAGAAGCAAGAAAAGCGCAAGGCTAAGAAGCGCGGGAAGTAACCGGCTCCCTAGCTCTAGCGCACTCGCACCAGTGCGCGTTGGATCAAGATGTCCAGCAGATCCTCATAGGCGATCCCGGAGGCTGCGAACATTTGCGGATACATCGAGATTGGGGTGAACCCCGGCAAGGTGTTGATCTCGTTAAGCACCGGCCCCTTATCGGTGACAAAGAAGTCCACGCGTGCGAGGCCTTCGCAGTTCATCGCCTTGAAAGTTTCGATGGACAGTGACTGCACCAATTCCAAGTTGGCCGGAGACAGTGGCGCTGGAATATCCGCAGAAACCACGTTGTCTAGGTATTTGGTGTCGAAGCCGTAGAAGCCTTCCTCGGAATCTGCCGTACCGCGCAGTTGAGCCGGGTAGGAGGCTATCAAGGTGCCGTCGGGCTGCTGGAGGACACCACATTCGACCTCGGTGCCAATGATCTCGGCCTCAACGATGACCTTGTTGTCGTGCTCAAAGGCCAAGGCGATGGCCTCGTCCATGTCATCCCAGCTTGTTACCCGGGAAATGCCGATGGAGGAACCGCCGCGTGCTGGTTTCACAAACACTGGCAGGCCTAGGAGCTCCTGTTCCGCTGGCGTCAGGTGGTCGCGGCCGCGCAGGACCACTTCCCTTCCGACGGGCAGGCCCTCAGCAGCCATGAGCTTCTTGGTGTATTCCTTATCCATGCCGTTCGCAGAGCTGAGCACACCTGGGCCCACAAAGGGGATGCCGGAAAGTTCAAAGAAGCCTTGGATGGTGCCATCTTCGCCGAATCGTCCGTGAAGCACTGGGAAGATGACGTCGGCCTTGGCGTAGAGGCTGCCGTCGTCGAAACGCAGCTCGCCGCCGTGGGCAGGCGAGGCGGACAGGGCTACCGGCTGGGTCAGGGTGACAGTCGGGAGGACGCGATCCTTGATCACCAGGTTCGCGGGGTCAGCTTCCCCAACGGTCCACTCGCCGGATTGGGTGATTCCGACGGGGATGACCTCGTATTTTTCAGGATCGATGTGGCTCATAATTGCCCCGGCGGAGATGCAGGACACGGAGTGCTCGGAGCTACGGCCACCGTAAACTACGGCTACTTTGATGCGATTGTTGGACACGGGGGAAATGTTACCCCAGTACACTACTCGGACTTCTTAGAACGCCCCATGAGTGCAGAAATCATTTCCGTCACGGCCATATCCTCATGGCAGACGGCGTGCACGGCTTCTGTGATCGGCATGTCAATGTCATGTTCTTGGGCCAGGGCGAATACCGCCTGGGAAGCTACAACGCCTTCGGCCACCTGGCCGTTTGTGGAGACCCGTGCTTGGTCGAGGGATTGGCCGCGGCCGAGGCGCTCTCCGAAGGTGCGATTGCGTGACAGTGGCGAGGAACACGTGGCCACCAGGTCGCCCAGCCCAGCTAGCCCGGAGAAAGTACGGGCATCGGCGCCCAGTTCCACACCGAGGCGGGTGATTTCTGCGAGGCCACGGGTGATGAGCGTCGCCAGGGTGTTCTCCCCTAGCCCCTTTCCGGCGGCCATGCCGCAGGACAGTGCGATGACGTTCTTACAGGCGCCGCCGATTTCACAACCGACCACGTCTGAGTTGGTGTAGGGGCGGAAATACGGGGTGCTCACGGCAGCTTGAATGAGCTTGGCTCGATTCTCGTCCGGGCAGGCAATCACTGTGGCGGCTGGCTGTTCCAGCGCTACTTCTCGGGCTAGGTTTGGCCCCGAGAGCACCGCGATGCGGCTGGCATCTGCCTCCGTGACTTCCGCGATCAACTCGGACATACGCAGATTGGTGCCGCGTTCCACGCCCTTGGCCAATGACAGCAGCGAGGCATCGCCGGGGATGAGTTCCCGCCACGTGGCGAGGTTGTCCCGTAGCGATTGTGAGGGCACCGCCAACACCACGATGTCCGCCCCGTCGAGCGCCGTGTGCGCCGCTGAAGTCGCGCTTATCGACGCCGGGAGAATCAGTGACGGCAAGTACTCCGGGTTTTCCCGGGTCAGTTGGATTCTATGGGCTTGTTCTTCGCGCCGCGCCCACAATGACACCATGTTGCCGGCATCCGCGAAGACCTTCGCGATCGTGGTGCCCCAGGATCCCGCCCCCATGACTGCAACTTTTACCACGATGCTTCTTCTCCCTCTGGTTACTAAAGTGCGCAATCGGGCGTGCCGAACGTGCAACTTGCTACGAACTAGACAAAAATGGTGTCAAATACTGACCTTATCTTAAGAGTTGTCGGCCGAATGTCAGTGAAGGAAGAGATCATGTCGAAGAACCCTGCCAAGCATCGTCACGAAAATGACAAGGATGTGGACAACGATCTCGCCGTCACCGGCCGTTACCAATCCATCAGCGCCGATCCCGCCAAGGAGTACAAGCGCTCCACCCTGGCTGCGGGCGCGGTGCTCTGGCGTGGCGACGTCCATAACCTCGACACCATTGAAGTCGCCGTCATCCACCGGCCTTTCTACGACGACTGGTCGCTAGCCAAGGGCAAGGTGGACCCCGGAGAATCACTCCCTGTCACTGCATTCCGGGAAATCAAGGAAGAAACCGGTTACGAGGTGCGCCTCGGCAAGTTGCTGGGCAAGGTGACGTACCCCGTGCTGGACCGGACGAAGGTGGTCTATTACTGGACCGGTGAGGTTATCGGGGGCGAGTTCGTGCCCAATGATGAGGTCGATGAGATCCGTTGGATGTCCATCGCCGAGGCCTCTGAATTGCTGTCTTATGAGGTGGATCGCACGGTGCTCGCTAAGGCCGAGAAGCGCTTCCGACTCCCGGCAACCACTCGTATTTTGTACGTGCGCCACGCCAAGGCGCATGATCGTCGAACTTGGTCCGGTGATGACAATCTCCGCCCGTTGGATAAGAAGGGGCGTCGACAAGCAGAGATGCTCGTGCCGATGCTCCTGCCGTTCCAGCCAACGGCCGTCTATTCCGCGCTCCCCGACCGCTGCCAATCCACCGCAGCCCCGATTGCCGATGAGCTCGGCATCCCGGTACAGGTGGACCCCCTCTTCGGCGATGATGCCTGGCTGGGAGACATGGCGAATGCGCAGCGCAAGTTCGAGGAGATCGTTACTGCCGGCGGGATTTCTGTCATCGTCGCGCAGGGCCTGATCATTCCAGACATGATTGCCGCGATGTCCGCGAAGGGGCGGCTGCCGCTGGAAGATGAGATTGCCTGTAAGAAGGGCTCCGCCTGGGTCTTGAGCTTCAACAACGGCGAACTCACCGGCGCGGACTACCTGGCCAGTCCGCTACCGGTGAAGTAGGTCCTGTTACTGAGTGAGTGGCTTGAAGTTGGGGCGCTGTGCTTCAAAGTCGGAGATGGTTGCTTCATCGCGCAGCGTGAGGCTGATGTCATCTAGGCCTTCCATGAGGCGCCAGCGAGTGTAATCATCAATCTCAAACGGGACTGTGACGCCCTCGGCCTGGATACTGCGGTTTTCCAGGTCAACTGTCAACTGCAGCCCTGGGTTAGCCTCCATGAGCTTCCAGAGGATCTCCACGTCTTCCTGCGAGCACTGAGCTGCCAGTAGCCCAGATTTTCCGGCGTTGCCGCGGAAGATGTCCGCGAAGCGGGAGGAGATGACTACGCGGAAGCCGTAGTCCATGAGCGCCCAGACGGCGTGCTCGCGCGAAGATCCAGTGCCGAAATCTGGACCGGCGACCAACACCGAGCCCTGCTGATAGGCGCTTTGGTTCAGGACAAAGGCTGGATCCTTACGCCAGGAGGCAAAGAGCCCATCCTCAAAGCCAGTGCGGGTGACGCGCTTGAGAAAGACCGCCGGGATGATCTGGTCGGTGTCCACGTTGGAGGCCTGCAGGGGCACGCCAACACCGGTGTGAGTGCTGAACTTTTCCATGACGTTGCCTTCTTTCCTTAAATGTCTGCCGGGCTGGCCAGATGACCGGCGACGGCGGTGGCTGCGGCGACTGCTGGGGACACGAGGTGGGTGCGTCCGCCGGGGCCTTGGCGCCCCTCGAAGTTGCGGTTGGACGTGGAGGCGGAGCGTTCACCAGGGGCGAGCTGGTCTGGGTTCATTCCCAGGCACATTGAGCAGCCCGGTGCGCGGAACTCGGCGCCGAAGTCGGTGAAGACTTTGTCGATGCCTTCCGCAATGGCTTGTTCCCGAACGCGCGCGGAGCCGGGGACGACGAGCATGCGGGTCCCGGCTGCGATGGTGCGGCCACGGACAATGTCGGCGGCGGTGCGCAGGTCTTCCAGGCGGCCGTTGGTGCAGGATCCAACGAAGACGGTGTCAATCTTGATCTCCCGCAGCGGTTGGCCGGGGGTCAGGTCCATGTAGGCGATTGCTTTCTCGGCGGCGGCGCGTTCGCCGTCCTCGGCGATCTCCTCGGGCACAGGAACCGTGCTGGCCAGGGGCAGCCCTTGTCCAGGGTTGGTGCCCCAGGTGACAAAGGGAGTCAGCGCGGAGCCGTCGATGTTGACTACTGTGTCGAATTCGGCGTCGTCGTCAGTGCGCAGTGAGGTCCAGTAGTCCACGGCGGCATCCCAGTCTGCACCCTGTGGTGCATGTGCCCGCCCCTGCAGATAGTCGAAGGTGATCTGGTCCGGCGCGATCATGCCAGCGCGGGCACCGGCCTCGATGGACATGTTGCAGATGGTCATCCGGGCTTCCATGGACAGCTTCTCAATCGCCGGGCCCCGGTATTCGATGATATGCCCCTGGCCACCACCGGTGCCGATTTGCGCGATGATTGCTAGCACCAGGTCTTTGGCGGAGACGCCGGGTTGTAGCTCGCCGGAGACGTTCACCGCCATCGTCTTGAAAGGCTTGAGCGACAGCGTCTGGGTTGCCAGCACGTGTTCAACTTCCGAGGTGCCGATACCCATGGCGATGGAACCGAAGGCACCGTGGGTGGAGGTGTGGGAATCGCCGCAGACGACGGTCATACCGGGCTGGGTGAGGCCGAGTTGGGGGCCAACGACGTGAACGATGCCTTGTTCGATGTCCCCCATTGGATGCAGTCGCACACCAAATTCGGCAGTGTTTTTGCGCAGCGTTTCCACTTGGGTGCGGGAGATCGCGTCTTTAATTTCTTCGATTGCGCCGCTCTCGACGCCGGTCGTGGGCACATTATGGTCTTCGGTGGCAATGGTAAGATCTGGGCGTCGGACCTTGCGGCCAGCTAGCCGCAGACCGTCGAAGGCTTGTGGGGAGGTCACTTCGTGGACAAGATGCAGGTCAATGTAGATGAGATCGGGTGAGCCCGCCTCGCCTTTGGTGACTATATGGTCATTCCAGACCTTTTCTGCCAGGGTTAAACCTGTCCCCATGATGAGCCTCCTACTGCCCGTCGTTATGGAATTCACTCCAATAATTGAATTCCACATATTGAGATGTTAATATCATAGCATGGAACACGATAGCACAGGAGACATTACAAGCGGCATTAAAGTGCTGGATCGCTCAGTACTCATTTTGCAAGCTGTCGCCGATGGCCCGCGCTCCCTCGCGCAACTTTGCGAAGACACCGCGCTCCCCCGGGCCACGACGCACCGCCTCGCCACCGCTCTGGAAGCCCACGAATTCTTATCCCGCACTGAGGACGGCCGGTGGCGCATCGGCCCCGGACTAGTCTCACTCTCAGCCGGCCACGGCGATCTCCTCATCGAGGCCGCCACCCCACTGATGCACTCGATCATGGAAAAGACCGGCGAATCAGTGCAGCTCTATCGCATCTCGGGAAACAAGCGCCTCTGTGTCGCCGCCGTCGAACCCTCCTCAGGCTTGCACAACACTGTGCCCGTTGGCTCGCGCCTCTCCCTCAGCGCTGGCTCAGCCGCCCAGGTATTCGCCGCGTTCAGCGCCCCTGAGGTACGTGAGCGCGTGCTTGTCGACGCCGCCTTCACCGCAGCCGACCTGGAAAAAGTCCGCGCTCAAGGTTGGGCCGCTTCCTTCTCAGAGCGCGAAGCCGGCCTGGCTTCCGTTTCCGTCCCAGTCAACAACGCCAGCAACACGATCATTGCTGCCCTATCCATCTCCGGCCCAGATGCCCGCTTCCCGCGCGATGCTGGCCAACAATGGGGAGCCTTGCTCATCGACGCCGCGCAGCAGCTAGAAAGCTAAGACAGCAATGACTCCCCACGTCCCCGAGGCAGCTCGCCAGTTGGTAGCGGAAGCCGAGCACATTGTCGCTTTCACGGGCGCCGGCATGAGCGCCGATTCTGGACTGGAGACCTACCGCTCACCCAAAACGGGGCTGTGGGAAAACGTTGACCCCACCGCGATGGCCAGCATCGATGCGTGGGCCCGGGACCCAGAACCGATGTGGACGTGGTACCGCCACCGCGCCTTGATTGCAGCGGCGGCGCAGCCCAATGCCGGCCACGTCGCGCTCGCCGGAGTGCCGGTGATCACTCAGAACATCGATGATCTACACGAGCGTGGCGGAGCAGGTGAGGTAGTCCACCTGCATGGCAGCCTGTTCAGCTACCGCTGCACCATCTGCAGTCGGCCGTTTCGTAGTGAATTGGGCGATACTCCCCCACAGTGCCCGCTTTGTGGGAATCTCATCCGCCCCGGAGTCGTGTGGTTTGGGGAGATGCTGCCCAGCGCAGAATGGGCTCGCGCCGAGGAGCTCATCCGCGATTGCGATTTGCTGCTCGTGGTGGGCACATCGGGCGTCGTCCAGCCGGCAGCTTCGCTGCCCCGACTAGCGCGGCGAGTGCTGGAGATTTCACCGGATCCCACGGAGCTGACGAGTAGCGCTGACTTTTCCTGGCGTACCACGGCTGCGCTGGGATTACCGGAATTGCTGACGAGTAAATAAAACAAGGAAAATCAGCTCTTGCTTTTCGCAAATTATCAAGCTTTTCTTAAGGTCGGACGTTAGCATCAGATACATGGGCCAAAATCTGACGCGAGAACGCATGGTAGGAGTGCGCGAGCGCCTCCTGCTAGCGGGAATCGCGGCAGTCGGAGCGAATATCAATCGCGAGATATCTCTTCTCGATGCAGTTGCACAGACTACGGTGCCCCTCACCGTGGCCCACAAGTATTTTCCCGATGATGAACACTTCCGGGCTGCGATGCTTGATCACCTCGAAATGCGGCTCCAGCACTACGTCCCGAGCAACCCCGAGGGTGAGCTTCCCCAGCAATTGGAAGTTCTAAGCGCGGGCTATTTCACCTTTGCGCAGTTCGAGCCCCCTAATTTCCGGGCACTGCACCTGTTGCTACCCCAGCAAGGCAAACTTCACCCGTCGCTTAGCCTATTTAGGAATCTCTCCAGTGCCGCCGGTATTGAAGACTGGAAAACCAAAAGCCTGGTGATCATGGCCAGCATCCACGGCATGAGCTGCCTGTGTACCTGCGGCGCAGCCCGTTGGCTTTTGCCCACCGCCAAGTCCCAACTGCTGCGCCGCCTCATCAGAAACCTCACGCACATCATCGACGCGCCCGCGCCCGCCCCGATCAAACCCGCGCACCCGCAACGCCTTACCCACGTACCCGCGAGTTCTTCCTACTCCAAGTCCACACGCGAAGGCATCAAGCACGCGCTGTTCCGCGCGGGAATCGAGAACGCCGCAGAACAGGGACTCGACGCACTCACCCTTGAGGCCGCAGCCAACCGCATCGGCGTATCCCCCGGCACCGCCTACGCGCTTATCGACGGCGATTCCGCCCTCTCCCAAGAACTGGAAGACTGCCTTGACTCCCGCGTGCGGGTACGCATCCAAAGCCAAATCCACTCGCTACCACAGACAGCTAGCTGCTTGAACAACATCAAGGCCGGCTACACCGCCTACCTCAGCTACGCAAAGAGCGACCCCCAGGGATTCGATGTACTCACCGCCATTTCCAGCGGCTCCGTCATCCCCGTCCCAGAAGAATCGCCAGTACCCGAGTCTGCGTTTGGCGAGCTCACCAGCTTCGCCAGGGCCGTAATGTCCGAGGTTGGCCAGCCCCACAACTCCTGGCATGCCTTCGAACTCAACTTTGACCTATGGTCCATCGCCCAAGGCATGGCACACCTGATCTCCACCGGCTTCCTGCGCGAACTCAACTTAAGCGCGCCAGTTATCTCCAAGATCGCAGACTACGTCCTCTTCACGATGGCCGATCGACTCGAGTTGGACACCGCTGCGGTCCTGATTGAGCCGGAAAAAACCTGTGTTTAAGTGGGCGTTTGCGCGACGGTAGCAGCTAACAGATAACCGTCCAAGATCCCTGAATAGTCATGTAGTTCAAATGATACTCTGCATGATGTCTATCTGACATGCAGATTCTTCGTTGCGCTGCATTTTGCACTTTGTATTTAATTGTTTAGTTTCATGAATATCAACAGTCTAATTCAGATGAAATGACCAAACTCCAACAACCACCACCCGACTTTTCCGCTCCCTAAAATGTCATATAGTGGGCCTATTGTTCCCCCTCCGGTTTTGGAAGCACATTAGATGCTAACTAAATCCCTGACTGTTTACCACCTATCCACAGCGGTCGAATAGCAAAAACGTCTGCTATTGCAGATTATCTATTTGAATCAAGTGTCCAAATCGCGAAACCGCTCTGATCAAATGCTTCAGCTATCCGGATAGTTAACGAACTTTGCACAATAAGATATCAAACTACCCTAACGATTGACCGGTATTTTATGTCTCAGGGTTTTCAGTGGTCCAATCGAAGGGTAACGCCATAGTTTTTCCTCTGCCTCTAGATAAAACTCGCAATTTTGCGGCAAGTTCAGAGTCTTCCAACACTAGCTTCACCGGCTTCCCCCACAAAGGCTCCAGATGAGGCTCAGTTTCGGAGAAATATCCTTCAATCCGCCCTTCAGACCCAAGGATTGCGACCGGAATCTCAGGGCCACATACCTCCGCGAGTTTTTTCACGTAATCGAGGTCCTCAGAGCCAAAACCAAAACCGAAGAATACGATGACACTAATACCTGCGTCTTTGTATCCATCAAGCGCTTTGACATTAAGCTGCTTTTTCAGGGCCTGATCAACTGCATATTCTGCTTCTTTTGACCAATCCCCCTCGTATCCATCTACTACAGTCCGCGGCTCTTGACTATGCCCAAACCGCAATTCTGAACCCGCACGATTCGCTTGGCCATGTACATGACAAACCTCTGCATCACTAATACCATAGACGTCTTGCAGCGTTGTCGTGTAGTTGAAGGTCAAGAACTGTTGTGGGCAGGCCGCGACCGCCGCCCTAAATCCAGGGCAACACTCAAGCTCTGACACATCCAGTGCACTTCGAACCCATTCGCGGAAAAACTTCGGCAAGAGGCCCAATGCTTCCTCAACTTCGACTTGGATGTCTTCCTTGAGGTAGGCCGTCCGCCACTCCTTTACTTCTCCGTGCAAGGTTACAGGTTCAACTTCATCAAAAATGCTCGAAAATTCAAGCCCGGCGAGGTTTGTTTCCAGGTCACTCCAAGCACTGGTCTTCGTATGCGCTGAGCTGATAATCCTGCAGATGAATGGAACTGCCGCAGCAACATCGCACCCGCGATCGTTTTCCAGAATGGCTGTGATTTTCGGAACTGCAATCCATTCTTGGCAAAATACCCCAGCACAGCCAGATTTTAGGACACGCTCACAGGAACCAGGAAGAAGACCTGCTTCTTCATGAAGCCAAGTGCTGAAATCTAAATATGTTGATTTGAGTCCATGATGCAGGTCAAACCCATTACCAATTACCCATAAGACAGTCACAATTCTTCACTTTAGGTCAACTTTCCAAGTTGCACTCGCTAATCTCGTTTAAGGGAAACCCTCCGCAATACAAACGAGGCAGCCAGGTAAGCTCTGACGGCCTCGTCATGGTGTGTAACCATGATTTGGTACCCCGTACGGTGTCTGGTTCCATGACATAGTTCCGCTACGTCCCGAGACATCGTTCCGGTTGTCCACACACCACACCCCAACCTCAACTTCTTGGCCTATCGCCGCCACGCCGTATGTCTCGAGACATACTTCCGCGCAACTGAACGATAAAAACACGCGACCATCATCCAGCAGGAAACAACAGCACAAAACACTGTTCGCACACGATGTCAGCGTCAGCCCTCGGCACACTGAACAACCGCCTGTAGCCAAGAAGAACCCCGAAAAACAAAGAAGCCTCGAGACACCGAATAGGAACGATGTCTCGAGGCTTCACAGTGGTACCCCAAACGTTACGCAACACATACAGGGACTTGTCAAGGCTGACGGAAATGACCAATCTGGCAGCACAGACCGGATAAAGCCGAAAGGTTTATCGCCCTGACCGGTCGCTAGAAAGTGGGCTCATTTGGGTCCACACTTCAACTAATGCTTAGAAACATAAAATACCTCGACCAAGCCCCGTCGCTTCAGAAAGCTACTTTTAGAACAGCGACACTTCATTCGGCTGCCATACTTCTATCTGGTCAGGCAAGTTGGCGAGCATCTTTTTGGTAGGTTTCTTTACTAGGAGCGCAACTGAATGCCGTGCACGAGTGACAGCCACATAAAAGCTACAGGCGGATTTGCCTTCGAGATAATTTCCTTGGGAGAGAAAACTTTCCATGGCACCCGTGGCATAGATGGCAACGCGGTCGAAGGTCTGCCCTTTGACTTCACCAAAGTTTTCAAACTCAAGATGGCTCAAGTGTTTGGCTGAGGACTTGGAATGCCTTAGAAGCTTCGGGCTATAGCGTTTCATATATGCATCTATATCATCTCCATGCACTAGGAACATGCCGTCATGACCCGAGACTAGATCAAACTTCGATACAGTCTTCGCAAACTCGAATTCTGACCCAAAGATGGAATCGGCAAAGTCTGCGATTGTTTGGTTAAACCGTTGCGTTTCACACAAATCTTTGATTTCCAATAGACCTTCGAATTCAAACTTCCGGTACCACTTGAGCAATTTCAGCCGGTCGGCCCCCTTGTTCCTGGTCGACGACAAGCTGCTATCCAGCAGTGATTGTCTGGTGTCACCAACAATATATAGAGAGAAATCATTCTGTCTTACCAGGCGTTCAATAACGTCGAGGCCGACTCGACTTATGTCTTGAGCTTCGTCGAACACAACCTCATCAAAGATCCTAGCGAGGCGTTTTTCGACTCTTCCGTCCGACCTCTCCATCACGAGCAGGGCGAGTTCTTCAATCGTCTCTCGATAAATTCGATTACTAGCGTCGAAGTACCTTTCTCGAGTGCCTGACTTCTGAAACTTCAGGTTCTTTCGCCGCCACTCCTCTGCATCTTTCGTTTCACCTTTGAAAGAGAACCCGCCAATTCTCAATCCCTGAAAGCAAAAAGGCAAATAAGGGCGAATACAGTGATGGATCAAGAAACCATACCAACCCAAGACCTGCGCTCGGCACTCCGGAGGGCAGTCTCTTGCCAGACGGCCTTCTAGCTCTCGCTGACCTGTTCGAGTAAGGGTAACCGCTAATCTAGAAGACCCTAAAGAGTCTCCCTTGCATCGTTGAATGATGCTTTCGGTCTTGCCCGCCCCAGCGCAGGCATGGACGAATTCATGCACCTGTTATATTCCATCCTGCACTACGAATGCGATTGCTTCGACGAAATATGTCGGCGGTATCAAGCTGGATTCGGAATCTGCAATCCTGATAGCTGCTTCAGTCTTGTTATGATCTTTCGACATCCAATCGACCGGATCCTGGCTGTCTTTGAGGCACAGCAATTCCCTTAGCTTATCCGTTGCGTTGACCGAACCGATCTGCGGCTCAAGGGTGCAGCCCAGCTCGGGATCGCCAATGAATAGCTCCCGCTCTCCGTCTTTGAGAAAACTCTTAAGGTTATCGCGCGTTTCCCAGTAGGCTTTGACCTTACCGTCATTGTCACGCAAACATGCGACCTTCCTCTCAAGCTGTGCTGAGAGCTCGAGCACACGAGAGAATCCAACTCCTTTGACAGAAATAACATCGATGCCAGCGTCTAGGGGGTCTTTTGCGTGGAGGTCCCGAAAAAAGCGGTTGAAGATAATCTCGTCGGAAGGCCCCTCGACTGCCACGACTTGGTCCGCAAGAAGAAGCCGAAGTGTATCAAATCCGGAGACCTTTCTAAAGAAGCGAACTGTTGGATCGGTCAGTACTTCGAATTTGTGGACCGCTCCCTCGCTCACCATCGCAAGTTTGTCCAGACCTAAACGGTTCATTACGAACGAGCTATGGGTCGTAATGAAGAGTTGCTTGTCCCCTGCTTCTTGTTCAATCAAGTTCAACAGAAGTCGCAATCGGGTGTGGCTGAGATGATTCTCTGGCTCTTCAATTAGAATGCAGCTCTGCGATTCGCCGATGGCACTCAGAGCAAGGAGGGTCTTAGCAGTTACCTGCGCTCCTTGCCCTGCAAGATTGAGGGGCAAGTCCTCAATCCCCGGAATCAGAGTCGAATCCCACGACGCCGAACGTGACTGATCGACCTGAACACCTACTGCCTGTGAACCATTATTCGTCGCCTCTGCATGGAGCTGTTCATTGATTTTCGCCAATTCTTTCTTCCCAAGTTCTGAACGCAAACGCCTGTGCTCCACAGATATTTCCGTCTTTACACGTTCATCGATCTTGGAGTCAAGAAGTTGTCGTGTGTAGAGATCTAGCCCTACCTTGGCAGCCACTGCTTGAGAGTCGATGATCGAGGTGCCGATTCCTTTTGGAGTACGGAAGACCGGAGCGTCTGAGAAATCTCTCCATTCCAGTGTGTAGTACTCAACAGGCAGAATGTCCGGGTAGTCATCAGTAGAAAAATAGGACTCTAGTTCCGCTAAGTATTCTGGATCGGGGCGTGCGTGGATCGACAGACCTATTGAGTCCTCGTTAGAGAGATTATGGATGCCTCGCATGCGTTGCAATCCTTTCTCTTCGCTTTCTAGATGCAAGTCGATCCGGAACTCCGGAAATTCAGCAGTCAGTCCCATCCTCTTTGCCTTAAAGAACTCGGCAACAAGTTCCTTGTTGAACCAATATGGGTTCAGTTCGTCAGACGCTCGAGACCGGCCAATACGGCCTGTCAAGGTAATGGCTATAGCTTCCAGAAGTGTAGACTTCCCTGAATCATTGCCACCGACGATTATGTTGGTTCCGAGACTAGGCTCGAATACCATTTCCTTGAACTTCCTATAGCCCCTAATATGAACCTTCGTGATTTGCACTTGCAGAATCCCCCGTCTTGCAGTCGCCAACTGTGTACGACAAACCGCTTATCAATTAACACAATGATTATACCAAGCGAAGTAACTTAATAATAGGCTACACCTTTAGCCCTGGATATCGCGTCGCACAATCAACATTAGGCGACGCTACTATAATTTTTTACATGTTTGATGGTGAGACTTTCTCCGCTTGAAGCTTGCACATAATTTATGATTTTAAACAGAGGTGATCCCGCTTACCGCTGGATCATTTTTGTTTACATTCTGCGAACAAAATGTAAACAAAATACTCACGAATCAGCGATTTTTGCGTCAAATTTCTCAAAACTTTCTTGCCGTTTCCTAATAGGTTAATCGGAAATATACCCCCCTCCAGTGTGCTCTTTTACCGAAGAAATCAGCTCATATCCATCTTGTCATTGTCGATTTCTGCATCAGCAACCCGACTCGCAAGTTGCTGCACCAGTCTCTCCCGCTCAAACCTACCTACCGTCGGAACAACCGGCATTTTCAGCTGCCGCATTGGATTGCGATCGTCAAGATGTCCCTCACACCACGACAACCACTCCACTGCCTGATCACGCTCGACACCAGAAAGCTCTGCTACCCGCGCACGCATTTCCTCGATATACCGACGAGCCTGTTTAAACCGATCCCACGCCATCGCCTGCCTCTCCAGCTCATCGTAGAGACCACGGTTGCGAAACACCTCGTCAGCTTGTTTCTCAGCGATGGCCAACTTTTTGGCCCACCTGACTTTAGCCCGGCGATCCATTTCAGCGTCGTAATCTGACCAGAGCTGATCCAGGGTAATTCCAGCCAGTACCTTCGCAAATCCATCTTCAGCCACCCGTATTTTCGTATCCTTGGCTTGGTAGCGACCGATCGTGATCGTCAGCAGCCCGTTGTACGGATGGTCGTAAAACTTCTTCAACTCCGCCTTTGGATACCAACGCTTGCGGTCTTTGTAGTCCGCCAGTTCTTTCTTCGTCGCCGGCCACTCCACCCGATCAACCTGCTCAGTAGCTGAAACAAAGAAATCACGCCCATCGACCTGGAACCCATAGCCGGTATCCCGCACGTCTAAAGAGCCTCGTTCCCGCGACGTCTTATACCCGGAGTACGGATCAACTTCGCTCTCTCCGTGCGACCAACCCCGAGCATCCACCTCGGAAAACAACTGATGCAACAGACGGCGAGCACGAGGCTTCATTTCTGTCGACACATTCGTCAAGTACTTCATCATTTGGCTTACAGCGCGATGGTGCCGCTTGATTTCCTCTGGAAGCGGATCACTGAGCCAATGATCTACCAGTACTAAAGCTATATCCACGTCATACTTTTTCTTGCTCCAACTCCCGACGTTGCGTGACCGAGTGCTCACCCGCCAGGTATCACCAAGCAAGTTCTTCGCTGAACGCAGCTCATTAGCCCTCTGGTTCCAATCCACCGCACCGTCATCCTCTAGCTCAGGACGAGTCACGATGTGAAACTCCGTCTCCAGAATCTCCTCAAACAACAACTTAGTGCGCGCAGCCACGACCGACCCCATCGCCACCACCGGCCGTGGTGCTGGCTTTTCGGACACCTCTGACTTAGGAGCTCTTCTGTTTGGAGAGCGTTTCCTAGGCTTTTCTGTGGCAGGCGTTGTCCCTAGTTCCGAGATGGAAAGATTCGGCCATTTCTTCCCGAGCTCCGTTAGCCAAACTTGCCAAGAATCCCCACTACCAGAGATCTCAACCAAGCCAAGCCGCTCAAGCTTGCGCGCATGACCCCGGTAAACAAGATCGGGATCCTTGATCGGATCATCCTCAGGCTGACCAGCCCTAATCCACTCCAAAGCTTCGACCTGGAGAGCAGTTAACCCCTTGATCTTCTGTGCCACAACGACCACCGATCTCGCTCGCTACCTGAAGCAATTGTCCCAGGGTCGAGCGCTTAACACGCGCCTTTCGCTGTGCAATCTGAGGTTAGCCATTGCGCCTACAACATTTTGTCTTTTAACCCCAGGTGTGGCCGTTTAAGGGCGAAAATAAAGAGCTCCTTCCGAAGAAGGAGCTCTTTATTTAGTACCCCGTACGGGATTTGAACCCGTGTTACCGCCGTGAGAGGGCGGCGTCCTAGGCCGCTAGACGAACGGGGCGCGGCATCTGCTTTTAAAAGCGGACTAGGCAATAGTAAACATAAGGGAACAAAAGCACCAAATCTAGGCCATAGCCTGCAGATTTGCTAACTTGCCACATTCTCACTTTCATCTCGTGTACAAGTGAAATCGGCAATAGACTGTAGGCATGACCACTGCCAAGTTTCCTGTTCTCATTGTCGTCGCCACGCTTGCTCTTGGCCTTTCCTCCTGTGGAGCAGATAAAAAGCCTGAGCCGGAAGTTCACACCGCCGTCGTCACCGTCACGACCACGTCGGAGTTGGCACCCACCCCACCGCCGATAGCAGCAGTGACGACGACGTCGACAAAACAGATTCCACCACCACCGCCTCCTCAACAGGCCTCGCCTAGCAACTTCCAGCAGGAGATGGCGGCGAAGCTGCAACAAAGCATGCATCCAGGAGATCCCATCGAGATCTATGGCAACAACATGACGCTGTGTACCCAAGGCGACGGCTACGGGATCCACATGCTGGCGGCCGGAGAAAACACAAGCTGCGAGTTCGCCCTAGCGTTGATGGGTGCTCAGATCGCTGGCCTCAACGCTACTGATGACAACGTCCGCGAACATCTGCAACCTTCTGTAGCCGTCACCAGTCCGGTAACCAATCAGCCTTACACCATGACCTGTGGCACTGACGCGAACAAGGTGATCACTTGCTCAGGCGGCAATGACGCGCTCGTGGTGCTGTACTAGCACTCCTGCAGTTCTTCGACCAGTGCAGAATACTGCGGCAGCACTGGCGAATCCGGGATTCGCGCCTGTGCCACCTCTAGGATCGAGCGGTACCACCACTGTTGGCGCTCCTTCCCAGAGTTGAAGCGCTCCCACAATTCCGCGCCGATTTCCGAATGATCAGTCAGGATGCTCATGAGGTTGTGCATTTTGTCGCAGAGTGAGACCAGCACCGATTCTGGCGATGCCTCATAGCGTAGGTGCTCCAAGTAGGCGTCCGCGCGTTCTTGCCAGGTGGGCGATTCCTGCTTCGTCACGCCCAGCACGATGGAGGTCACTCGCTCACCAAAGTCTGCGCCCATCTGGGCAGCGCCATACTTTTCGGGGACGTCCTCGATGGCGTCGTGAAGCAGGCAGGCGATCAGTACGTCCTCGTCGGTAGTCGCACTGGCGGCGATACTCATGACACCAAACAAGTGAGAAACATAAGGGATGTTCGTGCCTTTGCGGAGGTGTCCATCGTGGGCCCAGGCTGCGGTGTTGATGGCGCGCATAAGGCGAGGTGTGAACATGGATTCTCCTATGACGTGGAAGAAGCCCCACCATTTCGGTGAGGCTTTCCGTTGATAACGCAGTGGCCGTATCTAAGCGGTGTTCACAGCTTAGTTCGACATCCGGAGCGGAAGTTTCGTTTACACCATTTGCTTTCGATGCAACGTCCGCCATATCTCTGAAGGGAAGTTATGTCGAGTGTGCGCTTAGCTGACCGTATTTGCGGACGCTCTTTCGCATTCACACTTCTTTCTGTTAGCTCCACCTTCGCGCATATCTGGCGCTTGTAGAAGGATTGGATTACGGCTGGGCACGCTTTACAGAAGGTGCGATTGGAGTGCGTCGATAATTTTTCAGCTCTTCCATTCACTCTCCTATCTAAGTTGGGTGCTACTTGCGATACAACGTTGTATACCTGAAGCATAAACACCGCCCCAGCTGCAGGGAAGCCTTTGTGAGAAGTTCCATTATCCGGTGGTTATGACCAGTTTTTCACTCTTTTGCCAAACCGGGTACACGGGGGCCGTTAACCAATTAGACTTATTGAGGTTGCCCGCGCTTCACCCCTACGGCTTGATCAACATGCAGGTTCCAACTGGGGCCGTTTAAGAGCGAAAACAAAAAGCTCCTTCCGAAGAAGGAGCTTTTTATGTTGTACCCCGTACGGGATTTGAACCCGTGTTACCGCCGTGAGAGGGCGGCGTCCTAGGCCGCTAGACGAACGGGGCAGGACTTCTGTTGATTATGCAGTACAGATAACTGCGGCTGGCCTACCAGGACTCGAACCTAGAATGACGGTACCAGAAACCGTAGTGTTGCCAATTACACCATAGGCCAATGTTTCCAGCGTTTTGTGCGCTGTGCAACGAGGAATACTATAACCACAATCGTGCAACTTCAACAAATCCGCTGGTGGCAGGTGCCCTCTGAGTTGGATTTCTGCCCCGGGGTCGAATTACTCACCCCGGAACGTCGGGAAAACGGCTGAAACTTCCACCCGGAGTGGGAAATTCCGCAAACGCCAGCTAGCCCCTAAGCGAAAGGAGTTGCTTCCCGCGCAGCGCGCAGACGGTTCAGAGTGGACTCCTTGCCCAGCAGCTCCATGGACTCGAATAACGGTGGGGACACCGCAGCACCGGAAATTCCCACGCGCAGGGCGCCGTAGGCTTTGCGAGGCTTGAGCTCGAGGTCGTCGATAAGCGCCTTGGACAGCGCTGCCTCGATGCTCGCAGTGTCAAAGGAATCGAGCGCGGAAAGCACCGAAATCGCCACCTCCAGTGGCTGCACGGCGTCCTCCTTCAGATTCTTGCGCGCCGACTTCTCGTCCAGCACCAGGTCAGAATCCGCGGTGAAGAGGAACTTGATGAGCTCCCAGCCCTCGGAAAGGGTCTTGATGCGGGTCTGGGTCAGGGAGGCAAGGAAGGCGAACTTCTCGGCGTCATAGGACGCTGGGAAGTCCGTGTACTCCTCCAGGTAGGCGCGGAAGCGCTCGGCGAAGTCTTCCGCCGAAAGCAGTCGAATGTGGTCCGCGTTGATGGCCTCGAGCTTCTTCTGATCAAAGCGAGCCGGGTTGGAGAGCACGTCGGCGACGTCAAAGTTGGAGATCAGATCATCCACAGAGAAGATGTCCTGATCGGCGGACAGGGACCAACCCAGCAAAGCCAGGTAGTTCAGCATGCCCTCTTTGATGATGCCGTTGTCGCGGTGATTGAACAGGTTGGACTGCGGATCGCGCTTGGAGAGCTTCTTGTTGCCCTCGCCCATCACGAACGGCATGTGGCCGAACTCCGGCGTAAACGAAGTCACGCCGATGCGTTGCAACGCCGCGTACAGGGCGAGCTGACGCGGGGTGGACGGGAGCAAGTCCTCGCCACGCAGCACATGGGTGATGCCCATGAGAGCGTCGTCGACCGGGTTCACGAGGGTGTAGAGCGGCGCACCATTGGAGCGAGCAACCACGTAATCCGGCTGGGTGGCGGACTGGAAGGAGATCTCGCCGCGAACGAGGTCATTCCACTTCCACTCCTGATCCGGCATACGCAGGCGCCACACCGGCTTGCGGCCTTCTGCCTCGAAGGCGGCAATCTGCTCTGCGGTCAGCTCACGATCGTAGTTGTCGTAGCCCAGCTTCGGGTCACGTCCGGCAGCCTTGTGGCGCTCTTCTACTTCTTCGGCGGTGGAGTACGCGGGATAGACTTCGCCGGCGTCGATAAGCTTGCGCAGCACATCCTCATACAGGGACATGCGCTGGGACTGACGGTACGGCTCGTGTGGCCCGCCGATGACCACGCCTTCGTCCCAGTCCATGCCGAGCCAGGTGAGGGAATCGATGATTGCTTGGTAGGACTCTTCGGAGTCCCGGGCGGCGTCAGTGTCTTCGATGCGGAAAACCAGTTTGCCACCAGTATGGCGAGCATAGGCCCAGTTGAACAGTGCGGTGCGGACCATGCCGACATGCGGGGTGCCGGTGGGCGACGGGCAGAATCGTACGCGTACTTCAGTCATGGCACCCAAGTCTAGTCCAGTAAGCTGTTGTGATTATGAGTAACCCTCGGCCGTCCACCGCCCCCGATTTCCTGCTCTCCCGGTCGCATGGCTCCGTGCGCACCCAGGGCAGTTTGGAGACATACACCGACGCCTGGGATGCCGCCGCCGCGTTAAAGGCCGGCAAGCACGACATGATCGTGGGTGCACTCCCCTTCCTGCGTGACGCCCCAGCCGCCCTTACCGTCCCTGCCCAGGTGATCCGCGAGGACGGCCCACTGGAGCCGCACTCCTACTACCGGATGGGCCCCGGCTCCGAGCTATCGGCACGCGTCACCGGATTCGACCCCTCACCCGCCGAGCATGTGGAGCGCGTCGCTGCCGCCGTATCGACGCTGTCCTCGACCCTGTTGGAGAAAGTGGTGCTCGCCCGCGCTGTGGACATCCGCTTTTCGACGCCCGTAGACCCCCGACTCGTCGCCGCGCGGCTGATCGACAACTCCCACAACTGCGACGGCTTCATCGCCGACCTCTCCCCCGTGGGCCGCGGCTTCCTGGTGGGTAGCTCCCCCGAGGTCCTGATCAAACGCCAGGGCTCGACGGTTTCTGCCTACCCGCTCGCCGGCTCCGCACCGCGTGTCGACGACCCGGTGGCCGATCACCTAGCCGGCGCCAACCTCCAGGCCAGTGCAAAGGATCTCTCCGAGCATCGCTTCGTAGTCGAGCACTTGCAACGGATCCTCACCCCGCTGTGTTCTTCGCTTTCAGTCCCAGACCAGCCCGAGCTCACCAAGACTGACGAGATGTGGCACTTGGCCACGCCGATTGTCGGCACTCTTGCGCAGCCGACAACTGCCCTTGAGCTCGCGCTACGCGTCCACCCAACCCCCGCGATCTGTGGCACACCTGTCGACGCCGCCGAAGCGCTCATCGAATCCGTGGAAACCCCCCGTGGCTTCTACGCAGGAGCCGTCGGCTGGTGCGATAATGCCGGCGACGGCGAATACATGGTGGCCATTCGTTGCGCGGAAGTTTCTCCAGACGGTCTCACAGCTCGCGCTTGGGCAGGCGGCGGGATTGTTTCCTCCTCCTCACCGGCCGCAGAGCTTGCGGAAACCGATGCCAAGCTTCGCACGATCATGCGCGCTCTGGGGTTGGGATCTCAAAACCGACGGTGAACGCAGCACTTCCACGCGAAGTGACAAATCCGGCGGCCGGAGCACACAACAAAGCCCAAACCACTCAAAGAGCGGCTGGGCTTGATGCATCTGGCGCTAAAGCAACTAGGCCCGCTCGATCGGGTTCCCCAAAGAGCCGATGCCTTGGACCTCGATCTCGATGAAGTCGCCGGGGACCATTTCCTTGGTGCCCGCTGGGGAGCCGGTGATGACGATGTCGCCGGGCAGCAGGGTCATGGACTCGGTGATCATTTCCAAGATCTCGCCGAAGGTCTTGATCATCTGGTTGGAGTTGGAGTCCTGCGGCGTGGTGGTCTCGCCGTCGTGGGTTAGGTGCGCCTTGATGGAGATGTTGTCGAACTCAAACTTGTCCAGGTCGGTTTCGATCCACGGGCCCATCGGCGCGAAGGTGTCGATGCCCTTGGCACGCGCCCACTGGCCGTCAGAGAACTGGAGGTCGCGGGAGGAGACGTCGTTGAGGATGGTGAAGCCGAGGATGTAGTCGCGCCAGTCGTCGGCCTTGACGTTCTTGCACGGCTTGGATATCACCATGGCGACCTCGCCCTCAAATTCCACCTTGGTGGCAAAGTCTGGAATTTTAATGGCTGCGCCTGGTCCCACGACTGCGGTTGAGGGCTTCAGGAAGATCGTCGGCGGCAGCGCCTCGGCACTCTTGTGGAAAACCTCTGCCACGTGATCGGCGTAATTGCGCCCGAGGGCGACGATCTTGCCCGGCAGCATCGGGGCGAGCAGGCGTACCTCGGAGAGCGGCCACTGCTTGCCCGTGAATTCTGGGGCCTGAAATGGGTGGCTAGAAATCTGCTTCGCAGTGGTTCCTTCGTCGTCGATAACGCAGAAACACATTCCCTCTGGGGTGGCAATTCTTCCGATACGCATAGGGTGATCATACACACACTACGCAATTAAGGCTGCAGTTCCCTTAAGGTACGTAAGGAAAATTGCGCTACCAAGCAAAGGTAGAGTTCCGCACAGGAAATTGCATCCATTAAGGCGTTGTGAGCTCGGTAATTGGGCAAACCATAGCGCTGCCGAATCCGCGGGAGTCGAAGGTCCTCGCCGCGCGGATAGGTGCCCATGCGTTCCATGTGGCGTCGTTCTAGGGCGAAAGTATCCACTACTTGGGGTTTGAATCGCCGACCGATCGCGTGACGGAGGAACTGGGTTTCTATGGACGCATAGTGCGCGAGCAACACTCGCCCCGAGAGCGCCTCTTGGAACAGCGGTAGCACGCTGTCCAGCGCTACGCCCGCGGCCAGTTGATCATTGGTGAGGCCGTGGATGTTGACGCTCCCGCTGACGTCGCCGGTGTCTGAAATGACAAAGTACTGTGCTTTGCCGAGGTGGATCACGCCGGCGTCGATAGGCACCCATCCGATGGACAGGATTCGATCCTTGCCTGCCTTGAGGCCCGTGGTTTCGATGTCGACGGCCAGCAAACGCAGCTGCGAGACTGGGGTTGAGCGCGGGATTTTCATATGCTGCGGACCGGGAATTTCGTGGCCAGCGCGGTCTGCATGTTCTTGATGATCTGGAAGGCATCACGCAGGTGCTCGCGGTCCATCTTGCTCAGCGCCTTCGGGTCCACGTGGTAAGAAGGTCGCTCCCCCGCCCGGACTTGGTCGGCCTGCCACCGCAAGGACATCGTGAAGAGGAACTCATAAGCATCGACGAGGTCACTGGCTCCCTGCGCCGAGACGGCCTTGCCTGCCGACGCCTGGAGCCGCGCAACCGTGCCCACCTCAGCGACTCCTGAAGCCAGCGCATACAGGCGCGCCATTTGAACTACCGCCGCGATACCGCCCTTCTTGACGTCGAGAGTGTTTGCGTATTCGCCGGAGCGATCCAGGACGAAGCCCCGGAAAAAGCCGAGTGGCGGTTCACGCCGTGCGGCCAGCGCAGCCAGGTGGGCGCGCATTCGGCCCGCCCCCTGAGCCATCTCGACGGCCGCCGCATGCACCTGCTCCGCTAAGTCGAGCGCACCATAAATCCCGCGGTAGTCGAAGAAGGTCTGCGCGTGCAGCAAGGCGTCCGGTTCTGGGGCGGAGATCCAGGTGCGGAAGGTGCTGATCCACTCGGAGACCGTCATCCGCCAGTTGGGGTTCATCGCCATCATGTCGCCTGGGCAGCGCACCTGGCCAGCTTTGTCGAGGCCTTCGCAGACGAAGGTGGTGAGTTGCGCGAAGTACTCTGCGTGTTCGGGGCGGTAGTCGTCGGAAAGCACCAGGCAGTTGTCCTGGTCGGAAGCGAGCCCCATGCCGCGACGCCCTTGGGAGCCCACGACCACGAAGCAATATGGCACCGGCGGTGGGCCGAGCTTCTCTTCCCCGAGCACTAGGAGCCGACGGGCCAGGGAATCCGCGGCGACTGTCAGCAACGCGGTGACTTCCTCCGCAGAGGCACCCCGCTCAATAAACCGGACAGCGACCTCCGCCGAGTTGGCATACACCGTGCCAAGCTCCTCCGGCGAGTTACGGCGGGAGAGGTCTGCGGTGAGGTAGATCGGATCGTGGCGCAGCAGTCGCATGATGTCGGCGGAAGCAATGATGCCGGCGATCTCGCCGTTGGACACCACTGGCAGATGATGGATGCCCCGCTCGGCCATCATGAGCATCGCTTCAAAGGCGAGTGCGTCTGGTGCAGCGAAAATCGGCGAGGGGGTCATCACCACGGAAACTGGTTGCGTGATGTCATCGCCGCGGGCAACTACTTTGCGCAGGTCTCGGTCGGTCAAGATCCCCTCGAGTGTGGACTCCGGCGCAATGAGCAGCGATGATACGTCCGCGTCCTGCATAGCTTGTGCAGCCTGCTGGATCGTGGCCTCTGGGCTGATCTGGGCCGGCTCCGGAATCATGAAGTCTGCCAGCTTGGTGCGGAGCACCTCGGCGGAGGTGTTGTCCCGCAGCTGGCTCGCGGCCTGGCGGATGCGCGCGCTCTGGGTGGAGAAATAGCTGTCCAACAGGGGGTTTTGCTCCGCCAAGATGGTGAACTGCTCGCGTGGCAGGCGCAGCAGCAGCGAATCTTCCTCCGCAAGCATCGTATAGAGGGAGGAAGAGTCGCCCTTGAGGGTGGAATAGCCAAAGGAACGGCCCGCTTCCCGCCGGTCCAGCAGCACCCCTTCGGAATCGAGGACGTCCACGGCCCCGGAGCGGATGACATAAAGGTAATCGTTCTTGTCACCTGCTTCGAAGATCTTTTCTCCGCGGCGAACATAAATCGCTTCCATTTGCCCTGGCAGCGCGGCCATCTCTGGCGCGGGCAGCTCGGAGTACGGGGTGAAGCCGGAAAGGAAGTCGCGGATCTCCTCGAGTTCAACTGTCATGCCATGAGACTAAACGCTGGCGGCGATCCTGTCTCCGATTTCGGTCGTAATAATCTCGGTGCGGGAAACTACATCGGCAGCCACGGCTTTTTCAATCCGCAGCGCATTGGGCTCGTCCCCTAAGTGGCGTAGTAGCATCGCGGCGGACAGGATCGCGGCAGAGGGATCAGCAATGCCTTGTCCGGCAATATCCGGTGCCGAGCCGTGGACGGGCTCGAACATGGACGGATTGGTGCGGGTGGCGTCGATGTTGCCGGAGGCCGCGAGGCCGATTCCGCCGGTAACTGCGCCGGCGAGGTCGGTGAGGATGTCACCAAAGAGGTTGTCGGTAACGATGACGTCATAACGCTGCGGGTCGGTGACCATGTAGATGGTGGCAGCATCAATGTGGTTGTAGTCCACCATCACTTCCGGGTATTCGCTGGCCACCTCGGCGACAGTACGTTCCCACAGGCCGCCGGCGTTCACCAGCACGTTAGTCTTGTGCACCAGGGTGAGATGCTTGCTGCGAGCCATTGCCCGCTCGAAAGCGTCGCGCACCACGCGTTCCACGCCGAAGCGGGTGTTCTGGCTGACCTCCGAGGCGACTTCCTGTGGGGTGCCCACACGCAGCGCTCCACCGTTGCCGCAGTACAGCCCCTCAGTGCCTTCCCGCACCACCACGAAGTCGATCTCCCCCGGGTTTGCCAGCGGGCTTGTCGACGTCGGGTACAGCTTCGCCGGTCGCAGGTTCACATGGTGATCCAACGCGAAGCGCAGTTTCAGCAGCAGTCCCCGCTCGAGCACGCCGGGTGGCACGGCACCCGGGGCTCCGATCGCGCCCAAGAGGATCGCGTCATGTTTCCGCAGGGATTCCAGATCGGCGTCGGTGAGGAGTTCGCCGTTCTTCAGGTAGCGGCGCGCGCCGAGGTCGAAGTCGGTGGTTTCGATGTCTTCGCGCACAGCGCGCAGGACTTTCAGCGCTTCGGCGGTGACCTCAGGGCCGATGCCGTCGCCACCAATAACAGCAAGTTTCAACATTTGGGATTCCTCTCTCACCTAATGGGATGAGTGAGAGTGTAGCACGCACCAGCGTGTTAGGAACCGATAATTCCGTTCGCGTACACCATCGGGGGATTCCCTGACAGCTCAAGGTGGGAAACCGCGATGGTAACGATGGTGTGATCGCCGCCGGGAAACAATCCGGCCACGCGGCCGGAAATCCAACCGGCAGCATCTTCGATCACTGGAACGTCTCCTAGGCGTCGACAAGCAACGCCAGCAAACTTATCGGGCAGTCCGCTAGCAAACTGTCGCGCCACCGCGCCCTGATGCGCTGCCAGGATAGACACCGCGATCGGAGCCCCCACCGACAGCACCGCCAGTGTCCGAGAGGAATTGTCGATGCTGACCAACACCATCTCTGGATCCAAAGAAAGTGAGGCGAAGGCACTCACCGTCAGCCCTAGGTCCTCACCTTTATGGTGAGTAGTCACCACGGTCACCCCCGAAGGGAAAGCGCCGAGGACCTGCCGAAATGTTGCCTTCGCCATCAAATTAATCCAGCTCCAGCTGGAACTTCTTGGCACCGCCGAGGGAAGCGCCGATCTCCTCGAAGAGCTCGTCCGGAACTTCCTTGTTCACGCGCAACACGAGGATAGCGCCGTTGGACTCCTGCTCCAGGGACATCGCGGCGGCTTCAACGTTGATGTCTTGAGCGCCCAACAAGGTGCCCACCTTACCCAGGGCGCCAGGCGCGTCTGGGTAGAACATGAACAGGTTGCGGCCGGTGGCGCGCATATCAATCCCGCGGCGGTTGATCCGCACGATCTTCTCCTGGCCTTCCAGACCGGCGCGCGCACCAACTACCGATGCCTTCGAGCCATCAGCAGCGAAAGCCCGCACGACCAGGGAGGAACGATGCGTGAGCGACTCGGAAGAAGAGGAAACCTTCAGCTCTACTCCGCGGTCAGCGGCGAGCTGCGGCGCGTTCACGAAGGTGACCGGCTGATCTACCTGGCCTGAGAACAGGCCACGCAGTGCAGCCAAGCCCAACACGTCCGTGCTCTCGGAGGAAAGCTCACCACAAGCCTCAACTTCGATGGTTACCGGCACGCCGTCCAGCAGGTTACCCACGACCAAGCCCAGCTTCCGGGCCAGCTCGAGCCACAGGGAAACCTCTTCGCCAACACGTCCACCGGAAACGTTGACGGCGTCAGCTACGAACTCGCCGGCCAGTGCCTTCAACACGGAATCGGCAACGTCGGTGCCAGCGCGATCCTGCGCTTCCACCGTAGAGGCGCCGAGGTGCGGCGTGACAACAACCTCGGGGCGCTTATACAGTGGCGAATCGGTGCAAGGCTCAGTATCAAAGACATCGAAGCCAGCGCCACGGATGTGGCCGGACGCAATGGCGTCGCATAGCGCCTGCTCGTCCACCAGACCACCGCGGGCAGCATTGATGATGATCTGTCCCTGCTTCGCCTTGGCCAACAGCTCGGCATTAAACATGCCGGCAGTTTCCTTAGTCTTTGGCAAGTGGATGGTGACGAAGTCTGCGCGCCCCATCAACTCATCCAGCTCAACGAGCTCCACGCCCAGCTGCGCGGCGCGCGCAGGATTAGCGTATGGGTCATAAGCGATGATGTTGGTTTCGAAAGCGGCAAGACGCTGCGCAAACAGCTGACCGATGTGACCGAAGCCGACAATGCCGACAGTCTTGCCGAAGATTTCCACACCCTTGAAGGAGGAACGCTTCCACTCGCCACCACGGAGGGAGGCATCGGCGGCAGGAATCTGGCGCGCAGTGGACAGCAGCAGCGAAATAGCATGCTCACAGGCGGAGTGAATGTTGGAGGTTGGGGCATTACAGACCATCACGCCGCGATCAGTAGCAGCCTGGATATCAACGTTATCCAGGCCGACGCCTGCGCGACCAACGATCTTCAGATTAGGGGCAGCGGCGAGCACCTCTGCATCGACAGTGGTGGCGGAACGCACCAGCAAGGCATCTGCCTCTGGGACGGCCGCGAGCAATTCAGCCCGATTTGGACCATCTACCCAACGAACTTCAACAGCATCTCCGAGCGCATCAACAGTGGACTGCGCGAGCTTATCGGCGATGAGAACTACAGGACGGTCATTCGAGGCCACTTAAACATCTCCTGAGGATGGGATTGACCACTTCACGCAGGCACGACCGCGTCGGCGCGAAGCAGGTTGCCGCCGGCACGAGTGGCGACAACTGGTTCAACAGTCTAGCTTCCAGCGCGACTTAGGCAATGGCTACTCACAAATATAGGGGTGATTCTATTCATCCCATTGCATAGCTACTGGTACGTTACCAACCACGGACGCGGCGCGACGCCCATTGTGCGCTGCGGATCAAACATCGGAGTGTCCTCATCGTGGAAGTTCTTCCAGGCCAGGAAAACGCGGGGATCCAGGTCCTGCTTGACTGCCTCCCAGGTAGCCAGCTTGTCCCCTTCGCTCCCGTGGCCGTCGACATGCAGCACCGTAGCCAATTCATCATGGAATTGCATATTTTCCCGATCCCGGATCATTTGCAGCTGGAATTGGTGCAGTACGAAAGGCTTCTGCGGCAAATCATTGTCCCGGGTGAGCTGCGCTAGCCATTCGGAGACTTCATTCACCTCAGCGATCTCCACATGCCCCACTTCCTGCATAGGCCGTTGCTCCCCATACAGTTTCCATTCTGGGTCCAACGCTAGCCCGACATTAGGGCGCTTGAGCAGCTCCTCGTAGCGCTTGGCCTGATCCAAGAAGGAAGCCCGGCCCGGCTGGAGATCCAGGATCGCATAGCCGCCCGCCGCGGTGATGGCATCGATGTAGGGCGCTAGTTCTTCTGGCTTCGACTCATTGGAAAAGTCCCCGTCTGCCCCCGGGCCACCGGAGGCAACGGTAGCGATGATCTCAAACGCGGGAACCACGGGGTCTGCCGTGTGTTCCTGGTATTGCGCAACCCGGCGCTGTACCTCAGTGGCGGCCTCAGCTGGAGGTTGCTCGCCCATCACTCCCAGTGCAGGGCCACTTGGGTGCCCGTAGAGCGCCACTACGTGACGGCCGGGGAATACGAGTCCCCCACCTCCGGGCTGCTCGGCCTGCGTTTGAGCTGCCTCGATCCGCGACTTGAGCTCTGCCGAGGTTCCAAACTCGTCCCCCAGCGCCAAAACTGGTTTATCTGCCAGTCCGACCGTCGCCGCCTTCGATTCAGCGTTAAAGCGCGGATCGGCATAATCCAGCACTTTCACCGGCGCCCCAAAGGCGCGCGCTGATGCGACCGCAGCTACGGAAGTTTCTGGCCCCGCGAGCACCGGCGGAGCGGTCCCACCATCTTGGGTGCTTTGCATCGGGAAGCCCTTGGGGGCAGTAATATCCCGCGGCGCTAGTTCCTCCCCCGGCACGTTGAGCAGCACCGGGTGATCCAGATCCAAGCCAGCGACATCGCTGAGCAAATGCTCTGCAGGCCGCTCCTCAAACTGCACGGCTGTGAGGTCTCCCAGTGCTTCCTTGGTCCCGGGATCCGGAATGATGCTGAGGCCTGGCTGTTCCACCGGCGTGGCATCACCGACCATCAGCACGGTGTGTACACCCAGCTCCCCGAGCGCTGCGACCACGTCCTGCTGTGTTTCCGGTGTGGAGATCAGCATCGGTGCATGCGCCACGACGCTTATCGACGCCGCTCGCGCTTGCGCCGCCACCTCGGGCCCGGACACCACCGCTACTTCCGACTTCTCGAAGATCAGCTGAGCCACAGGCGCCCCCGATTTTTTCGGATCCGAGACCACCTGTGGCTCTTCACCAAATCGCGGTGCCACCTGGGCGGTCTCCTTCATATTCTGCTCGGCTGCGCTCATGCCGTCCTGCGAAGGCGCCACGTTGCAGGACGCGAGCAGCAAGCTGCAGGCGAGGATAATCGAAGCACGAGAGATGGAAATAATGCCGGCACCTTTCGAAGTGTTTAACTATGTTGCAAGGGTCAACAATACCCGAGGCGTGGGTTCGTGCATGGAAATGCAAAGGCCGCGGCCCTCGGGAATCCCGGAGCCGCGGCCTTGAGAAAACTAACTAGACGAGTGGATTTTTGACCCAGCTCATGAGTTCCCGCAGCTTGGCGCCAGTGGCTTCGATTGGGTGGTTGGCAGTTTCCGCGCGCAGCTCTTCGAGCTCCTTGTTGCCACCCTCAACATTGGCAACGAGGCGCTTAGTGAAGGTGCCGTCCTGGATGTCCTTGAGGATTTCGCGCATGGCGGCCTTGGATTCCTCGCCAATAACGCGTGGGCCGGAAAGGTAACCGCCGAACTCTGCGGTGTCCGAGATGGAGTAGTTCATGGCAGTCAGACCGCCCTCGAACATTAGGTCAACGATCAGCTTCATCTCGTGCATGCACTCGAAGTAGGCCATCTCCGGCTCGTAGCCTGCCTCGACGAGCACGTCGAAGCCAGCCTTGATCAGTTCCTCGGCGCCACCGCACAGGACAGCCTGCTCGCCGAAGAGATCGGTCTCGGTCTCGTCCTTGAAGGTGGTCTCGATGATGCCGGCACGGCCACCACCGATCGCCGAGGCGTAGGACAGGCACAGTGCCTGCGCCTCACCCTTAGGGTCCTGATCAACAGCGATCAGACACGGCACACCCTTGCCATCTTCGAACTGACGGCGCACCAGGTGGCCTGGGCCCTTAGGGGCAACCATACCGATGGTGACATTGGCTGGTGGGGTGATCAGGTCAAAGTGGATGTTCAGGCCGTGGCCGAACAGCAGCGCGTCGCCGCCCTTCAGGTTGGGCTCAATGTCCTGAGTGAAGATCGCTGCCTGCGAGGTATCCGGGGCCAGCAGCATGATGACATCTGCCCAGGCAGCGGCATCCGAGTTGGACTTGACCTCGAAGCCAGCCTCGCGGGCCTTGTCTGCCGAGTTGGAGCCATTACGCAGGCCGATGGCAACCTCAACGCCGGAATCACGCAGGTTCTGCGCGTGGGCGTGGCCTTGGGAGCCGTAGCCGATGATGGCAACCTTACGCCCCTGGATCAGGGAAAGATCGCAGTTGTCATCGTAAATCATCTCGATAGCCATGGTGATGTAGTGCCTTTCTATAGGTGGTTTCTAAAGTCTATTGGGGGCCATGGTCTTTGGCCCGCGGTTCATTGCAATTTCACCCGAATGTAGGATCTCCCGGATGCCGAAGGGTTCCAGCACCTCCAGCAGTGCCCGGAGCTTACCAGGAGTGCCGGTGGCCTCGATCACAACTGATTCGGGCGCCACGTCGACCACACGAGCTCGGAAAATATTCGCAGCATCCACGACGTGCGGACGAGTGGTGTTATCCGCGCTGACCTTGACGAACATCAGCGCGCGGGCAATCGTGTTTTCCTCATCCAGCCGTACAACTTTCAGGACGGGCACCATCTTGTTGAGCTGCTTGGTGATCTGCTCCACGGCATGTTCCTCACCGTAGAACACGATGGTGATGCGGTTGATGCCTTCATTCTCCGTGCGCGCCGAGGACATGGAATACATGCTGAAACCGCGGCGGGCAAACATTCCGGAAATGCGGGAGATGATGGCGTCTTGGTCTTGGACGAGCACGCTCAGGGTATGGCGTGGTCCGCTTGGCGTGATCATTAGTGCTCCCTCTCCATAACCTCGGAAACGTCCTGTGGGCTGTCTTCTTCAAACAGTGGCTGCAAGCCCTTGGCGTACTGGATGTCTGAGTTGGAGTGACCGGCAGCGACCATCGGCCACACCTGAGAGTCCTCCCCCACGATGAAATCAATCACCACCGGTCGGTCATTGATTTCTCGCGCCTTCTGAATGGTCGGCAGGACTTCCTCATCTTTGGTAACGCGGAATGCCGCGCAGCCCATCGCCTCAGCCAGCCCGACGAAGTCCGGAAGGTAGTTGTCCCGCTCGCCCAGGTTGGAGTTGGAATGTCTACCGTCATAGAACAGCGTCTGCCACTGGCGGACCATACCCAGGTTACCGTTGTTGATCAACGCCACCTTGATAGGAAAGCCCTCCACAGCACAGGTAACCAGCTCCTGGTTGGTCATCTGGAAACAGCCGTCGCCGTCGATCGCCCAGACTTCCTTGTCCGGGTGTGCGGCCTTGGCTCCCATGGCTGCCGGGATGGCATACCCCATGGTCCCGAGACCGCCGGAGTTCAGCCATGTGCGGGGCTTCTCAAAATCAAGGAACTGCGCTGACCACATCTGATGCTGACCGACGCCCGCACAGTAGATGGCATCAGGACCCGCCTCCTGCGAAAGCGTCTGAATCACAAATTGCGGCTCCACGATGTCCGGCCCCTGCTCCTCATAGCCACGCGGAAAGCGACTCTTGAGGTCATTGAGGTAGGTCAACCACTGGGACATACGCGGCGCGGGCAGGTCATGTGCCCGATATGCCTCCAGCAGTGCGCTGAGCACTTCGGCAGCGTCTCCGACGATGGGAACTGCGGTTTCGCGAATCTTGCCGATCTCCGCCGGGTCAATATCAGCGTGGATGACCTGTGCGCCGGGGGCGAAGCTCTTGACTTGTCCGGTGACGCGGTCGTCGAAACGCGCGCCGATGGTGATCAGCAGATCGGCGCCTTGTAGCGCACCGACAGCAGGAACCGCACCATGCATCCCCGGCATGCCCATGTGCTGTGGATGGGAATTCGGGAATGCTCCGAGTGCCATGAGGGTGGTGACAACTGGGATGCCCGTGTGCTCCGCAAATGCGCGGAGCTGGGCGGAGGCGTTGGCTTTGATCACGCCACCGCCGATATAGAGGACAGGTCGTTCTGCTGCGGCGATCATCCGCACTGCCTCATCGATCTGGCGCGCGTGCGGGGTAGTGACTGGGCGGTAACCGGGCAGATTCATCACAGGCGGCCAGGAAAACTCCATCAGCCCTTCCTGGACGTTCTTCGGAACATCCACCAGAACCGGCCCTGGGCGGCCTGTCGACGCCAGGTGGAAAGCCTCCGCGATCGCGGCCGGGATTTCCTGTGGATCAGTGACCATGAAGTTGTGCTTGGTCACTGGGATGGTGATGCCGCGGATGTCGGCTTCCTGGAAGGCATCGGTACCCAGCAGACCAAGACCCACCTGGCCGGTAATGGCGACGATAGGGACTGAATCCAAGTTGGCGTCGGCAAGCGGAGTGACCAAGTTCGTGGCGCCCGGGCCGGAAGTCGCGATGCACACCCCGACCTTTCCGGAGGCTTGGGCATAGCCGGTGGCGGCATGGCCCGCGCCCTGCTCGTGTCGCACAAGCACATGGTTGATCTTCGAGGAGGAATGCAGCGGATCGTAGAGTGGGAGCACCGCTCCACCTGGAATACCGAATACAACGTCGGTGCCTAGTTCTTCCAGCGCACGAACGATGGCCTGCGCGCCGGTCATTTTCTCCGGCTGCTGAGATCTAACTCGCTTGGCCAACGCCGCAGGGGACGGGGCCGGACCGTTGGTTCCTGGCTCAGTCACAAGATGCTCCTTTAAGTATCTGCATTGTTTTCCTCTCCTCGCTTTGCTTGGGGTCCTGCGGGTGGTGGTCCTGAGCTACAGCAACTTGATGTGAAAACGGGGCTTAAACGTCAAAACCCTCGTCCAACACTGTGGTGGGTGTTGTCGAGGGCGCTTGACTGGGGACGACTTGAAGCAGATGTCGCTACGGCAAGCGCCGTGTGCGTACGAGTACTACAAGTCGAATAATGTGCATGCCTCGATAATACACATTGCAGTTCGGGCGGTTGGTGGTTTTGGGAATTTAGTTCCACTCCCCAGAATTGTCCCACACTTTGAAACAGTTGTCCCATTTTTGCCCCCATTGCTGACGAGTGACTTCGATCACCTGCGCAAATGTGACCGCCGCTACCAGGCGGCCTACCCCGACTGCCTCAAAACCGCTCTTCCATGCCTACAATGACAGCTATGAGTTCTGACACCGCCCAGGCATCACAAGTGCCCTCGGCAACCACGTTCAACGCAGACCGCACCCACCTACTTGGTGCGGGTGTCATGGGACTAATTTCGCTCCTCGTGATCGGCGCTAAGCCGCTGTATCTGTTCTGGCTCTTGGCTATTCCCCTCATATTCGCCTACTGGGTCCTCAAATCTAAGACCACGGTCGACGAGCGCGGCATCACCGCGCACTACGCCTTTTCCAAGCCAAAATCAGTGATGTGGGAAGAATTCAGCGGAATCCGCTTCGGAGGCAGCAAAGCCTACGCGCGGACGACATCAGAATCAGAGTTTTCCCTCCCGGGTGTCTCATTCAACTCTTTGCCTGCGCTCAGCCAGGCCTCCCAAGGTCGCATCGTCGATGTCCTGACCGCGGGCCGCGAAGCAGCTGATGAAAAGGTGGTCATCTTTCACCGCGACGGCCGCCAAGTCATCATGAGCAAAGAGGAAGCCGAGAGTCGCACAGACTGAGGCGCCACGGGAACGAACCAACCCAAGAAAATGAGCCTGAAGCCATGATTCCCCTTCGTTCCACCGTAACCACCGTTGGCCGCAACGCTGCTGGTGCCCGCGCGCTTTGGCGCGCAACGGGCATGGGCGACAATGACTTTGGCAAGCCAATCATCGCGATCGCCAACTCATATACTCAGTTCGTTCCCGGCCATGTCCACTTGAAGAACGTGGGCGACATCGTAGCGGAGGCTATTACAGCCGCCGGTGGCGTAGCCAAAGAATTCCACACGATTGCTGTCGACGACGGCATCGCTATGGGCCACGGTGGCATGCTGTACTCACTGCCTTCCCGCGAGATCATCGCCGATTCCGTGGAATACATGGTTAACGCACACACCGCTGATGCTCTGGTATGCATTTCCAACTGCGACAAGATCACCCCAGGCATGCTCAATGCCGCCCTACGTCTTAATATCCCCGTCGTTTTTGTTTCCGGTGGCCCGATGGAGGCTGGCAAAGCAGTAGTGGTCGATGGCGTGGCGCACGCACCGACGGATCTGATCACCGCGATCTCTGCCTCAGCAAGCGATGCCGTAGATGACGCCGGACTCAGCGCTGTCGAGCAGTCCGCCTGCCCAACCTGCGGTTCCTGCTCCGGCATGTTCACCGCAAACTCGATGAACTGTCTTACCGAAGCTCTGGGGCTTTCACTGCCAGGCAACGGCTCCACGCTGGCGACTCATCAATCCCGCCGCGCGCTCTTTGAAAAGGCGGGCAGCACGATCGTCGAGTTAGCACAGCGCTACTACCAGGATGGCGACGAGTCCGTCTTGCCGCGCAACATCGCCAACCGGGCAGCCTTCGAGAACGCAATGGCGCTGGACATGGCAATGGGCGGCTCGACCAACACCGTCCTGCACATCCTCGCTGCAGCTCAGGAAGGTGGGATAGATTTCGACCTGTCTGATATCGATGCACTGTCCAAGAGGGTCGGATGCCTGTCCAAGGTCTCCCCTAATTCGAATTACCACATGGAGGATGTCCACCGAGCAGGCGGTATCCCGGCGATCCTCGGCGAACTCTATCGTGGCGGCCTCCTCAACACCGCCGTCCACTCGGTGCACGCCGACTCGCTGCAGGAGTGGATCGCCCAATGGGACATCCGCTCGGGTACGGCCAGCGCGGAAGCTATTGAGCTCTTCCACGCCGCACCAGGCGGCATCCGGACCACCGAGCCTTTTTCCACAGCCAACCGCTGGGAAACCCTCGACACCGACGCAGAAAACGGCTGTATCCGCGACGTGGCCCACGCCTACACCAAGGATGGTGGCCTCGCCGTTTTGCGTGGCAACGTCGCTCCCGACGGCGCGATCATCAAGGCCGCGGGCATTGAAGAAGAGCTCTGGCATTTCAGCGGTCCTGCCCGCGTGGTCGAGTCCCAAGAGGAAGCCGTGTCCGCGATCCTCAATCGCACTATTCAGGCCGGCGAGGTCCTGGTGGTGCGCTATGAAGGCCCCTCCGGCGGACCAGGGATGCAGGAGATGCTGCACCCGACAGCCTTCCTCAAGGGCGCAGGACTTGGCAAGAAGTGCGCCCTCATCACAGACGGCCGCTTCTCCGGAGGCTCCTCTGGGCTCTCCGTCGGCCACATCTCCCCTGAGGCCGCACATGGTGGAGTTATCGGGTTGATCGAAGACGGCGACATCGTCACCATCGACGTGCACACCCGCGAGCTGTCAGTGGCTGTCGACGAGGATGAGTTGCAGCGGCGTCGAGAAACGATGACGGCGAGCGATCGCCCCTGGCAGCCACGCGCGCGCAACCGCCCGGTGACCAAGGCATTGCGTGCCTACGCCGCGTTGGCAACCTCCGCCGACAAGGGGGCCGTCCGCCAAGTGGACTAAGATACAGTCCCATGACTTTTGAGGTTTCTCCGAAACTCCGGAAAACGATCACCGCCATGGGACTGACAATCGGCCTCTGGCAGATCATTAACTACTTTCTCAACTGGCATTCCCGCATCGATATGGAGGTGTACCGGGCGGGGGCGCGCGCCTTCATCGACAACAAATCCTTATACGAAAGCCCCTTTGATGTTGGTGGCATCGCGCTGCCCTTCATCTACCCACCATTCGGTGCAGCGATCCTGACTCCTTTCGCCTTGATGAGCGACGTGGTGGCGGGAATCGCGATCATTCTCATGTCCGCGGCGCTGACCTTCCTATGCATCTTCGTCATCGCACGAGCCCTGATGCCCCGCACCCCGGAGCTCGCGCTGATGTACACCGCGCTGATCTGGCCACTGGCGCTGTTGTCCGAACCCCACACACAGAACGCCAACTTCGGCCAAATCAACGTCCTAGTGATGGCGCTGTGTGTGCTCGACCTCGTCCCACGCAAGCACTTTCTGCCCCAAGGCACCCTGATCGGTATCGCCGCCGCAATCAAGCTCACCCCGGTGATGCTGTGCCTGTACTTCCTACTCCGCAAAGACTTCAAGGCCATTGGATTCGCCGCGCTCTCTGGTGTCATCGTCACCGCACTCACCGCCTGCATTCGCCTGAGCGCGACCAAGGAATACTTCCTCGGCATGCTGCTAAAGATGAATTCGACCTCTGGGGCCGGCGTCGGCACTGCCTACTTGTCGAATCAGTCGATCAAGGGCATGCTTGCGCGCTGGGCACCTTCGGAAGAGGCCGCGATGGCGCACCAAGGCTTGATCGATACAGCCTGGCTAGTGATCGTGCTGCTCGCGATTGCGCTCTGTGCGCATTTGATGCTGCTGATGCTGCGCCGCGGCATGCTTATCGACGCCGGGCTGGTCAACGCCGGCCTGATGCTGATGATCTCCCCCATCTCCTGGACCCACCACTGGGTCTGGATGCCGCTTTTCGCCATGGCTCTCATTTACCGCTGGGTGAACACGCCAGGAAACCCGGTTGAGCTGGCAGTTTCCGGAATAGCGACGTGGCTATTCTGTCTCCAAATCAAGCCGCAGTGGATCTTCGGCGACCTTGGCAACGAGATGTTCCAGCTCAACTTCGGCCAGAAGTTCATCCTGTCCGGTTACTTATGGCTGATGATCGCGATCCTGATCAGCCTGTATGTGTCGCTGCTGCGAGGTTCGCGGCGAACCATCGATAGCTAACTTCCCTGGATGTCACTGGTTTTCACTAAGCCTGTACTGGGAAGTTCGGCATTTAAAGTTCAGCGGAATACCCGGATGTTCGGCCTAGGCAAACGCTTGCAGTTGATCGCGAACCCCTTTTGCCGAACTTCCCAGGGCGGTGTCAAGCTGTGAATGCACCACAAACCAGAAAGGTGGTTCGTGGTGGTTCAACGATCAACACAGAAGATAAGGGACCATGCGGTGGCTTCGGTGCTTGCCGGCCGACGGGTAACTGTGGTCG
>NZ_JBBHKY010000010.1:0-92677 GCF_037482665.1 Corynebacterium sp. H127
CGACCACAGTTACCCGTCGGCCGGCAAGCACCGAAGCCACCGCATGGTCCCTTATCTTCTGTGTTGATCGTTGAACCACCACGAACCACCTTTCTGGTTTGTGGTGCATTCACAGCTTGACACCGCCCAGGATGCCCCCAACCCCCAAAACCAACCACCTGCAAAGTTCGGCAACAAGGGTTCGCCAACAACCCCAACGCAAAAGCACCGACCCCCGATAAAGGGAGCCGGCGCTAGAGAAAACTACGAAACTACTTAGCGATCGCCACGAAATCCGCCGCGTCCACCGCGGAAGCCACCGCGATCATTACGGTCATCTCGGTTGCCTCGGTGTCCGCGATCATCACGATCTCGGCCGCCACGGTAGCCACCACGGCCACCACTTTCTTCCCGATTTTCCCGGCCACCACGGTAACCACGGCGATCATCGCGGCTGCGACGACCGTCAGAGTCCCGATTACGGAAGCCACCGCGTGGTCCCATATCGGCGCCTGGAGCAGCCTCAATGTGGATCAGCTGACCGGAGATGCGGGTGTCTGCTAGGCGCTCCAGCACGGAGGTCGGCATGTTCTTAGGCAGCTCGACTAGCGTGTGGTCAACGGCGATGGTGATGCGACCGAAGTCCTTGGAATTCAGGCCGCCCTCGTTCGCCAGCGCGCCAACGATGGCACCCGGGCGCACGTTCTGGCGCTTACCGACGGCCAGCTTGTACACTTCCATGTCCTCGCTGGAACGCTCGAAACGATCCCCGCCGCCACGTGGGCCACGGTCTTCACGATCAAAGCGGTCACGTCCACGGCGGTCATCCCGCTCGGGGCGATCGTTGCGCTCACGGCGACGCTCTGGTGGGAGTTCTTTGAGCAGGAAGTCGTCGCCAGCTTGTGCTTGAGTAGCCAGCGCTGCGGCGATGTCCTCGAGAGGCACGTCGTGTTCCTCGGAGTATTCCTTGACCAGGTTGCGGAACAGCGAGATCTGGGAATCTTCCAAAGACTCCGTGATCGAGTCAGCGAACTTCGCCTTGCGAGATTCATTGACTTCGTCGACAGTCGGCAGTTCCATCTCGATGAGGGTCGCGTTGGTGGCCCGCTCGATGGAACGCAGCATACGGCGCTCACGAGGGGTCACAAACAGGATCGCCTCGCCGGAGCGGCCTGCACGGCCGGTGCGGCCGATGCGGTGCACGTAGGACTCGGTGTCGTGCGGGATGTCGAAGTTGAACACGTGCGTGATGCGTTCAACGTCGAGGCCACGGGCAGCGACGTCGGTAGCCACGAGGATGTCCAGGCGACCGTCCTTGAGCTGATCCACGGTGCGCTCGCGCTGTGCCTGGGCGATGTCGCCGTTGATGGCGGCAGCGGAGAAGCCACGGGCGCGCAGCTTTTCGGCTACTTCTTCGGTTTCATGCTTGGTGCGCACGAACATGATCATGGCTTCAAACTCGGTGACCTCGAGGATGCGGGTCAGCGCGTCGAGCTTGTTGCGGTGCGAGACGTTGAGGAATCGCTGCGTGATGTTCGTGTTGGTGCGAGTCTCGGACTTAACCGTGATCTCTGCAGGGTTGTTCAGGTACTGCTTGGACAGGCGGCGGATGCCGTTTGGCATCGTTGCAGAGAAGAGGGCTACTTGCTTCTCTTCTGGGGTGTCTTCGAGGATGCGTTCCACATCTTCTTGGAAGCCCATGTTGAGCATCTCGTCTGCTTCGTCGAGCACCAGGAAGCGCAGGCCGGAGATGTCCAGCGTGCCCTTCTTCAGGTGGTCGATGACGCGACCTGGGGTGCCCACGATGATCTGTGCACCGCGGCGCAGACCGGATAGCTGGATGCCATAAGCCTGGCCACCGTAAATTGGCAGCACGTTGATGCCACCGAGGTGATCAGCAAACTCCTGGAAGGCATCTGCAACCTGCAGTGCCAGCTCGCGAGTTGGCGCCAGTACCAGCGCTTGTGGCGCACGGACAGACTTATCAATACGGGAAAGCACAGGCAGCGCGAAGGCTGCGGTTTTACCGGTACCTGTCTGGGCCAGTCCGACGACGTCGCGGCCTTCCATGAGGACAGGGATTGTCTCTGACTGAATTGGGGACGGGGTTTCGTATCCGACCTTGGCGATTGCCTTCAGCACTTCTGCAGGCAGTCCTAGGTTTTCAAACCCTTGCGTGGAGTCGTCCTCAGAAGTGTTCGCATCCCTGATGTCTTCTGCAGCCTGATCGGCTACGACATCCTGCGAATTATCCTGAGATTCCGACGTTGTAATATTTTCCAGCTCTTGTTCGCCGCTGGCAACGTTCTCGATGTTACTCATTGTCTCCCCACGGTACGCTATCTGCAGCATTTTTGCGAAGCCAACGCTGCAGCGCATGCTCCGTCGCAGTGCAATCTCGCTTCTTGCGCCTGAAAAAGTGGTGGCTAAAAGTGGGCTGCGCAGCATCCCAACCCCCGCTAGAATACTGCGCAAGCACTGCTCAATGAGGAGGTCAGGATGCCTGCACGCGGCACCGCCAGCACTACGCTAACTGTCGTGGTGCTGTTTGTATCTCTCTTGGCAGGCACGGCAATCGGCTTAGTGATTAATTTTTACCGCTCCTACCAATCGAGTATTGACAGGGCTTATAGCGATCTTGCCGAGCAACACGAGGTCGTCGAGTTTGCTAAAGAGTTTGTGCACAACACCCCGGAACCGTGGGTGCTAGAGGATGCCTGGCATTTCGGCGGCACCACCACTTTTGATATGTCGCTATCCCCTACCACCGCGGCAGCGCTGCCAGCGCACTGGGACGAGCTGGAGTCAGTGCTCCCGAAGATTGGCCCGAACACCGTGGTTCACACCACCTCAATAGTGGATTCGCAGCGCATGACCATCGTGGGCATTGACCGGCAGCGCTGGGAGCAGCTTGCCCCTGTGCTTGCTGAAATTCCTCCGGCGGAGTCGATCTACATCCCGATGTATTACGAGGAAGTTTTCGTCTGCCCACCTGCAGAGGTTGATCCGGCGTTCCGCTCGCACCTGGCTGGGCTGGCGGAGCAGCATGACATTGCGATTCAGCTCAACCCAAAGGCGTGCTCGCATGCGTAAGTGGCTGGCACCGGTCTTGTTTTTCGCGCCGATACTGTTGTTTTCTCTCATCCCTTACGAGATGGAGGACCCCGCGTTGGACCCGGCCCGGGAGGTGGCAGCGGCGACGCAAGCGATCGACGACGCACTCCCCGATGGCTCCTACGCCTATATCGATAATGACCATCACTACCGCGTGGTCGTTCGATGCACGCATCCCTCCCCCGCTTCTGAGGCGCCGCGACTCTACGCCGAGTGCAGTGCGCTTGCCGACGCCCACATGCCTAGCGCTCGCCCACACCGAGTCATTGTGGTGACCAAGCAGGATGAAAACTACGCCACCTACGCCCCCGCACCCTGAATGTATTTTTTCAATCCACTGAATAACATGTAGGATTTGGGCTGATCTCACCCCTCTCAAATACCTAGAAGGCAGATATGTCTACACAGGCCACAGCCCCTGCACCACTCCCACGCGGAGCTGGACTCAAAGCGCGACACATTCATTTCATTGCGTTGGGCTCGGCCATCGGCACTGGCCTGTTCTACGGCTCGGCTGGCGCTATTCAGGCCGCCGGTCCGTCAGTGTTGTTGGTATATCTCCTCGGCGGCGCGGTGGTCTATTTCATGCTGCGTGCCTTGGGCGAGATGGCAGTCCACCTCCCGGTTACCGGCTCCTTTGCTGATTATGCACGCCGCTACCTTGGTGGTTGGTCTGGCTATATTACTGGCTGGATGTACGCCTTCGAGATGGTCATCGTCTGTCTAGCGGACCTTACCGCCATCGCGGTGTATATGAAGTTCTGGTTCCCGGATTCACCGCAGTGGATTTGGGTGGCGGTGACTTTGCTGATCGTGGGTGCCGCGAACCTTGCTAGCGCTCGCTGGTTTGGCGAGCTTGAATTCGGCATGACGATCATCAAGGTAACCGCCGTAGTGGCCATGATCATCGGTGGCGCCGCAATCCTCATCTTCGGCCTGGGCAGCGGTTCCCAGCATGTGGGGGTGGACAATCTGTGGAATGACGGCGGCTTTATGCCACATGGTTTCGGTGGCATGATTTCGGCCTTCATCCTGGTCCTCTTTGCGTTCGGCGGCACAGAGATTATCGGTGTGACCGCTTCTGAGGCGGAGAAGCCGGAGAAGTCCATCCCAGAGGCCGTCAACACCGTCCCGGTCCGCATCCTGCTGTTCTACGTTTTGGCGATCTTCGTGATCGTGGCGATCAACCCGTGGCGCACCATCACTGGCGACGAGTCCCCCTTCGTCCAGATCTTCACCGCATTGGGCGTTAACTGGGCCGCTGCACTGCTCAACGTGGTGGTCATCTCTGCCGCGCTTTCCGCCATCAACTCGGATCTCTTCGGTGCCGGCCGCGTGATCACCGGCATGGCACGCACCAACCACGCCCCGAAGTTCATGGCGACGACCAAGCGTGGCGTGCCCGTCATGACCACCATTGCCCTGCTCATCGTCCTCGTCATCGGTGTGGCGCTGAACTACTTCTTGCCGGAATCGGTCTTCGAGACGGTCGCCGCCCTGGCCACCTTTGCCACCGTCTTTGTATGGCTGATGATCCTGCTGGCGCAGGTTGCTTCTCGACGCCACATGTCTGCCACCGAGCAAGCTGCGCTGAAGTTCCCAGTTCCACTGTGGCCATACGGCCAGTACTTCGCCATCGCGTTCATTATCTTCACCTTCGGCATCATGGCCTGGCAGCCAGATTTCCATTCCGCACTCATCGTGGGCGTGGCATTCACTCTGGTTATGACGGTGCTGTACTTTGTCACCGGGGCTTCCAAGAGCCAGAGCGCCCCGGCTGAATAGCCAGCCCTCCCCTAGCTTGAACAAACACCCACGACCGCAGGAACAACTCCTCCTGGTCGTGGGTGCTAATTTTTCACTTGAAGCCACCGCTTGAAAATTCCTCTAAGCGGGAGCTTTTCGACGCCGGCTAAGTCTTGCGCCGTGCTGGGAACATCAGGGTACAGATTGCGCCGATGACGGTTGCCACTGCAAACACCATGAAGGCATCTGACGCGCCGAGCCCCATCGTGATGAGAATCCCGCCCAGAGCTGGGCCTGCGATGCCACCAAGTCGACCAAATCCAGAGGACCAAGACATGGAAGCTTGGCGAGCCTGGGTGGGGTAATAATTCGAGGTCATGCCGTAGATCAAAATTTGGGTGCCGGTACAGCCCATTCCGGTGAGCGCGACTGCGGAATACATTACAGCCGGCACCGTCAGATATGGCATGGCAAACATACAGAGCGCGGCGGTGGCGAAGGTGAAGACGATGACCGGCTTCGGCCCAATCATGTCAGCGACTTTAGAGGTTGCGAGTGCACCAACAGCAGCACCAAAATTCAGCGCAACCAAGGTATAGAGGGAACCGCTAGCGGACATACCATTGGCCTTCATGATTTGCGGCAGCCAAGTATTGAGGCCGTATGTAGCCATGATGGCCATGAAACTCATGATGCCGATCAAGACAGTGGGAAGTAAATACTTGCCAGAGAAGATCGCCCCGAAGCCAATCTTTTCCTTCTTCACCACTTCACCTGAGTGAGTTTCCTCAAGGACCACCTTTTCCGCAACGAATTGGGATTTAGGAAAGTCGAACTTTTCGCAGATCGCGTTGGCTTCATCGCGGCGCCCCATGGCCGTCAGCCAACGCGGAGATTCCGGAAGCATTACTAGAGCCATCGGGAACAAAAACAGGATCGGGCTTGCGCCAATAAGGAACAGGCCACGCCAGCCAATAAGGTCTTGGAACCAGATGGCAGACAGAGAGGCTACAACGCCGCCGATAGGAATGCCCACATAACCGATAGCGTTGTACATGTTCTTGCGGGCTGGCGGTGCAAACTCGGCAATGACTGCGCCGCCTCCTGCGGTGATCACACCAAGCGCCAAGCCCGTGAAGAATCGTGTCGCTCCAAAGAATGCGATGGTCTGGGCGAATGATCCTGCCGCCATCCCGATAGAAAACCACACTGTAGCGACCAGCATCATGCGACGTCGTCCAATGCGGTCACCAATCGCGCCGGCACCAAGTGCGCCGAACATGATGCCGATCATGGTGTAGGAGCCTAGACTGCCACCGACAGCAGCACTCATCTGGCCGAGGTGGTGCGGTTCCGCCATCAAGGTGGGCAATACTGCTCCGTAGACGACGATGTCATAACCGTCGAAGATCATTGCCAGGAACATGATGGTCACGACGCCTAGTACGGAACGACGGTGTTTGGGTGACTGCCAGTCGCTGGCAGTCATCTTCGGGCGCTCAGGCGCTTTGATTGCAGTGGACAAAGACTTCTCCTTGGGTGGTAGTTCGCCAAATCAGGGCTTTCCTCGTGACCAGCCCCACACTTTCATGTGTCTCAAATCACATGCGATTGTTTATAACATGACACTTTTGACTAGGGAACGTTTTACCTACGGTCCAAGCGGCGCTCAACAACCCAAAAAGTGTCAAGAATCCCCCCTACCCTGGGGGTATGTGGCATTTACCTTCAATCATCAATGCAAATGCTAATCCTGCTAATGGGGGCACTCGCAATTACCCCTTTAGGGTTCATTCCCCGCCCATTCAGACGCTGAGCCAGCAGTCCCACAGTGAGCTCGGCCAGATCGAACCAAGTGCGCAAATTCTTCACTACTCTCAAATGCCGCTCCGCTCGGCGACGAGCAAAAGCCGTGTTTTTAGACCGAGGCCGGCCTCACACGCGTGCTAACCTTTAGCAGTAAAAGTTGCAGGATAAGGAGCATTTAGTGAAGAAGCGTATTGAAGTCACCGGGGCAGTCATCGTCCGCGACGACACGATATTGGCGGCTAAGCGCGGACCACAAATGAGCCTAGGCGGCTTCTGGGAATTCCCGGGCGGCAAGATTGAAGTCGGGGAAACCCCGGAACAGTCGCTTGCCCGCGAGCTCCGAGAAGAACTCAATTGCAACATCACGGTCGGCGACAAAGTGACCACTACTGAGCATGAGTATGATTTCGCAGTCATCGTGTTGACTACTTTCTATTGCACCCTCGTTGGAGATGAGCCATCGTTGACCGAACATGAAGAAATTCGGTGGGTCAATAGGTCCGAAATGAAAGAGCTAACTTGGGCCCCTGCTGACATTCCGGCCGTCGACATCATTATGTCCGAAAGCTAAGAAATGGACTCGCGGCTGTCCGCCCTTGAACTCGATACCAAATTCGGCTTTATCAACGCCGATTTGACCTCCCCACAACACTTCGAACCTCACCTCATTGCTAATGAGAATTCAAAAACGATGTTGGCAGCTATCCGGGAGGAACTAAGAACCGCACAAAATTTTAGGTTCTCTATCGCGTTCATTTCCTCGTCAGGGCTTGCTCTGCTAAAACAAGCATTGCTTGATTTTCCCGGGCGCGGCACTATTGTGACCTCTCGATATTTGGATTTCAATCATCCGAATGTGTTTCGTGAGCTCTTGTTGCTCGATAATGTTGAAGTTCATATTTACGATGAGCCTGGTAGCGGTTTCCATGCCAAAGGCTACGTATTTGAACGCTCTCCCTTTGTCACCGCAATCGTCGGCAGTTCCAACCTCACCGATACAGCCTTAGTGGTGAACCAGGAGTGGAACCTAAAGTTTTCCGCGCATCAAGATGGCGATATTTCATATCAAATTGCTGACGCCATCAACCGACAGCTGGCTAGCTCCGTGCCGCTTTCCACCGATTGGGTCGATGAGTATGAACGTACTCGCCGTCCCCGGGTCCAAGTTCAAACAATCGTCGATGACTCGAAGTGGTCTCCCGAAACCAGGATCGAACCCAATGCAATGCAGGAGCAAGCATTGGAGGCAATCGACGAACTTAGAGCAGCTGGAGAGCGTCGAGCGGTCGTCGTTTCTGCAACGGGCACCGGCAAAACGATACTGGCAGCGCTCGCGGTAAGAAACGCAAACCCGAAAAAGATGTTATTCGTGGTCCACCGCGAACAAATCCTAGACAAGGCTATTTCTGAGTTTCAAAAGGTGTTGGAACTTCCGCGCGAGTACTTTGGCAAATTCGTTGGGGCCAGGCGTGAAATAGACTGTCGCTTCGTCTTCGCTTCTATTCAATCGCTGTCTCGACCAGAAAATCTATCTCAAATCCCGCCAGCTGAGTTTGATTACATCGTGATCGACGAGGTCCATCGCTCAGGCGCTGAGTCCTATCAGCGGTTAATTGATCATTTCACACCAGATTTCCTGCTGGGACTAACGGCGACTCCAGAAAGAACCGATGGTTTCAATGTTTTCGAGCTCTTCGATTACAACGTGCCCTATGAAATCCGTTTGCAAGCGGCACTTGAAGAAGACATGCTCGTGCCTTTTCACTACTTCGGCGTTACGGACTTTGTCAATGAGCGCAACGAAACCGTCACTGATACCTCGGATTTGCGGTACCTGGTCGCCGAAGAACGCGTGAACTATGTACTAGAAAAGATCGCAGACTACGGTCATCCAGGTAACGCACGTGGCCTCATATTCTGTAGTCGTAAAGACGAAGCAAAAGAGCTTTCAGCACTATTAAACCGCCATTCCTTGTTTGGAAGACCTTTGCGCACGAAATCGCTTACCGGTGAAAATTCTATGTCTGAGCGAGAACAAGCCGTGGCCGAACTGGAGTCCGGTCAATTGGACTACATTCTGACTGTCGACATCTTCAACGAAGGTATTGATGTCCCCTCGATCAACCAGATCGTCATGTTACGGGCGACTCAGTCAAGCATCATTTTCACTCAGCAATTGGGGCGCGGCTTACGCAAGTGCGCAGGCAAAGACCACCTGCGAGTCATTGACTTCATTGGAAACTACTCCAACAACTACCTGATCCCGATTGCACTTTATGGCAATCGATCACGCCAAAAGGACAAAATCCGTCAGGATCTGATCGAGAATAAGAACAAAACTATCGCCGGTGTTTCGAGCGTCAATTTCGATGCAATTGCCCAGCAACGAATCTTGGCCTCTTTGGCAAAGGCACGCATCGGTGGAAAGTTCGAGCTTAAGCAGGACATTTTGCTGCTCAAAGATCGCTTAAACAAGCTGCCTCGGCTCTTCGATTTCGCTCGATTCAACACTGTCGACCCGGTTCTAATTTCAACCAAATACGGTAGCTATTGGAGACTCCTCAATTCCTTAAAACTCAGTGAATCCGCCCCCACTGAGCCGCAAGAAAAGTTCTTGGTGTTTCTCTCCACAGAAATTCTTAACGGCAAGCGTCCACATGAGTTGCTACTTATCAAGCATCTGCTGGACACTCCGAAAGCAACTCTCTGCGACATTTCTCGGCTTTTCGAATCCGAGCAAACTTCAGCAACTGAGCAAATTGTTACTTCGGCTCTGAGAATCTTGGGTTTTGAATTTCTCACCGACCCGCAAAGGTCCAAGTACGGAGGAAATCCGATCATTCAAGTTGAAAAGGGAGAGATAACTCTCAGCAGCGAGTTTTCCGCTGAACTTGCAGATGAGAGCTTTCGAAACGCAGTGCTCGATATCATCGAGACCGGGCTTTTTATGGCACGCGAACAGCACTCTTGGCGAGGCGAAATGGTCGTCGGTCAGCGCTACTCGCGGAGGGATGTGTGCCGGCTGCTCAATTGGCAAAACAACAACGAAAGCACCATCTACGGATACAAAGTAGACAAAGTCACGTCTACGTGTCCGATCTTTGTGACCTACCACAAGGACGCAGATGTTGAAGCCAGTGTCAGCTACGAAGATGCCTTCGAGAGCCCAAACGTCCTGCACTGGTTCACACGAAGCCGCAGGACATTGGCCAGCGCCGAAGTCGCCTCGATTGTTTCTAACGAGGTAGACCTCCACGTCTTTGTCAAGAAGGACGACGCAGAAGGCACCGACTTCTTCTATCTGGGTACTGCGCGTGCATCCAATGAGGTCCAGCAAAAGATGCCAGGTAATGATGGTGCGGAACTGGATGTCGTCAGCATGGATCTCAATTTGGCAAGCGAAGTGGAACGCAGTCTTTTCGACTACCTCGACTCGAAGATCTAGACCTTCTCTATTCGCTTCCCTACCAGCCCCAACGTCTCTTTCCCATGGAAGATCCACACCAGAGCGGAGATCAATGCGACCCCGGAGCAAGCCAGGAACGCCGTAGAGTAGCCATAGACGTCGGCAAGCATGCCCACCAGGATCGGGCCGGTGATGGCGCCGAAGTCTTGCGCCATCTGGAAGTTTGCAAGGACTTTGCCACCGGAGCGTTCGTTGCCGATCAGGTCGGCGAGGGTTGCCTGCTGCGCCGGGTTGAGTAGTCCACCTCCGATGCCGGCGAGGAAACTGAAACCGATGACCATGGCTGAGGTCGTCGCAAAGCCCAGTACGCCGGTGAACACCAGGTTCACCAACAGCCCGGCGACGATCAACGGTTTGCGGCCGTTGCTGTCGGCTAGGCGTCCGGAGAATTGGATGGAGATTGCGCTGCCGAGGGCGAACGCGGCCATCGCGAGACCCGCGATCGCGCCGCCTTTGTGGAAGATCGAGGCGGCAAAGAGTGGGAGGATCGCCACGCGGACGCCAAAGTTGACCCAGCCGTTAGCAAAGCCCGATAGCAACACTGCCTGGTAGGACGGATTGCCGATCACCTCGTTGACCTGCATCGCAGGGATCGTCACCTTGACGGTTTCCACAGCATCTGGCTGCGGGCGCAGCATCGTGCCGACGAATCCTGTGACCACCAGCAGCGCCACTCCGTAAATCAGAAATGGGACGCGCATACCCAGTGGTTCCACCAGCGCTCCTAGCACCGGACCGAGCACATTACCGATCAGGAACGCCGAAGCATAAGCCGAAGACGCCTTGCCGCGAATGTTTGGCGGAGAATGCTGCACAATAAAGCCCATCGCGGACACGGTGAACATCGTAGAACCAACCCCGCCGAGCAGCCGCAGCACAATGATGTGCCAAAACTCCTGAGCAAAAGCGATGCTGCCGCTGGTCACCGCCACAATCACTAGCCCCAGCATGTAGACCCGCCGGCTACCGAGCTTATCGACGGCCCTGCCTGAGGACGGCGCAAAGAGCAGCCGCGAAAGCGCGAACACCGAAACGACTGCGCTGGCGGCAGCGACGGAAACATCAAAGCTACGGGCAAATTGGGGCAAGATCGGCGCAATTATGCCGAAGCCAAGAGCGATGACGAAGGCACCGCTGACCAGGACCCAGATCTCATAGGGGATTTTATCTGTGCTTTTTGTTGACATTGCACCCTATAGGCTAGCCCTTCCCCTCCGACTGAGCACATTTCGAACGCCTGTTCTATACTGGTGGATAACATGTCCGCCTCCACCTCTAGAGTCAGAGCCATGAAAAGCCTAAACAACACAACCCACTTGCCCATCGACATCGCCGCAGCTACCAGCACCATTCGGTCCCGGTGCGCAGATAGCCTTGACCTCATCGAGATGACTATCAAACATCCCCGTTCGCTCGCCCGCGAGACCGCTGCTTGGCGCCCCCCAACACTTCGCATGCCTCCCCAGTTCGGACTCTCCCCTATCAATGTCACCATCACCCGGCGCCGCGTCGGACACCTAGCCCGCGCCCGAATCCGCGGCTACGGCGAATCACGGACTCCCGCCTACATGCTGATGCTGCGCCTCACTGCCACCGATGGACGGGTACTAGAACACGGCGAAGCAGAAGCCTGGCTGCGTGCAATCCTTCCCGATGCCGGCACGTATTCCATCCACGAACTCTCTGGGCTGGGTGCCCCAACCTATTACTGGATCGTAGACCAACATTTCACGCCCATCGCTTCCCCATCATCACTATTTAAGACGGAGAAGTCAGCTGCTTAAGGATTGTCGAATACAAAGGTTGGGGATGCTCGCACTGAACATTACCCAGCCAGCGATATCGCAAGGCGCTGAATTGCGTGCGCAACATCCTCCACAGCAAGATGATGATCAGCGAAATCAAGTGCGTCATGGTTGCCCACGCAATAGCTCACTCCCGCCCGTTCAAGCATGAGCACATCGTTTGCGTCATTGCCAAATGCGACATACCTTCGATCAGCAATACCAAGTCTGCCGATCGCGTCATGCTTCGTAATCCCAGCGGGAGCGATGTCAATAATGCTCTCGTCAGGGTGAACCGTGAAACTCAGCGAGGTTCTCCCCAACTCTTCAATAACGGCGGAGTCCTCAGTAAACAAAACTACTTTGGAGTAGGTCGCAATCTGATCGCGCGCTACATTCTTAGCTAGCCTTCCGGCATCCAATTGCCGGAAGATGCGGTGGGAGCTGTCGCCACTAAAGGAATAGTCCCAATCGCCGTCGACAAGCACCCTCAAGCCATGTTCCTCGATGATTGCGTCCAGAGCCTGCCGTTCTTCCCGCGCAATACCAAGCACCGTCAACTGCCCACCGTCTCGCAGAAAAGCGCCATTGCCTCCGATCAAAGCACAGTCGTGAAGATCCTCGGGCAGCACCGGGAGCAAATCGCGGATAGGGCGAGCAGACGCAAACACTACCCTGACTTGCTCTCTTAGACTTCGCAATGCTGTGACAATCTCAGGAGACACGGACGTGCCATTAAAGCAGATCGTGCCATCAACATCGAAAACCACAGCATCCATAGCCGTTGGTAAACCTTTCGCATTTTCATAGCCCCTAATACGAACCTTGTTGCACCGCCATACTCGATGGCGCGACAACCTAAGGTACCAAACCAAACCTCAGCCAAACGCAGGCTGCTACCGCCTGCAGCCATCCCGATCTCGAACATGACACAGGACAGGGACTGGCACTTCAATGTGCACCAGTCCCTGATACCACAGCTAGGAGCTGCCCCACTTTTGAATCACAAAGCTAAGCCGATTGCCAACGCATTTTTCCATCCGAAGCCGGAGCACAAACCATTGGTTTTCCAGTCTTGGACACTCCACTACCTCCCGAACAAAATGAACCTGGATGTACTGTATTTCCACTCGGCGATTCCGCTGGCGCGGGAGGCGCCGGTGCAGGTGCTGGTGCAGCAGGCGCTACTGCTGCTGGGGCAGGTGCAGGCACAGCCGGGGCCTCTCTCTCAGGCATTGGCGCCATAAAACCTTGTGGTTGGTTTTGAGGCTCCGGAGCAGGCCTGTCTACAGCCGAATTTGACGCTTCAGCACCTGCGGGAACCGAACTCGACTTCTTCGCACCGGAAGTAGACGCAGGTGTCGCTTGGCTAGAGGAAGGCATAGGAGTAGCTTGCCGTGTTTCAGTGACCGTAACAGTGACCGTCTCAGTTGCTCCTGGCACTTCTTTTTCCACGGTGTCGGGGCCACACGCAGCCACCATGCCGATCATCAGCATAAAGGAAGAACCCAGTACAGCTCCCCATTTCACACATCCTGCACCTTTGGCGCCAGTGGATGATTCACCATTTTCTACTGGGAATTGCATAGACATTGAGGCTCCCTGCCAGTCGCATGACAACGCACTGAATAGTGCTCCTTTAGATTAATGCAGAGAGCATTTCTCGACTCAAAATATAAAGCTAATCCCCCCCGCACTTACACCCACGCGATGCTCCAAAAAAGGGTTTTGACCGGGAAAGAAGCTGAACACGGATACTTTCTTGCCAAAATTTTGTGCGCAAAAAATGCGCTTCATCTAATCCCTAGCAATCAAGCGCACCACACAAACCAGCGCAAGGCTTAAACGTCCAATCTTTTCATGCATACAGAAAGCAATCGCAGGAGGACCGATTGTTCCTTCCCACTTAGACCCGCAACCATCCTCTCCTCTACCTCCAACACGGCTTCCCGCGCAGGTGCAAGGCCAACCTCTCCTTGAGGGGTGATTTGAAAGGGGCGGACCCGACCCCCACCTGTCACATCCACCGCTTGCACCCAACCATGCTTTTCCATGGTCTTGAGCATCACATTCATCGATTGTCGCGAGACGAAGGATGCTCGGGCCAGTTCAGCACTTGACTGTGCCCCTCTCTCATCCAGCACCTCCAAGCAAGCGTACTGAGCGACGGTTAAGTCTAAAGGTCGCAGCACATTCTCCATTTCAGCTCGCAGCAACACATCCACTTGTTTAAGGACGTAGCCGATGCGCCCTTCCAATTGCTCCAATTGACCCATGTCAACATAATGACATATGCTCACTGTCAAGATATTGACATCTATTCCTGAGGAGGAATTTTGAGTACTTTCGGCCCAGACTTTATCGGTCTCCAAGTTAGCGATCTTGAACGCTCCGCCACCTTCTATGAAAGGCACCTTGGCCTCACCCGTGGCCAAACCCGACCAGATGCCATTGTCTATTTCACCGAGCCAATCCCCATGACACTTCGCACCCCGCTGCCACACACCGACCTAAGCGCGGGCCCTGTCGGCCTAGGCATCGCAGTGTGGATTCGAGTCAGCAACACACGCGAACTCCACGATCGTCTAACAAAAGCCGGGGTCCAAGTTTTGACCAGTCCAAGCGAAAGCCCCTTCGGCCTTCATTTCACTTTCCGCGATCCCGACGGCTACGCCATCACCATCCACGACGGCCAGTAACAACGGCCCCACGTTTTACACCCGATATCCCGACCGTCCACAACGGCCCGAGATGTCGGTTCGCTATTTACAGCCAGCCACCCTGCCAAAACACCACACAAATAATGCCAAGAAGTTCTGGAGGCAAGCCGCACAAAGTGCGATCAAAGAGGCAAAACCACACTCGGGCGATCGGCATAGCCAAACACCCAAACCCCCAGCAGGCACCGACTTTTTCCCAACAGTTAACCAACTGTTTGAAACAAGTGGATCTTTAGTCCATATTAATGGAATAGCTTGGACATCATGTCCAGCAGCGTTGACTCCTCGCAGAACCTAGTTCTCCTCTTTGACTTCGATGGCACCGTCTCCCAAGGTGATGGCCCAGTCATTGAGTATGCGACCGCTCTCGCCAACGCCACGGGCATGTCTGCAGTACTAACGGAAACAACCGCCACCCTCGAGCAAGCAGAAGTTCAATCTGATTACCCAGACACTGCTGCACCTCGGGATGGTTATGCCCTTGTCAAAAGCATTGCCACGCAATTGCATATCCCCGAACCAGTCTGTCAGTCTGCTTATCTCGCTTCCAGATCCACACTTTCCTCCACGGGCATCAAACCAGTACCTGGCCTTGCCAACTTCTTGCAAGAAACTCGAGCACAGAAGATCCTCGCCACGAACTCGCCTGTCACCGGAATTGCGGCAGCTTTGGATGTCCTCAAACTTGGTGATGCCTTTGATCGTGTCATCAACAACCTTGGCAAACCTCAAGGCCTTGAGGATTTACTCAACGGTGATCTCGCAGGAAAAGACATCATCAGCATCGGAGACATTTGGGAGTTCGATCTAGCCCCCGTCGCCAAGCACGGCGGACGCACGATCCTGATAAAGAACCGTTTCATCCAAACACCAGACTGCCAACCAACGTGGACCGTTTCACACCCCGCAGAACTCGTCCCGCTCCTGCGCACCATCACTGAAGCACCATCCTGAAAGGTAAAACAACCATGCGTCGAATTGTCACCGCAGCCACCATCGCAGCTATTTCTGCTTTCGCTATCACCGCCTGCAGCTCCTCTGATCAACCGGGAGGCAACGAGCGTCCGGAAGAAATCACCTTGGCGCTCATTCCAAACGAGAAGGTCAATGACTTAGTAACCACCGCCAAACCACTGACTGATCACCTCAGCGAGAAACTGGGAGTCAAGGTAAACGGTGTGGTGACCAAGGACTACCAGGCCGCAGTCGAAGCCATCGGTTCCGGCCAAGCTCACATCGCCATCGCCTCTGCGGCGCAGCTTGCTGCCGCAGAAGACATGTATGACGCTCACGCGATACTTCAAGATGTCCGGTTTGGAGCTTCCACCTACGCAGGCCAATTTATCACCAACAATCCGGACAAATACTGTGCTGACAAGCCGGTTAAGGCAAAATACTCCAACGGGGAAGAATACCTCTACTGCAATGGCACAGCCACTCCGGAAGACAACAAAGGACAAGGCCCTAAGGGACTTGAAGCGCTGAAGAAAATCGACAAAGACACCCCCGTAGCTTTCCTCGGCGCTACCTCCCCTGCAGGCTACCAATTGCCAGTAATGGCGTTGGAGTCTCAGGGAGTAAAAGCCGACGAACTCAAGAAGGTCCCCGTTACTTCCAATGATGCCTCCGTAATGGCGGTGTACAACGGCGACGCCGAAGTCGGCTTCTCCTTCTGGGATGCCCGCAGCACAGTGAAAAAGGATGAAGTACCAGATCTTGGGGAAAAGCTGGTGGTGTTTGGATACACCGATATGTACCCCAACGGCGGTGTCGTTGTCTCTGACGAACTTCCAGAAGATATGCGCACAGAAATCACCGAGATCATGGATGGATACTCCACAGTCGACCCAGACACCATGAAATCCATCTTCGATATCAATGACTGGGTTCCTGCCGACCCCGCCGCGATCGACATGGCACGCAAGGTCAACGACCGCTTCAAAAAATAACCATCCCTAGCAATTACGAAGAAGGCCCCAATGACTGCGACTCGTCCCACGGAAGCCTGGCCGATCACTCTGAGTAACCTTTCCGTACGGTATCCCAATGGCACGCTTGGGCTTGACGACGTCTCTCTCACGATCAACCCGGGAGAAATGGTCGCAGTCATTGGACTGTCCGGATCTGGAAAATCAACCCTAATCCGGACCATCAACGGTCTGGTCACGCCCACATCCGGTGTGATCCAGGTCGGCCCCTACGACATCACCGCAGCCAAAGGCCGCCAGCTGCGCAAAATCCGTGGACACATCGGAATGATCTTCCAAGGATTCAACCTGGCAGATCGTGCAACGGTGTTCCAGAATGTTCGCGTCGGCCGGCTTGCGCACACGCCCACGTGGAAGTCAATACTCGGCATATCTTCACGGGAAGACAAAGCGATCATCGCTGATGCATTGAACAAGGTCGGCATCCTTGATCAGACTTGGAAGAAGGCCGGCGCACTTTCCGGAGGCCAAAAGCAGCGAGTTGCTATCGCCCGTACCCTAGCGCAACAGCCATCCCTTATCCTCGCGGACGAGCCGGTAGCCTCACTTGACCCGCCCACCGCTCATGCTGTCATGGCTGACTTGCAAAGAATCAATCAACAGCAGGGCATAACGATCCTGGTGAACTTGCACCTCATAGACCTTGCCCAGCAGTACACCACTCGGATTATTGGTCTGCGGAAAGGAAAAGTCGTTTTCGACGGACCAGCAGCTGGCTCAACTCTCGCCAACTTTGAAGAGATCTACGGGCGAAAGATTCAGCCTGACGAGAGTTTAGGGAGCATTGAATGACCTCTCCAGTTCAGCTGCCGCCGCGCACAACGGTATGGTTACGCCCAGCACTGGCTACCTGCGCGGTAGTGACCATAACTATCCTCTCCTGCACCCCAGCCCTCGGCGGCGTGGAAATAGACATCGATTCCATCCTCCGCAACTGGTCAAACGGTGCAGAACGCCTCGGCAAAATGCTGCGCCCTGATTGGTCCATTCTGCCCCGAACCGGACAACCACTCGTCGAAACGCTAGCGATGGCGGTGACTGGCGCCGCGCTGTCAGCCCTGTGCGCGCTGCCCCTGACGCTGTGGGCCGCAAAACCCACTAATCCACACGCCATCACACGCACCGTAGTACGGTCGCTGCTCAACATCATCCGTTCCATTCCCAACCTCGTATATGCAACCATTTTGGTGGCGATGGTCGGCGTCGGCACCCTACCGGGTGTGATCAGCCTCGTGCTTTTCGACGTCGGGATCGTGGTCAAGCTGGTGTCCGAATCAATCGAATCCGCCGACAACAGTTACATCGAAGCAGGACACGCAGCCGGTGCTACCCAGACTCAAATCAACCGAGTAACCGTACTCCCACAAATGCTCGCCTCATTCACCAGCCAGATGATCTACGCATTGGAACTCAATGTCCGCATTTCCGCCATTCTCGGCTTGGTAGGGGCTGGCGGCATCGGGTTAGTAATCGATGAAGTTCGCGGCTATTACCGGTACGACGCATTGGCAGCCATCATCCTTGAGCTACTGCTCATCGTCCTGGTGCTTGAAGTCGTGTCGGTCAATCTGCGAAAGAGGCTTCGATGATGTCCGCGCTCCCCATCCGCATCCGCAGTATTTTGTACTACTTCACCTGGGGCGCAGTCTTGTGTATCATCTTTGCCGCAATCAAAAGTGTGAACATTAACCCAGGCGACCTGAAAGACCTGCCCATCAACTTCGTGCACTACATGCGCCTGATGTTCCAAAACCCAGACTGGTCGAAACTCAGTGAAGCGCTCCATCAGACGTGGCGCTCTGTATCGATGGCATGGGCCGGAGCAGTCTTAGGCGTAATCTTGTCCACACTGTTAGGCATCCCAGCAGCAAATACAGTCTCCCCCGCTTGGGTTCGAATGCCTCTCCGCGCGACTTTCGCGGTGATACGCGCTATCCCGGAGGTGATCATCGCCATCATCATCCTCACCGTCACCGGTCTCACGCCCTTTACCGGAGCACTCGCTTTAGCGATTGGCGGTATTGGAACCCACGCTAAGTGGACTTATGAGGCAGTAGAGAATGCTCCTTTTGGTGCGGCCGAGGCCGTCCAAGCTGCTGGCGGTGGTCTGTTAGAAACTATCCGTTGGGGACTATGGCCTACTATCTCCCCCGAGCTTTATTCTCTGGCGCTGTATCGCTTTGAAATCAACGTGCGTACCTCCGCAGTACTAGGACTCATCGGAGTCGGTGGTATTGGTGACATGCTCACGGGCTACACCCAATACCGGCAGTGGGATGTGGTTGGAGTCCTCCTCATCGTGGTCATCGTCATAACGATGCTCATCGACGCAGCATCTGGCTACATTAGAGGCAAGCTCGTTTCCCAATCCTTTAGGTAACAATGGACACTAAAAACGCCGCACCCTCCACTCGAATTGCCTCAATGCTGAAGCAAATGCAGCCCACAGAGCAGCGCGTGGCCGAGTTACTCAGCCAAGACATGGTTTGGGCCGTGGAAGCCACTGCAAACGAACTAGCCGCTCGAGCGCAAGTTGGTAGAACAACAGTTATTCGAACAGCTCAAAAACTCGGATACGATGGCTACCAACAACTGCGGGTGGCAATGACCCTAGAGGTTGCCACTCGCCCAGCGCCGCAAAGTACGGCCGCCCTTGGTGGCGTATTGGGAAGCCTCCAAAACCGGATAACAGAATTCACGCGGCACCTTTCGCGACTCACAGATCTCATTGAATCGGACGCCCTCGACCGCGTGGCAGCAACGCTAGCGCAGTCTCCCCGTGTGCTCGTCGTCGGCAACGGCTTATCCGCTTCGCTTGCCCAGGACTTTGCCGGCCGACTCAGCGGAAGAGCACGCCCCGCTGAGTTCATCGCAGACTCCCTCACAGAACAAATCGCCGCTAGTCTGCTCGGTGCACAGAACGCCTGCGTGGTGATATCAGGCTCAGGAGCTAACCACCTATCATTGGAATCTGCGCGCGCTGCGCAGAAGTCCGGCGCAACTGTCATCGGAGTGACCTCATTTGTGTCCTCGCCACTCGAGAACCTTGCCGATCTCAGCGTCCTCATCCCGTCTATGGACGGCACCTTTCAGAAAGAACTCGAACACACTTCACGTGTGCCCTATCAACTGGTGCTGGAGACCTTAGCGGAAGTCATCCCAACAGCGAACAGCAGCGCCACGATCTCCTCTCGAGAAGCCGTCTACGACGTGCTCGGCCGCAGTTTGGAAGAATAACTAGGACTTCACCTCAGGCTCGTCCTCATCCAGGTCTTCGAAGCCATCCTCGTCTTCGTCCTCATCGTCGAGGTCTTCTAGGTCATCTTCCTCAGCAAGCTCATCGGCGAAGATGTCATACACCTCGGGTTCAAACTCGTCTTCGTCGAAGGCGGTCAGCTGTGCTTCCCAGTCATCGGCCTGGTCAGCAGCCAAGGAGAGCACATCAAAGAGGCGATCGAAGTCGGTGAAGCTGCCGAGGTCGAGGATCTCGCTGACCTGGGTTGCTACGTCCTCTTGAATGTCTTCGAAGAGTCGGGCGCGGTCTTCATCGGAAATGTCGATGTCATCGTCGGCCTCCCAGACTTCGCTGATGGCTTCATCGATCATGTCCTCGTAGGTGGCATCCACCGAGACGAATGCAACGAAAGCGGTCGGCACGTCTTCGTGCACATCCACTAGCACCCGGACCTCAGAGTTTTCGGCCACGTCTGCGATCACCAGGTTCGGGTCATCTGTGCTCTGGTAGAACTCCAGATCAGTGATGCGCTCGTCGGTGCCGAGCAGTAGATCGCTAAGTAGCGTCACCACTTGATCCGTGGCTACATGTCGATTCACCGTGGTCAGGGCATCCTCAACGGAGAACACCACAGAGACCAAGACGGCTTCAAAATCTTCATCGTCTTCGTCCACGTCGGCGGCGGCCACATAGACATTTGCGGCCGGCAAGATGGGGTCAATCTCAACGAATTGGATTTCTAGTTCCGCGGTGATCGGGACGAACATGGTGTCGTCGTTGACTCGAGACTCAATGCCCTCCGCATCTAGCGCAGCAGCAATATCTTCAAAAAAGCTCATAACGTGACACGTTCCTTCCGAAACATCATCTGGGCCGGTCGCTGGCATACAAAGGATCCAACTCGCATCAGCCTAGTCGCAATCCCGGCCTCTCGCTTCCACACGCAGCTAGGAGTACTCAGCCAGCGTCATCAAAGCACGATCTCGGGTGGTGGCATCCTGCTTCGGGCAGGAGGTACACAACCCCGACCCCGGCGATCGGTAGACCATGCAGCAGGAGGTCCGGCGCGCCAGCACATACATCTCATCAGTGACATCCTCAGCCGATTCCACAGGAAGAAAGGCCCCGTCCACAATTGCCTGATACTCCACCGCCGGCACCTCCCCCGGCGCAGCCGCAGCAAACCCAGTGCTCAGCGCCGCGGCCACCCGAACCCCAGCCGCCGGATCAAAGGAAGCATTACCCGCCTCCAACGCGGACTGGCGTAACCCATCGGCAACGATCGCCCAGAGCGGGGCTGGCCGCACCCCGAATTCGGCACTCAGGGCGTCGATAAGCGGGGCGATGGAGCGCGCCAAAGACGCGCCCGACTCCTCCTGGGAGGACGCCAAGCTAGCGGTAGAAAAGCTGCCCCAAAAGCCATTGGCAGACAGGGATCCAGAGGCGAAGTCCAAGGATGGCAGCTCTTCAAACTCCACCATCAGGAAGACTGCGGGCGTCACCACGGCGTTGCAGAAGCTGTACAGCCACAGCTGGGCGAGGGATTTCTCGCTAGGCATCCGAAATTGATCCGCCCCGGCGCGCACCGACTCGGCGACCCATTCGGTGCCGGTCACGGGCTGCCCCTCGCCGAACACGAACTGCTCGAAACGCGGGTACTCCGCCACGAGTGCGGACCATGACAGGGACACAACTTCCTCCGAAACCTCGATCACTACTACCCTTGTCATTATGGTTAATATCGTCGATCGCGACACCACTTTGTGTATTTCTCTCGCCGCCCGCCCCTCAAATCATGGGGTGCGCTTTCACAATTGGCTGTACGCCGAGCTCGGACTCAACTACCTCTACAAGGCGGTGGCCCCCACTGACATCGTGGCCGCCATCGCGGGCATGCGCGGCCTCGGCATCCGCGGCGCAGGCGTCTCCATGCCCTACAAGAGCGACGTCATCGCGCTCATCGACGAGCTGGATCCCTCCGCGGAGCGCATCGAGTCTGTGAACACCATCGTGAACACCGACGGGCATCTGAAGGGCTACAACACGGACTACATCGCCGTTGCGCAGCTCCTGCAGGCCCACCAAGTGCCAAGCACCCTCAGAGTGGCGATCAAGGGCTCGGGCGGCATGGCCAACGCCGTCGTCGCAGCGCTTGCTGACCACGGCATGACGGGCACTGTGGTGGCCCGAAACCACGTCACTGGCAGCGCACTCGCGAGCCGCTATGGGTGGGATTTCTCCGGCGAGGTGCCCGCCGATGCGGAATTGTTAGTAAACGTCACCCCGATCGGAATGTATGGGGATGCCCAGGACCTGCAGGCCTTCTCCGACGAGGAGATTTCCCGGGCCAAGATGGTGTTCGATGTAGTGGCGTATCCAGTACAAACACCGCTCATCCAGGCTGCCGAGCGCCTCGGCGTCCCGAAGATCACCGGTGGCGAAGTGGTGGCTCTCCAAGCAGCGGAACAGTTCGCTCTTTACACCGGTGTAACCCCAACAATCGAGCAAGTGATGGCGGCGGAGGAATATTCGCAGCAGAATTGATGTTGAACCAATCCTGGCCACCTTTAGCGTCAGGATGACAAAAGAAAGGTTGCAACACAATGGCTAAAAACACCATCACCGACGCTCTTGGCTCTGACTCCGCAGCACTCGAAGACAACGCCGGCGTTACCGGACGTATGCTGATCGGCGGCCTGGATAACGCTGTGCGTCTCCAGACCTCCGTCGTGGAAAACTACGTCAAGTGGCTCCGCAGTAACAATCCGAATGCCACCCCAGCGCAGATCCAGGCGGACATGGATAAACACTTCAAGCGTTTGGCTACCGGCTCTGGTGGCGCTGCTGGTCTTGCTGCAGCCTTCCCCGGCGTTGGCTTCATCACCGGCGCTGCTGCTGTGGGCGCAGAGTCCCTCGTCTTCCTCAATGCTGCGGCGCTGTACTCTACAGCCTCTGCGTTGCTGCGGGGCGTGGAAGTGCGCGATGCTGAGCGTCGTCGCGCGTTGATCTTGGCTGTGGTCCTGGGCGCGCCGGGCACCGCGGTAGTTGATGCCCTGCTGGGCGACGTCAAGAACAAGGAGCTCCAGAACGCCTCCGTCGCGAACAAGATCAACCGCATCAGCATGCCGGGCCTGAACACCATTAACACCCAGCTGATGAAGATGGTGCGCAATCGCTTTGCCAAGAGGCTGCGCACCATGTGGATCGGCAAGATCATGCCACTGGGTATTGGACTCGTGGTGGGTACCATCGCCAACCGTAAGCTGGCAGATCAGGTTATCCAAAACACCCGCGAATCCATGGGGCCGATCCCGGCGCAGTTCACCGAGCCACTGCCGATGCAGCCGGCTCCGGAACAAGGCATTCTCGCCAAGATTAATCCCCGTAAGTGGAGCCTGCCCAAGTTCGGCAAGTAAGCAAACAACCAGTACGAGCTTAGGGCTCCACCTCTGAAGCCGCCCCAACGATTTGGGGCACCTAGCTAACCTCCGGCCCTGCGTGACTGCACGGCCGGAGTCAATCTCTTTCTCACAACTGAACATCAATGCAAAGGACTCATCCACGATAGTGAACTCACCCAGCAGTGCGAAAAACAACCAGCGCATGTGGGATCTGTGGCGCATCATCGCCTCGTATCCGAAGACCACCACTGTGGCGACCTTCGCCACCATCGCCGTGGTCACCATGGAGCTGTCGATACCACTGCTTACCCGCGACGCAGTCGACGTCGCCACCGGCCAGGCCCATGGTGGCCCTGCCGCTTCCTTATTACCCCAATACTCTGAACTGACCGCCATCATCGTGGTGCTCATCGCCGTCGCCCTGGCGCGCTTTTTCGCCCAGTTTGGCCGCCGCTATACCGCCGGCCTGCTCTCCATCAATACCCAGCACCGCATCCGAGTCCGCCTGCTTGAGACGCTGCATAAGCTGGACGGCCCGGGGCAGGACCGGATCCGAGTGGGGCAGATTGTCAGCCGTTCGATCTCCGATATCAACATGGTCCAGGGCTTGGTCGCGATGTTTCCCCTCGCGGTGGGGCACCTACTCAAGTTGGTCTTTACCGTCGTCGTCATGCTGGCGATGTCACCGCTGCTGGCCTTGGTCGCCCTCGCCTCCCTTCCCCTGGTTTTCTTCGGCGCGCTGTACTCTCGTAAGCCAATGTTCGCTGCTACCTGGGCTGCCCAGCAGGCCGCGGCCGACCTCGCGACCCACGTTGAGGAAACGGTGACCGGCATCCGAGTGGTGAAGGCCTTCGCACAGGAACAGCGTGAGATCGACGCCATCGAAGAAAGCAGCCGCAAGGTCTACGCAACCCGGATGCGTTCGGCCCGGCTGAACGCAAAATTCCAGCCGCTGGTAGACCAGTTGCCGCAATTGGCCTTGGTCGCAAACATTGCGCTTGGTGGCTGGCTCGCCATGTCCGGCCACATCACCATTGGCACCTTTGTGGCTTTCTCCGCGTACCTGTCCTCATTGACGGGCGTGGCCCGAATGCTCTCTGGCATGGTGCTGCGTATCAACATGGCGCGTTCTTCGGTGACTCGTGTCTTTGAGGTGCTTGACCTGGCACCGGAGCATAGCGATCCCGCCGTGCCCACGCCGATCCCGGATGGCCCCTTAGGCATCGCACTGACCGGCGTTGATTTTCACGACCAGGACCGCACTATCCTCAGCGACCTCAGTCTTAGCGTCCAGCCAGGTGAGACCTTGGCTTTAGTCGGCCCACCCGGTGCCGGAAAGACCATGGCGGTGCAGCTACTGGGCAAGTTCTACCAGCCTGCCGCCGGAACAATCGAGTTGCTCACCCCGAGCGGCACGCGCATCAATACCCGCGATGTCAGCGACCATGAGCTGCGCCGCTGCCTCATCTGCGTCTTTGATGAAGCCTTCCTGTTTAGTGCCTCCATCCGCAGCAACATCACCATGGGTGGGAACTACACCGATGCGCAGGTCCACGCGGCGGCTACAGCTGCCCAAGCGCATGACTTCATCAGCAACTTGAGCAATGGTTATGAAGAAGTGGTCGGCGAACGCGGCCTGACGCTTTCTGGTGGCCAGCGTCAACGCATCGCGTTGGCCCGTGCCTTGCTGGCCCGCCCCCGCATCCTGGTTCTTGACGATGCCACCTCCGCTATCGACGCCACCACCGAAGCCCGCATCTACGAGGCACTTCGCACAGAGTTCTCCGATGTCACAATCCTTGCCGTGGCACACCGCCAATCCACCCTGGACCTTGCTGATCGTGTGGCGCTGATTGAGAATGGCCACGCTACGGCCGTCGGCACGCTAGCGCAGATGCGGACGCAGCAGCGCTTTGCCCACCTCATGGACCTGGACTTCCAACCGGAGGACGCTACCGGCTTGCCTTTCGACGACGGCACCCACGATCCCACCTGGGAAGAGCTTTGGCCAGAGTATTCAGCGCATGGCCCGGCCGGGATGAACTCCGCGACAGTTCGCGCTGCGGCCTCCGCCGTCGCTGGACCTGGTGGCCGGGGTGGAGGCCGCGGCGGCGGCATGGGCATGGCAGCAGCAATGCCTGCCACCCCGGAGCTCATGGCTCAAGTGGCCGCGCTGCCACCGGCCACTGAGCAACCCAAGGTGGACGCCCATTTCGCCCGATCCACTACCGCCCCTTTCCGGCTGTTGCCGCTGTTTCGGCAGGTGCGCTGGCTGATCCTCGCGGTAATGCTGTGTCTGCTCATCGGAGTGGCCACCGACCTAGCGTTCCCTTCGCTGGTTCGCTTCGCCATCGATAATGGCGTGCTGCAGCAAGACCGCGACACGTTATGGATCATCGCGATCCTGGGTACCGCCGTCGTTCTCATCAGCTGGATCACAGCGATGGTGCACACTGTCCTCACCGCCCGCACCGGCGAACGGCTACTCTTCGGACTCCGACTGCGCACCTACGCGCATTTGAACCGGCTGAGCCTGGACTACTTCGAACGCACCATGTCCGGGAAGATCATGACCCGCATGACCACAGACGTTGATGCCCTCTCTTCCTTCTTGCAGACCGGCGTGGCGCAAGCAATTGTCTCGCTGGCAACGCTGCTCGGAATTTCCGCGATGCTGCTGGCCACCGATTTATCGCTTGCGCTGCTAGCGCTCGCAGCGATCCCGATCTTGGTCGTGGCCACCGCCATATTCCGCCGTATTTCCTCCCGGCTGTACACGGCAGCGCGCGAACAAATCAGCACAGTCAACGCCATGTTCCAGGAGAGCATCTCGGGGTTGCGCATCGCGCAGATGCACGGCATGGAAGAAGCCTCCTTACTCGCATTCGAGCAGGAAGCAGAACGCTACCGTCGCATCCGCGTCTCCTCCCAGACCGCAGTGGCACTGTACTTCCCCGGTATCAATGCTCTCAGCGAGCTCACCTCAGCTGCGGTCCTCGGATTCGGGGCCCTCCAAGTCCAGCGCGGTGAGCTCTCCCCTGGCGTATTGGTGGCGTTCGTGATGTACATGGGACTGCTTTTCGGGCCGATTCAGCAGCTTTCGCAGCTTTTCGACGGCTACCAACAGGCCGCAGTCGGCCTGCGAAGAATCTCGGAGCTGCTGGGAACCTCGGCTTCGGTCGTCGATAGTGGCACCGCACCTGGCGCCGCTGTGGCCGCCACCGGCGAGCTCGCGCTGTCCGATGTTGCCTTCGCCTACGGCCCCGAACTCCCGGCAGTCACCTCGCATTTCGACCTAGCGATTCAACCGGGCAGTACCGTCGCTCTCGTCGGCGCCACGGGTGCCGGGAAATCAACCACGATCAAGCTCCTCGCTAGGTTTTATGACCCCCAGGCGGGTGTAGTCAGCGCAGCAGGCACCGACATCCGCACGTTCCCGCTCCGCGACTGGCGTCGGACGATCGGCTTGGTTCCGCAGGAGGCGCATCTTTTCAGCGGCACCGTCGCCGAGAACATCGCCTACGGACGGCCCACAGCAACTCCGGAGGACATCACAGCGGCCGCCCGCCGTGTGGGCGCACTCACCGCGATCTCGGCGATCCCCGGTGGCTTCAATCATCCCGTCGGCGAGCGCGGCCGTGGCCTTTCCTCCGGTCAACGCCAGCTCATTGCGCTGGCACGCGCCGAAATGTGCGAGCCAGACATCATGCTGCTCGATGAGGCGACTGCAACACTTGATCCCGCAACCGAGGCCACTATTCTGAGCGCTTCCGACCGGGTGACTTCCACCCGCACCTCTGTCATCGTGGCGCACCGGTTAGCCACCGCGGCTCGTGCTGATCGCATTGTGCTGATCGACGGCGGGCGTATCATTGAGGATGGTTCCCACGATGAACTCTTAGCGCGCAATGGTCGCTACGCGGACATGTGGCGGGCGCACTAGCACCACCAAAATTGGGGTAACTGCGAGATGCGCAGCGACTCCCCGGAAATCTGTGTGACTTTATGGGCTGAAACACGTTAGCCTGTATGGAACTACTACAGTTGACTACTGACGTAAATATTTACAACGGAAATGAGGCGAGACCCTGCCGTGAGCAGCGCTAGTAACTTCGGCCAGAACCAGTGGCTGGTTGACGAGATGTTCCAGCAATTCAGCAAGGATCCACAGTCCGTGGACGCCGAATGGCGGGAACTTTTTGAGAAGCAGGGCGCTCCCAAGGCTGCGCCCGCATCCGCTCCTACTACCCCAGCACAACCGGCCGCCACAGCAACCTCTTCCGCCCCTGAGGTGTCCGCGCCGGCAGCAGCTGAGCCACCTGCTAAGGCGGCCGCTGAATCTGCTAAGAAGGCTCCAGCTAAGACGCCGCGGAGCGCAGGCCCCGCCTCTAGTTCTTCTGCGGCAGCACTCAAGAAGGCTGCTGAGCAGAAGAAGGCTGCTTCCCCGCTGAATCGCGCTGGTGAACTGCCTGGCGGTTCCCAGACTGCCCTGAAGGGCATTTACAAGGCCATCGCCAAGAACATGGACATCTCTCTGGAGATTCCAACCGCAACGTCGGTTCGCGATATGCCAGCCCGCCTCATGTTCGAAAACCGCTCCATGGTCAATGACCATCTGAAGCGCACCATTGGCGGCAAGATTTCCTTCACGCACATCATCGGCTACGCCCTGGTCAAGGCCATCATGGCCCACCCAGACATGAACAACTCCTACGATGTTGTTGACGGCAAGCCAACCCTGATCGTGCCGGAGCACATCAATCTTGGCCTAGCCATTGACCTGCCACAGAAGGACGGCTCCCGCGCCCTCGTTGTCGCAGCCATCAAGGAATGCGAGAAGATGAGCTTCTCCGAGTTCCTCGCAGCATACGAAGACGTAGTCAAGCGTGGCCGTGAGAACAAGCTCACGATGGATGATTACTCCGGTATCACCATCTCCCTGACTAACCCAGGCGGCATCGGCACCCGCCACTCCGTGCCACGCCTGACCAAGGGCCAGGGCACCATCATCGGTGTGGGCTCGATGGATTACCCAGCTGAGTTCCAGGGCGCCTCTGAGGATCGGCTGGCGGAACTGGGCGTCGGTAAGCTCGTCACCATCACCTCCACCTATGACCACCGCGTCATCCAGGGTGCCGAGTCCGGCGAGTTCCTGCGCACCATGTCGCAGCTGCTTATCGACGACCTGTTCTGGGATCACATCTTCCAGACCATGCACGTGCCTTACACCCCAATGCGCTGGGCACAGGATGTACCGAACACCGGCGTGGACAAGAACACCCGCGTCATGCAGCTCATTGAGGCATACCGCTCTCGTGGCCACCTCATCGCAGACACCAACCCGCTGCAGTATGTCCAGGACGGCTTGCCGATCCCAGACCTGCGCGACCTCGACATTGAGAACCACGGCCTGACGCTGTGGGATCTGGATCGTACCTTCCATGTCGGCGGTTTTGCGGGCCGCGAGACCATGACGCTGCGCGAGGTTTTGAAGACCCTGCGCGCTGCCTACACGCTGAAGGTCGGCTCCGAGTACACCCACATCTTTGACCGCGATGAGCGCCTTTGGCTGCAGGATCGTCTCGAAGCCGGTATGCCTAAGCCGACCCGCGCTGAGCAGAAGTACATCCTGCAGAAGCTCAATGCCGCTGAAGCATTTGAGAACTTCCTGCAGACCAAGTTCGTCGGCCAGAAGCGCTTCTCCCTCGAGGGTGCCGAGTCCCTGATCCCGCTGATGGATGCTTCCATCGATACCGCTGCCGGCCAGGGCCTCGACGAAGTTGTCATCGGCATGCCACACCGTGGTCGTCTGAATGTGCTCGCCAACATCGTCGGCAAGCCATTCGGCCAGATCTTCAACGAGTTCGAGGGCAATATGTCCATCGATACCGCTGGCGCTTCCGGCGACGTGAAGTACCACCTCGGCGCCGAGGGCAAGCACATCCAGATGTTCGGCGATGGCGAAATCAAGGTCACTCTAACCGCGAATCCATCCCACCTCGAGGCCGTTAACCCGGTCATGGAGGGCATCGCCCGCGCCAAGCAGGACATTTTGGACAAGGGCCCAGACGGCTACACCGTCGTGCCAATCTTGCTCCACGGCGACGCAGCATTCGCCGGACTCGGCATCGTTCCCGAGACCATCAACCTTTCCCAGCTGCGCGGCTACACCGTGGGCGGCACCATCCACATCGTGGTGAACAACCAAATCGGCTTCACCACTACCCCAGACTCCGGACGCTCCAGCCACTACGCCACTGACCTGGCTAAGGCTTATGGCTGCCCGGTCTTCCACGTCAACGGTGACGACCCTGAGGCCGTCGTATGGGTAGGCCAGCTGGCTACCGAATACCGCCGCCGCTTTGGCAAGGACGTCTTCATCGACCTCATCTGCTACCGTCGCCGTGGCCACAACGAGGCCGACGACCCATCGATGACCCAGCCAAAGATGTACGACGTCATCGACGAGAAGCCCGGCGTGCGCGCACAGTACGCCGACTCGCTCCTTGGCCGTGGTGACCTCTCCGATGCAGAGGCCGAGGCTGTAGCACGCGATTTCCACGATCAGATGGAATCCGTCTTCAACGAGGTCAAGGGCGCCGAAAAGGATCCGCTAGGCCAGCAGGAAGGGATCACTGGATCCCAGAAGCTGCCGCACGGCCTGGAGACGGCTATCTCCGCAGCCGACCTCGCCGAAATCGGTGGCGCTTGGCACAACATCCCAGCCGGCTTCAAGGCGCACTCTCGCGTCGCACCGATCGCAGAAAAGCGCGCCAAGTCTGCCCTCGAAGGCGGCATCGACTGGGGCTGGGCCGAGCTCATCGCCTTTTCCTCTCTCGCGAACTCCGGCAAGGTTGTGCGCTTGGCAGGCGAAGACGTGCGCCGCGGTACCTTCACCCAGCGTCACGCCGTCATGATTGATCCGGAGACCGCAGCCGAGTACAGCCCGATTCATGAGCTGGCACAGGCTAAGGGCAACGGTGGCAAATTCATGATCTACAACTCGGCACTGACCGAGTACGCCGCCATGGGCTTCGAATATGGCTACTCCGTGGGTAACCCGGATGCCGTTGTAGCTTGGGAGGCACAGTTCGGTGACTTCGCCAACGGTGCACAAACCATCATCGATGAGTACATCTCTTCTGGTGAAGCCAAGTGGGGCCAAGAGTCCAGCGTCATCCTGCTCCTGCCGCACGGCTACGAGGGCCAGGGGCCGGACCACTCTTCTGCCCGCATCGAGCGCTACCTGCAGCTGTGTGCTGAGGGCTCCATGACGGTGGCTCAGCCGACGTCCCCAGCTAACTACTTCCACCTGCTGCGTCGCCACGCGCTGGGTGAGCTGAAGCGCCCACTGGTGGTCTTCACTCCGAAGTCCATGCTGCGCATGAAGGCTGCAGCTTCCTCCGTTGAGGAGTTCACCGAGGTCAAGAAGTTCCGCTCCGTGATCAACGATCCGGCGATCCAGGATGCCCTCGGCAACGTGATCGGCGATGCCGCGAAGATCAAGAAGGTGCTGCTGGTTTCCGGCAAGCTGTACTACGACCTCGAGAAGCGCAAGAAGAAGGACGGCCGCGAGGACGTTGCCGTTGTTCGCCTCGAGCAGCTGCATCCGATACCGCATAACCGACTGCGTGAAATCTTCGCGATGTTCCCGAACCTGGAGGAAGTCCGCTTCTGCCAGGATGAGCCTGCTAACCAGGGCCCATGGCCGTTCTATGCACTCAACCTGCCAGAACTGCTTCCTGATATGCCGAAGCTGAAGCGGGTCTCCCGCCGAGCACAGTCCTCCACCTCGACGGGCATCAATAAGGTGCACCAGCTTGAGCAGGCTGCGCTTATCGACGAAGCCTTCGCTTAACGCTTAAGGCGCTATGCACTACCCGGTTCGCAATTTAGCGAGCGGGTAGTGCTTTTTCATGAAAGGCTCGATATTTATTGCAGATCGATCACAAACCACACCTTTTTAAGGATTTACATACAAAATCATTCGACCATTGTAATGATTTGATAAACTTGTTTGTCTGACAACAGACCAGTTCGGCAGTACGGAGAAGGTGTGGCAGATCGAGATCTAGGGACCATTTTCGACCTACGCGATCAAGGCCTAGCCATGCTCATCACAGCTGCTGGATGGGCGGGCTATCTAACTTTGGTTGCTATCGCGGATGCGAATTGGTCCACTTCTATAGCGCTGGCGCTTACTCGTTTCGGCGGCATTTTGTGCTTTTTCGGTGTCCTCATCGCCTATCTAGGCACCATGCCGACATACCTTCGCACCCCGAAGCTCATGACTTTCGGAATCGCCTGCGTCTCGGGCATGATTCAGCTCTACGGTGTGTCGGAGCTCATTCAGCGTGTCCCAAACTTCGATGGTTTCGAGACCGCCTTCCTCATAGCTCAATTTGTTTTCGCCATTGCGTTACTTCCGTGCGCATATTGCCTCTACCATCACCCGCTGTTTCCGCGCTGGCTTGCCTACGGAATCGCACTCGATGGCGCGTTCTGGCTTTGTTACTCCTGCGCCAACCTCAGCCGTCGCTGGTATACGTTCTTCGAAATCTTGGCGTGGGGGCCATCCCTGACGATCGAAGTCCTATTCGGCATCTACTTCGCACGAGTTGGCCTCAAGCTGCGAAGAATGTCAGAACCAGCAGCATAATAAAGCAGTGACGGGGCTCGCGGGCCCCGTCACTGCTTTATTGGATAGAGCGTTAAGCCTTTGCCACGCTGGCGGTCACACCCTTGAGCACCTCAGTGCCCTCGACAGCGTCGGTACCGACTTCGAAGGAAGTCGCCAACACCTCGGCAGCAATGTGCTCAGCATGACGCTGCGCCCATTCCAGCTTCTCTGCCGGCACACTGAGAACTACGGAAATCCGGTCGGTGACGTCAAAGTCCGCCGCCTTGCGGGCATCCTGCAAACCACGGATGAGGTCAGCAGCCCAGCCCTCAGCTTCCAGTTCCTCTGTGACAGTCATGTCTAGGGAAACCAAACCGCCGAAACCGTCGACCTGCGCGGTGGACTCCGGGTTCGCGGCGACAAGACGCTCGGTGAACTCCCCCTCATGCAACTCGATACCGTCGGCAAGCACGACGTTGCCGGAGCGGGTGTAGTCACCGGCCTTAACGGCCTTGATCACACGCTGCACGTCTTTGCCCAGGCGGGGCCCGGCGGCCTTGGCATTAACGACGACCTCAAAGCGGCCCACGGAGTCAACGTCATCGGACAGCTGGACATCCTTCACGTTAACTTCATCGCGAATGATGGCAGCAAAATCCGCGAGTCGATCCGAGCCCGGCATAGCCACGGTCAACGCCGGCAACGGCAAGCGGTTACGCAGCTTGTTGGCCTTACGCACAGAAGACGCTGCGGAACACACGCTACGAACGCCGTCCATCGCTTCGACGAGATCGGCATCAGCTGGGTAGTCCGCCGGATTCGGGAAGTCCGTGAGATGTACAGAACGATCCCCGGTCAGCCCCTTGTAGATGACTTCCGTAGCCATCGGCAGCAGCGGAGCAGCTACCCGAGTCAGCGTCTCCAGCACCGTGTAGAGGGTATCGAAGGCAGCCGGGTAGGCTTCATCGCCAGCCCAGAAACGGTCGCGGGAGCGGCGCACGTACCAGTTGGTCAGCACATCACAGAACACACGTACCTGGTCGCAGGCGCTCGCGATATCAGTGCCGTCCAAGCAAGCCTGGACTCCAGCGACAAGGTCGTATGTCTTGGCCAGAATGTAGCGATCCAGCACGTCGTCGGAATCCACCCGCCACGTTGCCGGCTTGGAGGCGTAGAGCTGCAGGAAGCTGTACGCATTCCACATCGGTAGCAGGGCCTGGCGCACGCCCTCACGGATGCCCTGCTCCGTGACAATTAGATTGCCGCCGCGCAGGATTGGCGAGGCCATCAGGAACCAACGCATTGCGTCGGAGCCGTCCCGATCGAACACCTCGTTGACGTTCGGATAGTTGCCCTTGGACTTGGACATCTTCAATCCGTCGTCGCCAAGCACGATGCCGTGGGCAACCACCTTGGAGTAGGCAGGACGGTCGAACAGCGCGGTGGAGAGCACGTGCATGGTGTAGAACCAGCCACGGGTCTGGCCGGAGTACTCCACGATGAAGTCAGCTGGCGCGTGGGTATCAAACCAGTCCTTGTTCTCAAACGGGTAGTGCTTCTGGGCGAACGGCATGGAGCCAGATTCGAACCAGCAGTCCAGAACCTCTGGGACGCGGCGCATCATGGACTTGCCTGTCGGATCGTCTGGGTTCGGGCGGGTCAGTTCGTCGATGTATGGGCGGTGCAGGGACTGCGGGCGCACGCCAAAATCGCGCTCCAGCTCGTCCAGGGATCCATAGACATCTACGCGTGGGTAGTTCTCATCATCGGACATCCACACTGGGATCGGTGAGCCCCAGTAGCGGTTACGGGAGATGTTCCAGTCGCGGGCACCTTCCAGCCACTTACCAAATTGGCCCTCGCGGATATGCTCCGGCATCCACTCGATGCCCTCCTTGTTCAGCTCCACCATGCGATCACGGAACTTGGTGACGGCGACGAACCAGGACGGCAGCGCCATGTAGATCAGTGGCTCGCCAGAACGCCAGGAATGCGGGTAGGAGTGTTCGATGGTTGCCTGACGCAGCACGCGCCCAGCGGCCTTGAGGTCCTTGATGATCTGCTTGTTCGCATCGAAGATGAGCTGGCCTTGGTAAGGAGCCGCCAGGGAGGTGAATTTTCCATCCATGCCGACCGGGATGACCGGCTCGATGCCGTATTCGGCGCAGGCAAACATATCGTCCTCACCAAAGGCGGGGGCCTGGTGGACGATGCCGGTGCCGTCCTCGGTAGTGACATAGTCAGCGACGATGATCTGGAAAGCGTTCGGCTGGTCCAGGAAGAATTCGAAGAGTGGCTGGTAACTCAGGCCTTCCAATTCGGCGCCCTGGTAGGTAGCAACCACGGTGTGTTCGGTGCCCAGTTCCTTCTCGTGTGCACCGATGAGAGCCTCGGCAAGCAGCAGTCGCTGACCGCGGAACTCTGCGAGACCGTCCTCCCCTACCTCAACGACCGCATAAGTCACCTCTGGGTGAACTGCCAACGCAAGGTTAGAAGGCAAGGTCCACGGCGTGGTGGTCCAAGCCAGGACACTCGTACCGATCAGCGCATCCGGAGCCGCGGAACCGGCAACCTTAGCGGTGATTGGGAAGGTGACCGTGAGAGTTGGATCCTGGCGCATCTTGTAAGAGTCATCCAGGCGGGTCTCCTGGTTCGACAGTGGGGTCTGCTCCGCCCAGGAATAAGGCAGGACCCGGAAGCCTTGGTAAATCAGGCCCTTGTCATAAAGCTCCTTGAACGCCCACATGACGGACTCCATGAAGTCCGTATCCATGGTCTTGTAGCCGTTTTCAAAGTCCACCCAGCGTGCCTGACGGGTGACGTACTCTTTCCACTCCTCCGTGTACTTCAGCACCGAGGTAGCACAGTAGTCATTGAACTTGGCCAGACCCATGCCTTCGATCTCACCGGTCTTGATGCCGAGCTGCTTTTCAGCTTCCAGCTCCGCTGGTAGGCCGTGGCAATCCCAGCCGAAGACGCGTGCGACCTTCTTGCCGCGCATGGTTTGGTAACGCGGGATGATGTCTTTTACGTAGCCGGTGAGCAAGTGCCCATAGTGTGGCAGTCCGTTAGCGAACGGTGGGCCGTCGTAGAAGACGTACTCCCCAGCCCCATCGCGATTGTCTAGCGAGGCCTGGAAAGTCTTATCCTTGGCCCAGAAATCAAGAACCTGCTGTTCCATCTGTGGGAACTGATTGGTTCCGCCTGATAGGTCTTCGCGGGGGTAAACGCGGCCCGTGTTGTTCATAAAGTGGCTCCTAGCAGCTAAGTTCATCTTCTGCCGCGGGGACGCCCGATGTGGACGCGGTACCACCCTGCTTGGCCAGCTACACATTTGCAACGGACCCACTTTATTGGCCGAAAAGGTATCTCACGGTCCCACCCGTCCGGTTCTACTGGGCCCCTGTGAGGCCGTTCTTCCGGAAAGCTCCCCGGTGATGGCCGGATCTTTGCTTGTTTGGCTCAGTATAACTGATCGCTGAAAGTTAGCGCTTCCTAGAACGCAAGTCCATCACCCACAGGATCAACCCAGTGATGGTCAGGATAATCACGAGCATGTACCACAGCACGTCCCCGGTGACAACGCCAGCAACAAAAGCAGCAAATGCAGCGAGGGCGAGAATCAAAGTGGTCAGAGTCATGGTGCCTTCCAAGAAACACGGTAGTAAAACGCAAGATCCCCCTCTTGCGCCAAGAGCTAAGTCTAGAGCAAGAGGGAGATGAGGCTGCAATTACTGGTTCTCAGCGCCACCATTCGGTGCGGCTGGGCCACGGGAGACCAGCTCTTCCAGCTGAGTCTCAAGCAGCGTCTTCATGCGAGTGCGGTACTCGCGTTCGAAGGTGCGCAGCTCGGAGATACGGCCTTCCAGGGCGTTCTGCTGCTGCTTGACCGTTGCCATGGTCTCAGTGTGCTTGCGCTCTGCGTCGGCCTGCAGCGCATTAGCCTTGTCCTCAGCCTGCTTGATCTGGGCCTGGGACTTAGCGGTAGCGTCGGCGAGCATTGCGTTGGAACGCTGAGTTGCATCGGCGATGATCTTGTCAGCCTGTGAACGGGACTCGGCCAGGGTCGCAGCGGAAGCGGAGTTCGCATCGTTGATGGTCTTCTCAGCGGCGGCGCGTGCCTCGTCCAGCATGGACTTGGACTCTTCGCGGGCTTCGCTGGTGAGACGATCAGACATCTCCTGTGCCAGGCCGAGGATGCGGGCTGCCTGCATGTGGGTATCAGCACCAGCTGCGGCGCCGCCTGCAGCTGCGCCAACGCCTGCACCGGCAACTGCAGCAGCAGCGGCTGGAGCAGCAGACTTGTTAGCGGAAGACTTCTTGGCGTTCTCAGCTTCAGCGCGGGCTGCCTGTGCTTCGCTCTGCGCCTTCTTAGCCTCGTCTTGTGCCTTCTTGACCTGATCCTGTGCGGACTTGGTAGCTGCTTGTGCTTCGTTGAGCTTCTTTTCGTATTCCGCACGAATCTTGGCCTCGGCCTCAGCCGCTGCCTTCTTCTCGATGGCAGCTACGTCGACATCCTTGGTAGCAGGTGCGACGGATGGGGCCTTGCCGCCATCCTTCTCGAACCCTTCTACCTTGGTTCGGAGATCGTCGTTTTCTTCCTGCAGCTGTGCAAGAGTGTCTTCGACGAGATCGAGGAACTGATCAACTTCGTCCTCGTTGTAGCCACGCTTGCCAATTGGAGGCTTGCTAAAAGCGACATTGTGCACGTCAGCTGGAGTCAGCGGCATTGACCGTTCCCTTCGCGATAATTTGCAGCCCCCAACTGGAATTGGAGGCACGCTGCAGGAAGTCCCCACAGCAAATTTCTTTACAGTTTAGTTACTTTTCTTAAGCCACGGTAGCGATTCCCCGACTAATGCCGGAAAGTACTTAATCTACCGCAACAGCAAAACGCAGTTTGAATTTATCATTTTCATCGCAGAAACTCACTTTAAATCGCCCGTGCCCGGCAATCTAATGCGAGTTTTAGATCATGTGCAACACTGCGATCAGCAACTGCAGTCCGATGAATAGCACCAGGATCGACACGTCAAGCGCCACACCACCCGTGCGAATTGGCGGAATGAGACGTCGCAAAGCCTTTACCGGCGGATCCGTCACAATGAACACTGGCTCGGCGATGAGTGCAAACCAGCGCGGCGGACGGAACTGCCGGGAAAATGACTGGATCATTTCGATGATGATTCGGATGATCAGCAGATACAAGTAGATCTGCAGGATCATCGCCAAGATCGCGGTAATGCTATTCACGTGCACGACACTAGCGCATTTGCAGGAGCTGAGATACTTCGGACGCGCGCTCCAGCTGGACAATGTGCCCCACTCCTGGGAATTCATGCACGCTGGCCTGCGGCAAAAGTGCCCGGGCTTGTGCGAGCTGTCCGATTTCAAGCACAGCATCCGCACTGCCCCACACTAGGTCCACGGGCAGGTTGAGTGCTGCAAATGATGCTGCCACGCCCGTCCGCTGCTGTGCTGGGACGGCAACCAGCTCGCGGGACAGGGCGATGAAGGTGCGGACGTGGTCAGGTCGTCGCGCGTTATGACGCCCAATGCGCAGGCGATACTCGCCTACTAGCGAGCTATCCGCCACTACTGTCTCTTCCACTTTCCGGAGCATCGGCCCACCCATGATCTCCAGCAGCGCGGGCCCAGCTTTGCCCGCCGCCAGTGCCACGGAGGAGGTGATTTCTTCACTGAAGCCGCTGGGCGCGATCAGCACTACCCTTTCCACACTATCCGGACGTTGGATACTCATCCGCATGGCGATCGCGCCGCCTAAAGAGTTCCCCACTAGGGTGATTTTCCCTGGCAGTTGGAGGCTATCGATGGCATCCCACACCGCCGCGGTTACCCCCGACATCGTGGGATTGGCTAGTGCCGCAGTGTCCCCGAACCCGGGCAGGTCGAGCGCAATGAGTCGCGCGCCTGGAACATCCAGCTGATCAAAGTCCTCTAGGCTGCGTCCGATTCCGTGAATTAATACGATGGGATGCCCGTCTGCCGGACCGTAGATCCGGGCCCGCAGCTGCTGGGTGCCGAGTCGCTGAAAGCCGAAGTCCAGACCAGAGAATTCATCGCTACCAAAAGCGCGCATTTCCTGGAAATGGTCATTGTGCAGCGCCCAAGGTTCTTGGTCGGTGACATAGGGAAAGGCAGCGATGCCGCGCTGGACATAACCTGCATTCAGGTCAATGATCCGCTTGCGCTTACCCCGCGGCTGGCCACTAGCCCGGACTACCGGAAGACGGCCTGCCCGCATATGCGCCACGAGGCGGCGTACATAGGCCGCCACGAGTTCAGCACGGAGGGTGAAGGATTCATTGACGTATCCCAGGGTGAAGGTGAGGTTAGGTACGTCCGCAAGCAGGGTGCCACGGTAGGCTGCCCGCGTGCCGACGTCCACCGCCGTCCCATCCACCTCCAATGTCAAGCCGCCGAGCGCCTGGAGCTGCAGGCCAGTAGCTAGCACGATGATGTCAGCGGGCACATCCACCCCGGATCCCGTAAGAATTCCACTCGGGGTGAACTGTGCCACGGTGTCAGTGAGAATCTGTGCGTTTCCCGCGGCCAACATACGGAAGAGGTCACCATCTGGGATGCGGCACACTCGCTGCTCCCACACCGGATAGTCCGGCTCGAAGTGGTGACGCAGCGGTTCCGGGAGGAGTCGGGCGCGGAGCAAGCTCAGAGCCTTAGCTGTCAGGGCGGGAAAATGCTGAGCTGCGCGAATGATCAGTTGGTTGCCCAGTATCGCGCGGGCCCGCCGCACCCGCGCGCTAGTGTTCAGCGCATCAAAAGGCTGGTGGTTCGGCAGTGGCGCCATGTGACTTGGCGTGCGCTGCAGCATGGTCACGTTAGCCGCCTGCGCCAACTCGGGTACTAGTGTGGCGGCGGTAGCTCCAGAACCGATGACCACGATGTCTTTGCCTTGCCAGGCCAGATCCGCTGGCCATCGCTGTGGCTCAACGATGCGTCCGCGGAATGTTTCCCGGCCGGGAAAGTCCGGAATATAGCCGTGTTCCTGGTTGAAATAGCCTGCTGCCACGTGCAGAAAGCGGGCCTCGTAGGCCCCTCGGTCACTATGGACCGTCCACGTGCTGCTTGCGGAGGACCAAGTCGCGCGGGTGGCACGGACCCCGAAATCGATTCGTTCGAGCAAGCCATGCTTTCGCGCTGTCTGCTCGAGGTAGTTGCGGATCTCCGCCCCCTTACCCAAGGGCCGGCTCCCCCGCCATGGCTCGAAGGAGAAGCAATAGGAGTCCATTTCACTGTCGCTGCGTACGCCTGGGTAGGTGAAAATATCCCAGGTCCCTCCGACTCGTTCTCTCTTGTCCAGGATTTTAAAATCCAAACCGGGAAGCTTCGCTAACTCACAACCGAGTGCGATTCCTGAAATGCCGGCGCCGATTATCAACACATCGAGAGGTTGTGGCATAGGGGTTCCTTTGCAGAATTAAACACTGTTCAATCGCATTAGATTAACACAACCACCAATGGCAAAACCCCAGCCTTTTCAGACTGGGGTTAGGTGAAGATAGGTCGCTGCACAGCGACGTCATCAAAGGCGTCGAAAAGCGCCTAGCGCAGACGCGCTGCCCGATCGAGCTCGTAGTTGGTCACGGAAGCGTTCTCAGGAACGATAGCGAAGATGCGCTTGTCCAGCTGCTCCATCCGGCCACGCAGTGCGAAGCACAGACCAGCCGCAAAATCAACGATGCGCCGCGCATCGGCTTGTGGGATTCCCACCATGTCAAAAACAACAGCGTCGCCGTCGCGGAATGGTTCGCCGATCTCGGCAGCATCATCGAAGGATTCCAGAACAACGCGCACGATGCTAGCGGCGTAGGCGCGCGGAGCTGGCTCGTAGGCACGCGCGGTTGCTTCTGCACTGTAGGCAGGGGTAGCGAACTGATGCTCATCGGCGTAGTACGCCTCGTCCTCGCCCTCGAAAGGTGCCAGACCGAAAAATTCCTTGAACTTGCGAACACTCGACATGTGTTTTTCCTTTGCGGTGATGGTTTCGTGATGTGCAGCGTTTGTGGTTTTTACCGTAACTGGCGCGTGCCTAAAATCGCCGTTCCGACACGCACGATTGTCGATCCACAAGAAATTGCTGTTTCCAAATCCCCAGACATTCCAGCGGAGAATTCCATCGACCTTCCGAAAGCACCTTCCAGCCGCGACCGCACCGCCGCTGCCTGCAAAAACGCCTCGGCAGGGTCCCAGCCTTTCGGTGGCACACACATCACTCCCGACAGCCTCAAATGGGACGATTCTTCCATCGCCGCAGCCAGCTTTTCGACGCCCTCAACCTCAATTCCCCCACGCGTAACATCCCCATCCAAACTGAGCTGAATAAAACAGGGCAACGGTTCGCTTTGACGATCCCCGCGCTCGATTGCAAGCCCCATCGCACGGTCCAAAGCCTGTACCAATTTCAGGGAATCCACTGAATGCACACACGCAGCCCACCTGGCAACAGAATTGGCCTTCTTCGTCTGGATTTGGCCCACCATGTGAATCCGAGCCGCAGGACAACTAGCTGCCTTTTCCCGGGCTTCTTGCTCCCGGTTCTCCGCAACATCGCTGACTCCAAGGCGGATCAATTCAGCTAGATCACTCGCCGGATGAAACTTAGTCACCGGCAATAGTTGCACTTCCCCGGAGGTTCGCCCAACTGCAGCCTCCGCAATGGCAATTCTTTCCCGCACTGCAGCCAGATTGGCCGCTAACTCCGCCGCGCGACTCATAACGCAGGCAACCAGATGACACCCGCTTGCCGCCCCGTAGTGCCTTCCCTTCGATAAGAAAAGAAGCTCTCGTCCGCGATGGTGCAGCGCGGATCGGCGTCGATAGCCGTCACCCCTTGGGACAGCAATTGGCGCACCAGGCCGGCACGCACATCAATGCCCCAAGTTCCCTTAGCCGTGCGAACCCGACTCCCCGGCAACTTGGTCTCAACGTCATCCGCCATAGCTTTGGGAACCTCGTAGTTCTTCCCGGAGGCAGCTGCGCCCATCAACGCATGGATGCGCTGTGGCTGCGCTCCAAGGTCATGCATCGCAGCCAGCGTTTTCAACACGATCCCGTTGCGCGCCCCCATGCGACCCGCATGCACTGCTGCGATGACGCCGGCATGGTCGTCGGAAAGCAACAGCGGCACACAGTCAGCAGTTAGAACCACCAGGGCCAATTCGCGCTGCATCGTCACCACGGCATCGCTCGCCTCGACCGGATCCGCGGATGGTCCTGTTACTACCGTGACGTTGTTGGAGTGAATCTGCTCCATCCACACCAGTCGTTCCTGCGGCAGCTCCAACACACGGGCCAGCCGCGCGCGGTTGGCGGCGACATCAGCTGGGTTATCACCAACATGATCGCCAAGGTTAAAGGACTCATAAGGGGACGCAGAAACCCCGCCCGCACGGTTGGTGAAAACCTTGCGGACGGGGCGGAAATCTTCAGAAAGGGCCATGCGCCCTATGGTACTAGCGCAAGAAGCTTGGGACTCCTAGGTCATCATCGCCGAAGTCATCCCGACGCTCATCCCGGCGGTCATCCCTGCGGTAGTCGCGGGAATCCCGACGCTCATCCCGGCGGTAGTCGCGATCGCGGGAATCGGTGAACATGCCACCGCGCTCCCCTTCGAGACGATGCCGGGCGGCATCTGCACGACGGTCGTAATCGGACTCTTCCCGGGAAGACTCGGCCGCGGACTGCTGCTCGGCAGGAGCCTCATTGAACAAGGTAGAACCTGCTGCAGGTGCCGGAGTAGCGGCTGCCTGTGGCTGCTGTGCGCCTGCCGCAGCGTTGACGTTCGCGGTGTTGTTAGCGGTGCCGTCAAATCCGGCTGCGACAACAGTCACTCGAACTTCGTCGCCGAGGTTATCGTCGATGATGGTGCCGAAGATCAGGTTGACCTCAGGGTCGGCCTGCTGCTGGACCATTTCAGCGGCCTGGTTAACTTCGAGGAGACCCAAATCGGAGCCACCAGCGAAGGACAACAGCACACCCTTGGCACCTTGCATCGTGGATTCGAGCAGTGGCGAGTTGATTGCCTGCTCGGCAGCGGTAAGCGCGCGGTTCTCGCCGCGTGCAGAGCCGATGCCCATGAGAGCGGAGCCAGCATCAGCCATCACGGAGCGTACGTCCGCAAAGTCGACGTTGATCATGCCCGGGGTGGTGATCAGGGAGGTAATACCCTGAACGCCGTTGTAGAGCACCTCATCGGCAGAGCGGAACGCATCCATCATGGACAGCGAGGAATCGCCGAGCTGCAGCAAGCGATCATTCGGGATCACGATGAGAGTGTCACACACCTCGCGGAGCGCATCGATGCCCTCGACAGCCTGCTTGGTGCGACGCTGTCCCTCGAACTTGAACGGCCGGGTAACCACACCAACAGTCAGCGCGCCCTGCTTCTTAGCAATGTTCGCCACTACCGGGGCAGCGCCAGTACCAGTGCCGCCGCCTTCACCTGCGGTGACGAACACCATGTCAGCACCCTTGAGGGTCTCTTCAATTTCAGACTTGTGGTCCTCGGCAGATGCCCGACCGACCTCAGGGTTTGCGCCAGCGCCCAGGCCACGAGTGGCTTCGCGCCCAATGTCTAGCTTCACGTCTGCGTCGGAGAACATCAGCGCCTGAGAGTCAGTATTGATGGCGATGAACTCGACACCCTTCAGACCTTCTTCAATCATGCGATTGACAGCGTTAACGCCACCGCCGCCGACACCGACGACCTTTATAACGGCCAAGTAATTGTTCGGAGAGGTCATGTGCTTCTCGTCTCGCCTTTCGAAGTTTCCGGATGCTCGCGCCAGAGTTGTGTGGTTTAAATGCTTTCGCGCCGGGCTAAGCCGACCTTAAGCGTTTGTGCTTTCCATCTTCTAAGAAACTCGCCAAAAATGTGGGGACATTTCTCTTGGCGTGTCGGTACCCTCAACTAGAGGTTTAGGGTTTTGACGTGCTCTTTCTTCCCGATCAGGGAAGGACGGTGACCATCCCTGGCGCGCTGACATTCCAGCGCGCGCCCTCCCGCTGAATCACCGTAGAGGTTGCCTTAGCTTTGTCATGCGCCTGCTCGGTGGAGCCCCAGTAGACTTCCTTGCCACCTGCAAAATGCAGGCGAAGTTCGAAGCGGTTCGGAGCGTCCACGCGTTCTAGTTTCTCGCGCGCCCCCGGGTCCAAGGCGGTGATCGCCGTGGCGACGTCAGCAAACAACACCGGGTCATCCTCTTTGGTGCCGGTTACTTCCGTACAGCCCAGTGGCGGCGTCTCAATAACGAAAGGCCGACCCGTTGCGTCGAAAAGATGCTCCCCGTCACTGCGACGCGCAAACATCAGCGCCTGACGCTCCTCCACTGTCACCTTGACGGTGTCCGGCATCGCCCGATCGACGGACACCTTGGCAATCCAGGGCAGCTGCGCCACATTGTGAGCCGCAGTAGTGGTGTTTACCCGAATCAATGGCGTGCCAAGGGCAACGCTGCTCGCGGCGTCGATTTCCTCTACTGCGGTGTGACTGTTGCCGCTCACCTCAATCTTTGCCACTTGAAACAAAGGCAGAAACAGCGCTGCGACGACGGCAAGCGCCGCCACCAAGATCACTCCAAGGCCAATTCCCAGGCCCAACTTGCGGGACTTCTTCATCTAGGCCAGCTCATTCAGGATCGCTTGCGCCGCCATAGTCACGCTCCCGGCCCCCATAGTCAAGATCAAATCATCCGGGCGCGCAATCTCACGTACTACCGTGGCAACCCGATCAAACTCCGGCACATAATGCACCGGCTTGGTCACCTTTTCTGCGATGAGCTGACCGCTCACACCTGCTACTGGCTGCTCTCGAGCACCATAAATGTCCAGCACCACAACCTCATCCGCCAAGGAAAGTGCGGCGGCAAATTCTTCCGCGAACTCGATGGTGCGCGAGTAGAGGTGTGGCTGGAACGCCACCAGCACGCGCCCAGCGCCCTCCGCAGCTACCTTCTGCTGGGAAGCCTCCAACACTGCAGCAACCTCAGTGGGGTGATGAGCATAATCATCAAACACGCGGACTCCGGCAAACTCACCCGCAGTAATGGTGCCGCGGTGCTCGAAGCGACGACGCACTCCGGTAAATTCCGTCAGCCCAGCGGCGAGCTTTTCGGCATCGCCCCCGACCAGGATCCCAGATATCAAAGCGGCCGCCGCATTAAGTGCCATATGCGCACCCGGAATATGCAGATCAACGTCCAGATCCTGGCCCGCCACACGCATTCGCACTGCGGATCCAAAGTCAGTGGCCGCTAGGTTGGTGATCTCCACCCCCACCGGCACCTCGGGATAGTTCGCGACAGCCTCGCTCGTGCCATAGCCGAGCACTGCGATGCCCCGCTGCATCGTCCGCACAGCCAGCGCGGCGGCGTGGGGATCATTGAGACAGGCAACTAAGGTTCCGCCAGCGGGAATGCGATCTGCAAAGTCATCAAATACCTGGAAGTAGGCCTCGTGGGTCTTAAAGAAGTCCAAGTGATCTGGCTCGATGTTGGTCACTACGGCAACATAGGGCTCATAGCGCAGCAGCGACGCATCCGACTCGTCGGCTTCTGCCACAAAGGCATCTCCGGTGCCATGATGCGCGTTGGTGCCCGCCTTGCTGAGCTGGCCACCGATAGCAAAGCTAGGATCCAGGCCTGCCGCCTGCATTGCGACGACGGTCATCGAGGTAGTGGAGGTTTTGCCGTGCGTGCCGGCCAGCAATACTTGCTTGTACCCAGTCATGAGCTCTGCCAGCAGATCAGAACGCCGAATTACCGGAATTCCGGCCTCCCGCGCACCTGCTAACTCAGGGTTATCCTGCGGAATCGCCGCAAAGGACGTCACCACCACCGTCGGCAGCTCACCCGAAAGCTCAAGGTTCTCGGCAGCGTGGCCAATCGCAACCTTGGCCCCCGCCGAAGTAAGAGCCAAAATGATTCGGGAATCCTTGGCATCGGATCCGGTAACCGTCATCCCGCGATCCAATAGGATACGGGCCAAACCGGACATGCCAGCGCCACCGATGCCGATGAGGTGGACTCGAGAAAGGTCAATGGGGGCGTTCACGGTGCTTGAGAATCCAATCTAACTAAGAGTGATAACTACTTTTTGTTAGCAGCAACATCAGCAACGATGCCTGCCACTTCTGTTGCTGCCTGCCCAAATCCGGTGGATTGCGCAGCGCGGATCATGTGAGAGCGAAGATCGTCGTCGCGAAGCAACGCGATGACGCTTTCCGCCAGCTTCTCGCCGGTGAGCTCAGCGTCGTCGATAAGCTGCGCTCCCCCAGCCTCCACCACCGGCATCGCGTTGAGCGCCTGCTCACCGTTGCCGTGTGGCAGAGGCACATACAAAGCCGGGATTTCCGCCGCGGTAACCTCAGCCACGGTCATCGCACCAGCACGACTGACCACGAGGTCAGCCACAGCGTAGGCCAAATCCATCGTGTCGATATATGGCACCGGGACGTAACCCGGGAAGCTCTCCGGGGCACTGTTCTTTTTGCCATAAGCATGGAGGATCTGGAATCCGGCCGCAACGATTTCTGGAGCAGCCGTCAGCAGCGCCTGGTTGATTGAACGTGCACCCTGCGAACCGCCAGTGACAAGCAAAGTCTTCTTGCTGGAGTCAAGCCCCCACTTCGCGAATCCGGCTGCGCGCTTTTCCCAGGAGGCTTTCTCTGTGAGGGAGGCTTGGATCGGCACACCGACTACCTTGCCCTTCATGCCAGAGTTAGCTACCGCATTCAGGCCGGTACCTCCCAGCCAGACACCGAGCTTGTTAGCCAGACCTGCACGAGCATTGGCCTCGTGGATGACAAAAGGAATCTTGTTTAGCTTGGCCGCCAGGTAGGCAGGTGCGGAAACATAGCCGCCGAATCCCACCACTACGTCGGCTTCGGCTTGGCGCAGGATCTCCCGGGTTTGCTTTACCGCACGCAGCACGCGGAACGGCAGTTTGACCAGGGCGATACCAGGTTTACGTGGCACGGGCACTGGGTCAATAAGCTCCAGCTGGAAGCCACGCGCAGGGACAAGCTCACGCTCGAGGCCTTTAGCAGTACCCAGGGTGACCACCCTGGCATCATGCTCGGTGACGAGTGCGTCTGCGACGGCAAGCGCAGGCTCAATATGACCGGCGGTGCCACCGCCGGCAACAACTACTGACAATCCTGACTTGGCCATAGCTATCCTTTCCTCTTCCGAACAGGGCGCTGCTGATTCTTAGGCTGTGCCACTCGCGAACCCTCCTGTCGGAGCGGTGCCTGCCGCACCCCATCGCCACGCTGAGTGCGGGTCTCCTGACGCCGACTTTGCCTGCGTTGTTCGCTTCTGGAGTCGACGCTACCACCGCGCACTCCACGTGGCTCGAGGTCACGATCACTGACTCGACGCGTCACCGGTTCCCGGCGCGGAGCTTCTTTGCTCTTAGCCCGAGTGGAACTATCTCCCGCACCGATTTCCACATCCCGGATTTTCGGCTCCTTCAGACGCAACAGCTGATCCACCAACGGCCGACCATAGTTTTGCATCGCCGAAATCGCTTCCGGCTCGTGGCGTGCACAGCTCGCTAGCAACCCCATGGAACCGAGGGTGATGATCGCCGAAGTACCTCCGGCAGAAAGCATCGGCAGCTGAATGCCGGTGACCGGGACGAGCCCAATTACATAAGAAATGTTAATGAATGCCTGCGCCACCACGCTGGCCGTCAGCGAGGCTGCCAGCAGGCTCATGAATTTGTTGTGGGAGTTCATCGCGCAACGGATGCCATAGAAACCGAGCAGCAGAAACGCCAGGATGACCAGCGCGCCGCCCCACAGCCCGATTTCCTCACCGATAATCGCGAAAATGAAGTCGTTCTTCGCTTCCGGCAAGTAGAACCATTTTGCGCGCGACTGCCCCAGACCAACACCAAACGCTGACCCGTCCGCTAGGGAGAGAAAGCCTTGGTAAGACTGGAAAGAATTGGAATGGGTATCTTCAAAACGCCCGAACAAGGCATCGAAGTACACGGTGAAACGCTGGGAACGGAAACCGCCTCCCATCATCAGGGCGACGGCGCCGAGCGCTGCCAATCCGCCTGCGGCAACTAGGTAACGCCAGTCGATGCCAGCGAAAAACACTACGATGCCCACCATCATGAAGAAGGTCAACGCCATACCAGCATCGCCCTCAGCGGCGATGAGCAACACCATGAGTGCAGCTACACCGGTAAACAGCATGAATCGCCGGTTCGCAGAGACTTGTTCATCCGGAACTCCGAGGAACGCCGCACCCCAAATCGCGATCGCTACCTTGGCGAACTCGGAGGGCTGCAAGCGCAACGGCCCCAGCACGATCCAGGACTGCGATCCCACTTCCTCGCGACCGGTACCGATGCCTGGAATGAGCACTGCGACCAACAAAATGACTGCGATGAGCATCAACCACGGCGCTATCCGACGCACGGAAGCAGGCTTGATACGCATAGCCGCCCACATGACGAACAAACCAATAATGACCATGAGAACCTGGCGGATCGCGGTATCCCACACCGAGCTACCATCGACAACCGACCAGGTCATAGAAGAGCTGAACACCATGATCACTCCCAGCCCCGTAAGGAAAGCTACGGAGATCATGATCATGGTGTAGTTGGCCAAGGGCCGGGCATTCAAGTCCGCCACGATGCCTGTGATCTTCTGCCATAGGCCCTGGCGGGGGTTCACGTTCGTCGCGGTCATGGGCTCACTCCTTCTCGCTTGGCTTGCTCAAGGCTTGGGCTGCGGCGGCGAACATGTCTCCGCGTTGCCCCATTCCGCTGTACATGTCCAGTGAGGCAGCCGCTGGCGCTAGTAACACAGCATCGCCGGCAGCCATCACCGTGGCCGCGGCTGCTACTGCTTGCTCCATCGCTGCTGCGGGCTCCGCGGTATCGATCAGCGTGATCGATAAGTCTGGGCGGACGGCAGTGAGGGCGTCGGCAAGCACTCGCCTATCGACGCCCAGCAGCACCGCATGCTTGATGCGAGCCGCATGCTTGGTCACCAATTCGCTGACATCAGCGTCTTTGAGTTGTCCGCCAGCTACCCACACAATGCTCTCCAGCCCACGCATCGCGGTGTCCGCGGCGTGCGGATTGGTCGCCTTCGAGTTGTCGATGAAGGTAACTCCCGCCATCTCATGGACCACTTGACCACGATGCCCAGATACCTCAAAACCGGCCAGTGCCTGTGCGATAGCCTCTCCGGACACGCCGAGCGCCCGAGCGATACCGGCTGCTGCCAAGGCGTCGAGTTGCCCGGCAGGACCTGCAGGAGAGATCTCTGTGGCAGGGGCCAAAACCTCACGGGAGCTGAAAGCACAATCCACCAGCTTGTCTGCTGCAACACCGAGCTGTTCTGTCTCGGGCTCGGCCAAGGTGAATCCGACAGTGCGGACGTCGGCAAGCTGCCGCGAAGCCCTCAGAAGCGCGACCTGTTCCAGGACCGCCGCATCATCCGCGCCAAAAATGGCAACTTCAGAGAGCAAGACTTTAGCTTTCGCGGCCGCGTACTCGAGGAAAGATCCATGCCAATCAATATGGTCGTCGGCAATATTCAACAGGCACCCGACGGCCGGACGCAGCGTGTCAGACCAGTGGAGTTGAAAACTGGAAAGTTCCGCAACCAAGACGTCGATACGATCGGTGGCTTGTAGAGCATCTCCGATGGCGACGCCAATATTGCCGACGGACGCAGCTTTGATACCACCTGCCTGCAGCATCGCAGTGGTCATCGCAGTCGTAGTGGTTTTCCCGTTGGTCCCGGTAATAGCAACCCAGGTATGTGGCTCCCCGAATGCCCCTGCTTGATCTAAGCGCCACGCTAGCTCAACATCGCCGATCACCGGGATGTTCGCCTCGCCAGCAGCTACCAGCAGCGGGGTCCGCGGGTTCCACCCTGGCGAAGTGACGATCATGGAAAAATCATGCAGCCGCGTCCTCACATCAGCAACGCTGAGGTGGGACACCCCCAGCGCCTCTGCAATGCGCAGCCGGGCGGTTTCATTGTCATCGGCGACGCTAACGTTCACACCCAGCTGAACCAGCATCCGGGCACAGCCCACGCCGGAAACACCGGCGCCGGCAACCAAGACTTCACCGCTGAGATCTGGAGGAAGCTGGAAAGTGGTCATGGGTTAGACTCCTGCCGCAGACAGCCAGTCGCTGTAGAAGATCGCCAGGCCTGCCATGCAAGCCATCGCGGTCAGCAACCAGAAACGGATAACGACGGTCGTTTCGGCCCAGCCGCCGTTTTCAAAGTGATGGTGGAACGGCGCCATTCGGAAGAAGCGCGTACCGCGCGTACGGAACACCGCTACCTGGATAACCACCGAGGCTGCCTCAATGACGAAGAGTGCACCGATGATCACCATGAGCAACTCCGTGCGGGAGGCCACAGACAGGCCTGCTACCAGACCGCCCAGTGCCAAGGAACCGGTATCACCCATGAAGATCTTGGCTGGTGCGGCATTCCACCACAGGAAACCGGCACACGCGCCAAGTCCAGCAGCGGACAGTACGGCCAAGTCGAGCGGATCCCGCACTGCGAAGCACCCTGGCTCCACGGTGACATCACAAGAGTTCCGGAACTGCCAGAACGTGATGATGGTGTAAGACCCCATCACCATCGCGGTGGTTCCAGCGGCCAAACCATCAAGGCCATCAGTGAGGTTCACTGCGTTGGACCAAGCGGAAATCAGCACATAGATGAAAAGCAGGAACACGATGGTGCCCAAGATTCCGCCACCCAAAGCGATATCGAAGGTGTCAATATCACGCAGGAAAGACAGGTGGCTGGACCCCGGGGTAAGCCCATGGTCGTCTGGGAATTGCAAGATGGCATAGCCAAAAAGCAGGGATACGGCCAACTGGCCGATGAGCTTCGCTTTCTTGTTCAGGCCCAGGTTTCGCCCCATCGCGAGTTTGATGTAGTCATCAGCAAAACCCAATCCTCCCAATGCCAGCATCAGGGAGAGCACCAACAAACCGGTGGCGGTGAATGCTTGCATGCCGGTAGCTAACGCATAAAAGTTCGCAGCCAGATATGCCAAGACGATGCCGCTCAGGATGGCGATGCCACCCATGGTTGGGGTGCCGCGCTTGCGCATATGCGAACGTGGCCCGTCTTCCCGGATTTCTTGCCCCAAGCCCTCGGCGCTGAAATAGCGGATCAACAACGGAGTCATGAAAATGGCAACGAGAAAGCTCACTGCTCCGCTAATAATGATCTGAGTCACAATAGTCTACTTATCCTCATCTTTGCGCGAGCGACTAGTTCGCTGCGCCGCTATTCTTAGCAAGCTGATCGGCTGCACTTTGTCCCAACAATCCCTCTGCAACGCGCCACAATCTGGCGGAATTTGAGGCCTTAACCAGGACAACATCCCCTGGTCTCAGCTCGCGGTCCACAACGTTGATTGCGGCGTCGGCAGAATCGACGGTCATGGTAGTTATACCCCGTTGCTCTGCCGAAGTGGCTAAGGCATGGCTGTTGACGTCACCGCCAACAACAACAAGCCGGTCTACCTGCATCTTCACCAAGACCTCAGCCAACGCTTCGTGTTCGGTGATGGCGTTGTCCCCGAGCTCACCCATTTGCCCTAAGATTGCCCAGCTGTGGACGTCGTTACGCCCATGCGCGGTGTAGGAAAGCGCCGCGATCCCAGCCCGCATCGAGTCTGGGTTGGCGTTGTAGGAATCGTTGATGATGGTCACGCCATCCGCGCGGGTCTGTACATCCATGCGGTTCGCAGAAGCAGTGTGGTGCGATGACAGCGCCGCGGCCACCTGCTGAGCGCTCAGCCCGGCTGCGATACCAACGGCCGCAGCCGCTAGTGCGTTAGACACCTGGTGCTCACCAAAGACTTGCAGGCTTACCGGATACGCTTGCGTTGTTCCTGCGACGTGGAGGTTGAAGCTCGCTCGTGCGACTTCATCCAGGCGGATGTCGGTAGCGTAATAGTCCGCAGGCTCGCGGACCGAGGTGTACACCACGCGTGCCGACGTCCGCCGTGCCATCGCTTTGACAAAGCTATCGTCCGCATTCAACACAGCCAGGCCATCAGCCGGCAAAGACTCGATGAGCTCTCCCTTAGCCTGGGCGATGTTTTCCCGACTGCCGAACTCACCCAAGTGGGCGGTTCCTACATTCAAAACCACGCCGATGCGAGGCGGAGCGATCTCCGCCAAGCGAGCAATGTGGCCGATACCGCGGGCAGACATTTCCGCTACCAAGAATCGCGTTTCTTCATCGCAGCGCAGTGCAGTGTAGGGGTGCCCGATTTCATTATTGAAAGATCCAGGGGGCGCCACCGTTGCGCCAGCGTTGCCGAGCACAGTAGCCATCAGGTCTTTCGTAGACGTCTTGCCAGCAGATCCTGTCACACCGACAACCGTCAAGCCACTGTCCGCTGCGCAGCGCTCGATCACGAACCGGGCCAGCCGGCCGAGAGCGGCCAGTACGGCTGCCATAGCTTCGGCTTTTTCCCCAGCCATGGCAAAGGCATCCGCATTCGAGGTGGGAACCTCAGTGCTAGGAACGACGATTGCCGGCACTCCAACATCCCGGGCGGCTAATACGGCTACTGCGCCTGCCTGGATTGCCTGTTCAGCAAAGTCATGACCATCTACCCGCTGGCCTGGCAGCGCTACGAACAAGGAGCCGGGCTGCAGTTTGCGCGAATCGAATTCCACGCTTGAAGTCACTTGGGTAGCTTGGTCGGCGCCGCCGCTGAGGGTCCCTCCGACCGCATCAGCGATCTGTGCGAGGGTGAGGTTGATCATTTCTTAGCTCCCGTTTCGTTCCGCGCGAGCTCGAAGCGCCTCACGCACATGCTCTCGGTCATCGAATGGATGGTTAACCTCTCCCACCAACTGACCATTTTCATGCCCTTTACCGGCAACGATAATCGCATCGCCTTCTTGTGCCCACTCGACAGCGGCAATAATAGCCTCTCCCCGATCGCCGATTTCGATGACGCTCGGGTTATGTGCTGCCGTGGCCAGTGCGTTATGTGCGCCCTCCAGGACAGCGGCGCGAATAGTGGCGGGATCTTCCGAGCGTGGATTGTCATCCGTGACCACCACATAGTCTGCAATGCCTACCGCAGCAGAACCCATAATGGGCCGCTTGGTGGCGTCTCTGTCGCCGCCGGCACCGAGTACCACTGCAACTCGTCCCTGCACTTGCGTCTTAACGCTCTCGAGCACAGCACTGACAGCAGCTGGCTTATGGGCGTAGTCCACGACTGCGAGGAAGTTCTGGCCCTCATCTATCCGCTCCATGCGACCCGGCACACCGACCTCGGCAATACCAGCGATGAAAGCTGCAATGTCAGACTCGACCTGATGGGCAATAGCAATCGCGAGCGTTGCATTGGCCACGTTGAACTGCCCCGGCAGCGCAAGCTGTACCTGATGATCGCGACCTGCGCAGGAGACGGTGAATTCCTGGATTCCAGCTGGGCTAGTAACTACGTCGCCAGCACACACATCTGCCGCTCCCCCCTGGGAGCTCACGGTGACGGCTTCACCGGCGACCTCGACCATCCGGGCACCCCACTCATCATCGACCATGATGACCGCTCGCTCAGCGCGCGCAGGAGAACCAGCGCGGAAAAAGCCAGCTTTCGCCTCGAAATATTCTTCCATTGTGTTGTGGAAGTCTAGGTGGTCTTGAGAAAGATTTGTAAAACCACCTACGGCGAACTTAGTGCCGGTGATTCGGCCCAGGGAGATCGCATGGCTGGACACTTCCATCACCACATGCGTGCACCCTTCGGAAAGCATCATGGCGAAGAGTTCCTGCAGCTTGGGAGCCTCGGGAGTAGTCAGCTTCGAGGGCACTGCGACACCGTTAATTCGGGTTCCCGTAGTACCGATAATGCCGACCTTATGTCCCAGCGCCATCAGCCCGGCTTCCAAGAGATAAGTAGTGGTGGTCTTTCCGGAAGTTCCCGTCACGCCGAGAACAGTCATGTCCTCCGAGGGGTGCCCGTAGACCGCCGCGCTCACCGGACCGAGTATCGACCGCACATCTGCCACGCTAATGACGGGCCGGGTCTCTCCACTATCTTGCAGAATTTTTAGACCGTCTTCGTCGGTGAGGATCGCAGCAGCCGGAGTGCCGGCAGCATACTTAGCTCCATGGGCGTGCAGTCCCGGCAGCGCTGCGAACAGGGAGCCGGCTTTAAGCTCACTGGAGTTCAGCGTGATGTGGTCGAAGACGAGATCAGCCACGTCGCCGCCGTTGAGGCGCCCGCCGCTCAGTGCGAGCACTTCATTAATTGTGACAGTCACGTTCCTCATTCTCCTTATTGTTTTTGTTCTGTATCTAATTATTGAGTCTGTCAGTGCGCCTGCAGAATGAGCTGGCCCTCGGCTGGCCGGGAAAGCGGCACGTTGTCGCGGTTGAGTAGCCAGGATCCGATGTCGTGGAACAACGGAGCTGCGCTTTGTCCGCCGTCGCTATGCACGCCACGTTCCGGCTCATCCAGCATGATGCCAACCACGAAGCGCGGGTCATCAGCCGGGGCAATGCCAGCGAAAGTGATCCAATACTTGCTATTGGAATAGGACTGGGTGACGGGATCTACCTTCTGGGCGGTACCAGTTTTGCCGGAGACCTGGTAGCCGTCGATAGCTGCACCTGGGCCGGTGCCCATTTGCACTCCGGTGGGATCCTTCTGGGTGACAGAACGGAACATGTCTGTGACCACCTTGGCGGTGTTTTCACTGACTACGCGAGTGCGCGCCGGCTCTGGCTGTTGCTGCACCGTGCCATCTGGATTGGTGATCTTCTTAACGATGCGTGGCTCGATACGCTCGCCACCGTTAGCCATCGTTTGGTAGATGCTAGTCATTTGCAACAGGGTCATGGACATGCCCTGGCCGATCGGCAAGTTAGCGAAAGTACCGCCGGACCATTGGGAGCGGTCCGGAACTAGTCCCTCAGATTCGCTAGGCAGCTCGACGCCAGTGACACGTCCGAGCCCAAACTTCTCCAGATACTCCGCATAGCGATCCTCACCAACCCGTTCGGCCAGCATCAGGGTGCCAACGTTGGAGGACTTACCAAAGATTCCTGTGGTGGTGTACTGTGCGTCGCCGTGCTCCCAGGCATCGCGGACCGTCACACCAGACATGTGGATGGAGCCGGGAACGGTGAGTACCTCGTCCGGTGTGGTCACGCCGCCCTCAATCGCTGCGGCAGCCGTGATGATCTTAGCCACGGAGCCCGGCTCGAATGGGTGCGTGACAGCCGGGTTGTCAAAACTCCGGCCCTTTTCAACCTGCTTTTCGATGTCCCCGTTCGGGTCTATGGTGTCCGAGTTAGCCATCGCCAGAACTTGGCCGGTTTTCACATCCAGCACCACGGCTGAAGCTTCCTTAGCCTTGGAATTCACCTTGGCTTGTTCCACCTGCTGCTGCACATAAGTCTGCAAGTCCAGGTCGAGGGTAAGCTCGACTTCCGCGCCGTCCGTAGCCGGAATGTGATCGCGGGAGGTACCTGGGATGGATTGGCCATCCGCGGACACATCCTGCGTCAACCGTCCATCGAGCCCAGCAAGCATCGCATCTGAGCTTGCTTCGAGCCCGAACTGGCCTTCGCCGTCCATGGAGATCTTGCCGACCACGTTTTCTCCGACTGCCCCATTCGGGTACTGCCGGATGTCTTGGTGGTCCGCAGCCACGCCTTTGAACTTCTGGGCGATGTCTGCGGCAACATCGGGATCCACGTTGCGAACCAAAACCTCGTAGTGGCTGTCCGCGCGGATCTTCCGCTTAATGTCATCGCCGTTAACTTTGTTTGTGGAGCCTCCGGATTCCGAAATGATCTTCGGGATCTCGGTAGCCATCCGCTCAATTTCCTCATCGAGCTTTTGTTCCAGTACGCCGTCGAGTTGCTCCTCGGGAATCGCGGACAATTGCCCTTCGGTAGCAAGCCGCTGTCGAGCGCGTTCTTTGATCTCATCGCGGAGTCGATCTGGTGAGACCGTCAGGGACCGTGCCTGCATGGTGTACGCCAGCAGATTGCCCTCATGATCGGTGATTGCGCCGCGACGAGCAGGGTCAACGTACACGCGGGTGCGCTGTTCCTCCGCTTTGGCCTGAAACTCTGGGCCCCACACGATCTGTACCCAGCCGAGGCGCGCCACGAGCAGGCCTGCTACGACGACGGCAACGCCGCGGGCAAACTTGAGCCTGCGGTTAGGGTCACGCTTGTTGGTGCCATCGGCGGCGCCCAGCCGCATGGAAGGGCCCGGCGCTTCTCGACGCCCATAATCGTCATCCCATGTTGGAGCTGCGCTGTCGCGGCGGGCATCAGCGTCAAATCGGTCTGAAGACAAGTCGCGAGACGAATATCCCCTCCCCGATGGGGAGGAGGGACGCGAATGTGACCGGCCTTTGCGGGGCGGGGTCATCTAGCTCCTTACTCCATCCCGCTGGTTCCAGCGCCGCGAGCACGTGGTGCATATGGTGCTACACCTGGCACCGTGGCACCGTTTTGCGGAATCGGTTGAATGTTCTCCGTTACGGCCTTGATTTCATTCGGATTGCTGGACGCCTGCTGTGGGCGACTCTGCGCACCGTTGACATCAATAATAGGACGAACAGCTGCTGGATCACTGGGACGCTGCTCCGTAATTGCGCCATCTTTTTCCACGGCAAGGATTCCCGGTTGCTCGGCCACGACCATCTCGTGGTCAGCTGCTACACGTGCAACTTCTGCGGCAGCACGAGTGGCCTCCACATCGCGGTTGAGGGTTTCCAGCTGGTTGTCCAACTGCTGTTCCTGCGCGTTGAGTTCCTGGAGGTGAAAGGCCTGCTCGGTGGACTTGCCCGAGAGCAGCATCGCCGCTGCAATCGCAAACATGATCAGTACTACGATTCCGATGGCAAGGTTCGTGCGATGCGGATTGGCCTTTTCGACCACAACACGGCGCCCGCGAACCGATACCACCTGCTGTGAACCAAGTCGACGCTGGAAACGACGCGTTGGGGTTGGCTGCAACCGGGACGGAGTTTGTGGGCGATCAAGGAGCGCAGTTGCCGCGCGCTGACTACGCACTGGGGCCTGCGGATTGCGGTGCTGCTGTCCGCGCTTCGGGGTACGTGGCGGGGTGATGACACTCATTAGAATTCTCCTCCGTCAGTGTGCGCAATGCGTTCGACCGCCCGCACGCGGACCGGTGCGGAACGTGGGTTTTCGTTGATTTCTGCTTCGGTAGCCGTCTCCGCACCTCGCGTAACGAGTGCGAACTGGGGCGCAGTGCCCGGCAAATCCATCGGCAACCCCGGCGGGGTTTTCGACTTACTCAGCTCAGCCAGCTGCTTCTTCACGATTTTGTCTTCCAACGACTGGTAGCTCATGAACACCACTCGCCCACCCAATGCCAGGCGTTCGCAGATCATGGGGATGACATTCGCCAGAGCATCCAGCTCAGCGTTGACCTCTACCCGCAGCGCCTGGAAGGTGCGCTTGGCGGGATGTCCACCTGTGCGCCGGGTTGCCGCAGGAATCGTCGCATAGAGCAACTCCACAAGTCGGGCCGACGTACTAAACGGCTCCTTCTCGCGTTCCCGGAGCACCGCGGAAGCAATTTTTCCTGCGAAGCGCTCGTCGCCATATGCCTTAAGCACATGCGCCAGCTCGCCATGGGAGTAGGTGTTCAGGACGTCGGCAGCCGTGATGCCCTTGGTCGGGTCCATTCGCATATCCAGCGGCGCGTCCACTTTGTAGGCAAAGCCACGCTCCGGTTGATCGAGCTGCATGGAAGACACCCCGAGATCAAACAAGGCCCCGGCGATGCCGTGTGTGCGAGCGGTATCGAAAATTGCTCCGGCTTCGTTCGAGATGGCGTCCTCGAGGCCGTCGAAACGCGTCTGCACTCCCACGAAGCGGCCCTCGAAGGGTGCTAACCGTTCACGCGCACCGTCCAGCGCGAGGGGGTCACGATCAATGCCGATCACCTTGGCCTGCGGGAATGTACGCAGGAAATGCTCCGTATGCCCGCCGGCACCAAGCGTGCCATCAACAATCACCGCGTTCGCACCAAGCTTCTCGACGCCCGGCCGCAACAAATCTGCCATGCGATCGCGCATCACTGGGACGTGGCCGTGATGAGCCTCAATATCGAAATTTTCCATCCTGTGGCCACCTCCCTTTTGCCGTAGTTGCTTGGGTTACGCTTCGTTGTTCACAGCCCCGATACGTATAGGGCCCTACTCGGAGGGATCGATCTGATGTCGGGGAAGTACACCAGAGCTTCGACCTCCAAGCAGAGTCCATACACGCACCGCATGGCGCGAGCTTTCTGCCCTATAGCAAGCCACCCAAGATCTCGCCCTCCGCGGAGGAGAAGGAGTCTTCAGTTTCTGCCTGGTAGTTGGACCAGCTTTCGGCATCCCAGATTTCCAAGAAGTCCACCGAACCGATCACGACACATTCTTTGGTCAACCCTGCGTACTGCCGATGCGTGGCCGCCAAGGTGATTCGCCCCTGGGAGTCCGGCCGTTGCTCGTCAGCACTCGCAGCGAGGTTTCGAATGAATGCGCGTGCTTCTGGGTTCGTACGAGAGACCATGGCCGCTTTGCGGGCACGTTCCTCGAATTCCGCCTTCGGGTAGATCGCAAGGCTGTGATCTTGCCCTTTGGTGACCATCAATCCACCTGCGAGCTCCTCGCGGAACTTTGCGGGCAGTGTCAGTCGCCCCTTGTCATCGAGCTTTGGGGTGTAGGTACCTAGGAACATTCCCGGACCCACCTTCCTTCAAGCTTTGAACAAGTTCGGGAGTTGAACTTCTTTGGCTGCTGGCGAGTTGATTCCATCCTCGTTGGGTACCGATTCAAGAGTCACCTACCCCAACCACCGAAACCCACAATACCCCACTTTCCCCCACTCACAACCCCTAACACCCCACCACCAATGCCTTCACAAATATAAATGCAGGTGAAAGCACTTTAATGCACTTGAAGAAATTTGGTAACTTTTTGATGCAAAAATCACATTGGCCACATCAGTAACATTGGCAACAAAATGGCGCTGCGGGCTACGCGGCGATCCCATGACATTTCCCCACATCATTAGCATTTTCCCACCAACAGGAATGCAGAGTGGGGCAAAGTGGGGGAAGTTTCCCTATTTTGAGAAAGCCGGCCACTTCCAAGGCGGAAAGAAGGAGTCAAGATGGCTATAGACGCCCCGTTTGGGCATAGAAAAACTCCCTGGGATCATCCAACACATTGATCCTCAGGGAGTTTTCGTTCTAGCTCTTACTGACCTTCTTCAAAGCGACTACGGAAACGCTCGTCCATGCGGCCGGTAAACCCAGAGCCGTTACTCGGTTTACGTTGGCGGACACTCTGGGGGCGCGATAGAGGCACGACCCTATCATTACTTCGCAGCATCCAAATTCCAGAGCCAAGCATAGTTAAGAAGCCGACCGTACTAAGCCCTACGAACCACAAGGTTTCTTGACTCAGGGCGATTCCGCCGATGAGAAACACGAGACCGAGCACGAAAATGGCTACGCCCTTCAGGGAGAACTCGAAACGCGATTCCCCAGCAACACTAGATACCGTGGCACCAAATTTGGGATCTTCAGCCAAGAGAGACTGTTCGATTTCCCGAAGTGCACGCAACTCTTGTTCAGATAGCGACACTGTTTCCTCCAATCGACCACGGGCAACGATTCCACACCTACGCCCTTATACTCCCCTTAACGTCCACCCTATCGGGAAAGTTCCCTGCGCTAGAAAAAACTGCACAGTTCCTTAAGCCGCGATTGCCCCAGCAAACACGCCTCCCTCAACTTCATCCAGAAACTGCTCAACTAGTTCAAGAAGCCCCGCCACCATTTGAGGCTCCACCTCTGTCTCAAGCCCATTAATTGCCCGCGACCGCATCCGGGAATAAGGCTTAAAAATCGCCGCCCATTCTCCACCCCGCGAATCAACCAGCTCTAGCTGCGCCCAGGCGCTAGAAGGTCGACGGCGTCGATTAGCAACAGCAGATCCAGCGACACACGCCCCAGCAGTGCGCAACGCAGCCTGGTACGCAAATTCCAGAGCGCTCGCATAGTCTCCGGCTTGATATGCCTCAAGAGCATCTCTAATTAACACCGAAGCACGGCTAATAAATCCAGCCTGCTTACCGTAATACTTAGAGATTGACCTCGTTGTCGCCGATACCACCGTTGCCATGCGAACCACGTCCTAATACTTGTTCTACGCTGCTATTACCCACACCTTAAAAGTCAAGCCGGACACCACCATCTCCAATTTAGAACATACTTTCTAATCGGCAGATAAAACACCTGCTTACACCCCATATTCTACGCCCGAGCCATCAACAAAAACAACGGTTTTCCAACTCTGAGCCAACAATCATGCTTCGATAGTCATGTGCCTGTAAAAATCCGCCGACTCGACCGCATCGAGTTTGCCCACCATGTTCCGCAACTCGTCGACCTGTACATGGACGCCATGAACTACGACGACAACTTGCGAGCTACGTGGATTCAGTCATGGCGGCAACACGCCTCCAATGCCGGTTTCGTAGCCGTGGTCGCATACGACGAAGAACAGTTACTCGGTATCGCCCATGGGCATTCCGGTAATCCCATGAACTGGTGGCACCTACAGGTACAAAACGGCCTCATCACCACCGGCAAACATGACCTCCATCGCCGGAAACTCATCAACTACTTCGAACTCTCCGAGATCCACGTCCGCCCCGGCGAACAAGGAAGAGGAATCGGTACCGGTCTACTGCGAGAGCTGCTCGCAGAAAACCGGCATCCGTGTGTGATGCTGTCAACGCCGGAAGTGGCCGAGGAACGCAACGGCGCCTTCGGTCTCTACCGAAAATTTGGCTTTGAGGACATCCTGCGAAACTTCATCTTCAGCGGCGATGCCCGCGAGTTTGCGATACTCGCGGCACCACTACCACTCCGCGAAAACCAACCCACATAGCACCAGCCGCCGAAATCCGACTTCCATGTTTCGACCCGGAACTAAACCACCCATCGGCGACCTGCAGATTTCCCAACGCCGACAAGCAAAAGTCGGATCATGAAAGCCGGAATTCGGAAAAACCACCAGAACCCGAAGCCCGCGGATTTGAGATACTCGCGGCACCACTACCACTCCGCGAGAACCAACCCACATAGCACCAGCCGCCGAAATCCGACTTCCATGTTTCGACGCGGAACTAAACCACCCATCGGCGACCTGCAGATTTCCCAATGCCGACAAGCGAAAGTCGGATCATGAAAGTCGGAATTCGGAAAAACCACCCGATCCAAAAGCACCGGCAACCCAACATCCCAACTAGCCAGCCGGCTGCCACGCTGGGGCCATCCCAAGGTTGTGTAGTACCTCGTGCGTTGCTTTTGCAAAGTTCATTGTCATGAAGTGCAGGTCAGGGACGCCTTCAGCAATGAGTTTTTCCGCCATCTCGGTAGACAGCGCAATCCCCTCTTCGCGAACTGCCGCTGGGCCGCTAGCTGCAGCTTTGTTGAGGCGGACTGCCACCGCAGACGGCAACGTGGCTCCAGAAAGCTCGATCTGTTTCTCAACTGAACGCAGACTGGTGATGGGCATGATTCCCGGTACGAGTGGCTTTGTGCCTTGTTCGGGATCGGCAGCAATCAGGCGATCCCGCAGGCTTAAGAAGTGCTCTGCGTCGAAGAATACTTGGGTGATCGCATAATTCGCCCCGGCGCGCAGCTTTTCCAGCGTGTAGGAAGTATCGGCCTCGAGGTTCGCAGCCCGGTGATGTCCCTCGGGAAATGCTGCGATGCCGATGTCGAAGTCGGCGGATGCCGGGGTCTTGCGCACGTGCTCGATGAGCTCCCTGGTGTATTCGAGTCCGGCCGGATCCTTGCGCCATTCGCCGAGGGGGTCGCCTGGGGGGTCGCCGCGGAGCGCGAGCAGATTCGTCAGTCCTGCTTGAGCGTAGGCGGAGAGGATTTCGGTTAGCTCGGCAACAGAGTGCTCGACGAGGGTGAGGTGCACGAGTGTCGGCAATGGCATCGCCGCGAGGCGCTTGGCTACTCTGAAGGTGCGGTCACGGGTGGAACCACCTGCTCCGTAGGTGACTGAGGCAAAGCTAACCCCAAGTCGCTGAAAAGCAGTGGCTGCGTTCCACAGGCGCATTTCCGCGGCGTCGTCTCTCGGCGGCATGAATTCCACGGAGAATTTGACGCGCGCATCGTTTGGCTCGGCTAGCAGCGTGGAAATAGGGGTATGTCGTGGTTCTGCCATGGCTAGGTATCTTATTGTTATAGAAGTGCTGTTTGCGGGGTTTCCGCAAAAGTAGGGTGCTCGGCCAACTACAAGTGAGGGAAGTGCTGTGACTACTTTCGATTCCCAAGACCTGACGCTGGAGAACATTCCGGCGGCGGTCAATGAGTGCCTCGCGGAGTTTTTCAATTCGCAGCGGGCCGTTGTCGCGGAGATCGACGCGGTGGTCCTCGATGCAGTGTCGCTGCTGGAAGACATGGTGATGGGTGGCGGCAAACGCATGCGTCCGATGTTCGCCTGGGCGGGTTATCAGGGCGCAGGCGGACATGTCGAGGAAGACCCGATGGCAGTGCTGCGGGCGGTGTCGGCGCTAGAGTTCATTCAGGCCTGCGCGCTCATTCACGATGACATCATTGATGCCTCAGATACGCGTCGTGGCTCCCCCACCGTGCACCGCAGGGTGGAGGCCAATCACAACATCAGCGGGTGGGTCGGAGATGCCGCAGACTTCGGCACCGGGGTCGCGATCCTCATCGGAGACCTTGCACTGTCCTGGGCCGAGGAAATGCTGCAGCGTTCGGGACTGTCCGATGCCGCATTGCGCCGGGTCCGCGCCCCGTGGAGCGCTATGAAAACCGAGGTCATCGCGGGCCAGATCCTCGATATCACCGCCGAGAGTTCCGCCAATGAGCGCGCGGACATCGCGGAAAAGGTCAACCGCTTCAAAACCGCCGCGTACACCATCGAGCGCCCGCTCCATATCGGCGCTGCACTCGCAGATGCTCCTGCCCCGCTTGTCGACGCCTACCGCGCCTTCGGCCATGACATCGGCATCGCGTTCCAACTTCGCGATGACCTCCTAGGAGTCTTTGGAGATCCCAACATCACCGGCAAGCCTGCTGGCGATGACCTTCGGGAAGGAAAGCGCACAGTGCTGCTAGCGGAGGCGCTGCGTCGCGCGGATGCCGATGCGCCGGCCCATGCCACTGCGCTGCGCACCGGCATTGGGGCCACCGATGACCCGCAGCAACTCGCTGCATTGGCAAGAATCATTGCTGAGTTGGGCGCGGACGATGTCGTCGAAAAGCGAATCGCAGAACTGACGGAGACTGGGTTGCAGCACCTCGAAGGCACCGAGCTGTCTGAAGAAGTGCGCCTGAAGCTGCGCGAATTGGCGATCCGAGCCACGAAGCGACAGGTCTAGCGTGACTTCCTTTTTGCGTACCCCCTGGTTGGGGCTTCTTTCCGCCTGCTTGATCACTATCGCCTCGTTTGGGGCGGGCGCGATCCGCAATCGTGGTGGAGTGCTCGAACACCTCGGGCTTTCACTGTTTGCGTATGGGCACGGCGCTGCCCTGAGCAACGCCCTACTGTGGGTCGGCATGCTGGGGATGATCGCCGCTTGGGTGGTCCTGGGACGACGCCTCCGCCTGGAGCCGGCCGCCATCACCGCAGGCTCACTGCGACGGGTCTTGATCTGGTGGATCGCGCCGCTGACCTTTGCAGCCCCGATTTTGTCCCGCGACGTGTACTCGTATCTGATGCAGGGCGCAATGCTTCGCGACGGCTTCGACCCCTATACCCAAGGCGCAGCCATCAATCCCGGCCCCATGCTGCTGGAAGTTAGCCATGACTGGCGCAATACCACCACCCCTTATGGCCCGCTGCACTTGTGGATCGGCGAGATTATCACCTCGATAGTGGGCGACAACGTCACCCTGGGCGTAGTTCTTTACAAGGTGGTCTCGATCTGTGGCTTCCTGATGATCGCCTGGTCCGTACCACGCATCGCTACCGAGCTGGGGGCCGATCCGCGCTGGGCGTTGTGGCTCGGTGTGGCTAACCCGGTGATGATTTTCCATCTCATCGGCGGCATGCACAATGAGTCCCTCATGGTGGGGTTGGTGAGCGTCGGCGTGCTGTGTGCGATCCGAGACCGCTTCGTTCCCGCGGTAGTACTGGTGGCCATTTCGGTGTCACTGAAAGCAACCGCGGTGTTCGCATTGCCGTTTATGGTGTGGATGGCCATGCGCAAGTTCGCGCATCGCACGAGCGCCGAGCCGAGCATCGCGCAACGTTGTCTGGCATTCGTCCTCAGTGGCGTGTGGATGACCGCCCTGACAGTAGCGGTGGTCGGCGCAGTTACCTGGGCCTCCGGCGCTTCTTGGGGCTGGATTTCGCAGATCTCCGGCAACTCTAAGGTGATCAATCCGCTGGCGCTGCCGTCTTTCGTCGCCGGCGTGCTCACGCCCATCGGACAGCTAATCAACGAGGACATTGATTACAACAACTTCCTCGTATTTACCCGCCCGATCAGCCAGGTGCTGATGCTGGTTGGTTTGGTAACTGTCTGGTGGATATTCCGCAAGAACCGCGTGCGGGCTGTCATGGGCATCGTCGCTGCCTATGCTGTGGCCGTGGTTTTCAACGCGGTAACCCTGCCCTGGTACTACACCAGCTTGCTCAACCTAGTCGGGACGTTTCCACAGCCGGTTAAGGTGCGTCGGCTCACCACAATGCTCTCCGTGGTGATTGCCGCATCCTTCACAGGCAGCGGCAATCACATGTTGTATAACATCACCTGGATGGCGGGAGTCGTTGTTGGCGCTTGGCTGCTAACCCAATTTGTTTTCGGTGAGGAAGCAGCCCAGCGGTCGGCCTAAATGGCCATCGACTGCGCGCGCCGCATCACTTCCCGAGCGAGGTGACCGTGCAGCGCATCCACCGGGCGTCCGGGTAGCGAATCATCGTCAGTAAACAAGTAGCCGATGATTTCTTCGTCGGTGTAGCCGCCATCGCTGAGGAGCGCGATTACACCGGGGACAAATTTCACCAGGTGGCCGTCCTCGGCAAGGAAGCGCTCCGGCAAGTATTTGACGCCATCACGGTTAACTGCGATGAGCTGGCGCTCACGCAACAGGTGGAAAACTCGGGTCACCACCACACCCATACGATCCGCAAATTCGGGAATCGTCAACAAGGGTTCATCGGCGGAAAGTACGTCGTGTGCAGAAGGAATAGAACTCACAAGCACACAGTCTACCCGGGTCGCCTAGCGTTCTCGCAGTTCGGTGGGCCATACTATTCCCCATGAGCAATGTAATGGTCGGTGACATCCTCGATGGGCGCTATCGGGTAGAAACGCAGATTGCCAAAGGCGGCATGTCTACGGTCTATCGCTGCGTTGATATGAGGCTGAGCCGGCCCGTCGCCGCGAAGGTGATGGACGAGCGCTACTTGGACGATCCTGTCTTCCGGAGCCGTTTCGAACGTGAAGCAAAGTCAATGGCGCAGCTCAACCACCCGAATCTGGTGAATGTCTATGACTTCAACTCCACCGGTGACCACGCTTTCCTCGTCATGGAGCTCATCACTGGCGGCACGTTGCGCGAGCTGCTGGCCGAGCGGGGTCCGATGCCTCCTCATGCCGCAACCCAAGTGATGCGGGGCGTGTTGACGGGTCTGACTGCGGCGCACCAAAAGGGACTCGTCCACCGAGATATTAAGCCGGACAACGTCCTGATCAATTCCGATCACCGCGTTAAGCTTGCCGATTTCGGCCTAGTCCGGGCGGTTTCTTCTTCGGATCGCACCTCCGACAGCATCGTTGGCACAGTCTCCTATCTTTCCCCTGAACAGGTCAGCGGAGCGCAGATTGGGCCCGCCTCAGATGTCTATTCGGCCGGGGTGCTCCTGTTCGAGTTGCTCACCGGCACCACCCCATTTGATGGCGATACCCAGCTCGCCCACGCGATGCGACGCCTGAACCAGGACGTCCCACTCCCGAGCTCGCGCATCGACGGCGTGCCATCGCTATTCGACGAGTTAGTCGTCGCCGCCACTCACCGCAGCCCTGCCGAGCGCTTCGCGACGGCCGCCGACTTCCTCGCAGCGCTCGAAGACGTTGCGACTGAACTGGAGTTACCTTCTTTCAAGGTGCCAGTTCCCACCGATACGGCGGCCTCGCGCGCCACAGAGATTGTCTCCCCGCTGCCCGCTGCGCAGCCCCTGGCTCCGGACACTGCCCACTCAACCAGCATCTTGCCGCCGTATCAGGAGCCGGAACCAGTTGCCCCGGAAACCGCGGCATTTCCCGTCGCGGCCACCCCAATGGAACGCGCTCCCCTGCCAACACCACTACCGCCCCGTGGCCTGGAGATGAGGGACCAGCAGCCGCCAGATATCGCTTTTGAAGAATCTCAGCCGGTAAGTAACCGTTCCCCGATCAAGCTCATTGCGTGGCTACTGGTGGTTGCGCTGCTGATTTCAGCTGTGGCCGTAGGCGGATGGTGGTTCGGCTCGGGTCGCTATGGCGAGATTCCGCAGATCCTCGGCATGGAGCAGGCCGCAGCAGTCGCAGCAGTATCCGAGGCCGGTTTTGATCCCGTCATAGCGGATTCCTATTCGGATGATGTTCCGGTAGGAAAGGCGGTGGGCACTGAACCCCCTTTTGGGCAACGAGTGCCGCGATCTGATCAGGTAACGGTACTCATCTCACAAGGTCAGCCCACGGTGCCAGCGTTGCCAATCGGCGGTGATATCGCCGAATATCGGCGCAGCGTAGAGGAACGCACTCTGAAGTTGGAGATCGGCGACGATGTTTATTCTGAGTCGGTTCCGGTCGGCGCAATCGCCCAGGTTTCTCCTGCGGCTGGGGTGAGCGTGCGAACCGGTTCCACGATCACCGCTTCCCTGAGCAAAGGGGCCGCCCCAATCCCGGTCCCAGACGTCGCTGGGCGTGAACTCGACACTGCGCGTGCGATGCTGGAACAAGCGGGTTTACACGTTGGGTCTATTTCCGAGGACTACTCCCCACAGCATGCCCAGGGGCACGTGATTTCCAGTAGTCCGGGCGCGTCCTCGAAGCTTGCCAAAGGCTCCGCTGTGGATCTGAAGGTCTCCAATGCGCTGCAGGTTCCGGACTTAGAAGGAACCTCGCTGGATAAGGTGCAGTCAGAGCTAGCAGCGGCCGGATTCATCGTCACCGTGGAGCGCTCTAATGCGGCTGGCGACGTCCCCAATGAGATCGTGGGGGTATCGCGAAAGGCAGGCGATCTGGTAGATCCTGCTTCTGCGGAGCTAAAAGTTACAGTCGCATCAAAAATCAAGGTAGCATCTGTGACAGGAAAGACGGTGCAAGAAGCAACCGCCATCCTCGGCGCCCAGGGTCTGGGTGTTTCTGTTAACCGCTCGGGCGACAGAGTAATCCGGCAGAGCCCTCGAGCTGGAAGCAAAGTCGAGCCGCGCACGAGTATAGAACTGACAACTATCTAAAGAATGAAAACCAAGTACGCCGCACCCATTGCGTGGGCAACAATCATCGTCATTGCCCTGTTCAGCCGAATCGTTGTCAGTCCCAGCGGCGTGCGCCTACGCGGCGCAATTGACCTGCAGGTGTATGCCCATGGCGGAATGACTTTTCTCCGCGGGTTGCCGCTCTACGCTGCGTCCTTTGGCGAGTCTGGTAACGGGCTCCCCTTCACCTATCCCCCTTTCGCGGCATTCCTCTTCAGTACTTTCGCCTGGCTCCCATTTCCGGTCGTCGTCACGCTTTATCTGTGCGCCTGCCTGGCCTGCCTGTGGGCGATTGCGCGCTGGCTCGCATTACCGGTGCCCACTGCTGTTGTCACTGCGCTCTTCCTGTGCGCACACCCCACCTTCAACACCCTCAGCTTCGGCCAGATCAACATCTTCCTGATGACGCTGATCCTGGCGGACGCTTTTGATAAACGCCCAGCATGGCTCCCGCGCGGAGTGCTGATTGGCATCGCCGCAGCGATCAAGGTCACCCCAGGAATTTTCCTGTTGTGGTTCTTAGTACGCCGCGACTTCCGTGGTTTGCTGGGAATGCTGGCTGGCGGCGCTGCGGCAACGCTCGGGATGGCGGTATGGAAACCACGGGATACCTGGACCTATTTCACCGAAGCTCTCGTCGACCCGAACCGCGTCGGCAATCCCGCCTACATCTACAACGCCGCTCTCAAGGGTGATCTGCTCCGCCTGGGGGCGCCGGATGCAGTGTGGTACCTCGCCCTAGTAGTCAGCCTCGCCTTGGGGGTATGGGCCGCCTACCGGGCACACCGCTGTGGCCAGCCTGTGCTGAGCCTGGTATTCATTGCGGCGATTGGTCTGCTGGTCAGCCCAATTAGCTGGACGCATCACTGGACGTGGTTGCCGGTACTCGCACTGCTCGCGATCAAATCTGCAGCTGCAGTCGGCGTACGGCAGGACGTGTTTAAGGTGCTTGCTGCCTTGACGTTCTTCCTGCTGATCTTTGTGTTCCCGCTTGCGGCACCACTACCGTGGCTGGAGTCCATTGTGGTGGCCAGCTTCGCGGTGCTTTGCCTGGCGTATTTTGTGGTCACGCTGCGACTTTTCCCGAAGGTCGCGCCGGTTTAGTACCCAAGCAAAAGGCGCCTCTGGGATCAATCCTTCCAGAGGCGCCGAAACAGCTAATTTTGGGCTAACGACGCTGGTTACGCAGCATCTCCGCCACCAGGAACGCCAGCTCCAGGGATTGCTGAGTGTTCAAACGCGGATCACACGCCGACTCATACCGCCCCGGCAGATCAACATCAGTGATGTCCTCTGCACCACCCAAGCACTCGGTGACGTTCTCACCGGTCAATTCGATATGAATACCACCGGGGTGGGTGCCCAACGCGCGGTGCACTTCAAAGAAGCCCTGCACCTCATCGATGACCTTGTCAAAGTGCCGCGTTTTGTAGCCATTGGAGGAGGTGTAGGTATTGCCGTGCATCGGGTCCGACTGCCAAATGACCTTGTGCCCAGCATTCTCTACAGCCTGGACGATGCCGGGAAGAACCTCACGAATCTTGTCATGACCCATGCGTGCCACGATGGTTACCCGGCCAGGTTCATTATTCGGATCGAGCTTTGCCACGTATGCCACAGCTTCCTCCGGTGTGATGGAAGGGCCGATCTTGATGCCTACGGGGTTCGCGATCAGCGCAGCGAAATTGACGTGGAAATCATCAATGCCACGGGTACGCTCCCCGATCCAAAGCTGGTGTGCGGACACGTCCCAGAGTTCTTCCTGGTTCTCATCCAGGCGCAGCATCGCGCGCTCGTAGTCCACCAGGAGAGCCTCATGGGAGGCAAAGATATCGGCGGCGCGCAGACCAGGGTCATCCACTCCACAGGCATCCATGAATCGCAGACCAGCCTCGATCTCCCGGGCCAGCGCTTCATAACGCGCACCGGCAGGAGAATTCTGCACGAACTCGCGGTTCCACTCGTGGAGACTGCGCAAATCAGCGGTACCAGAGCTGGTGAGCGCACGCACCAAGTTCATCGCGGCCGAAGAGTTAGCGTATGCACGGATCATGCGGGCCGGGTCGTGGCGACGCGCCTCCGGGGTAGCCTCCACCCCGTTGACGATGTCACCGCGATAATTCGGCAAGCCCGTAGCGTCGAGGTCAGAAGAGCGCGGCTTGGCGTACTGACCTGCAATACGGGCCATTTTGACTACCGGAGTCGAGGCACCGTAAGTCAGCACTACTGCCATCTGCAGCAGAGTCTTAACGTTAGCTCGGATGTGCTGCTCAGTGTTGCTCTCGAAGGTCTCGGCGCAGTCTCCACCCTGCAGCAGGAAAGCCTTGCCCAAGGCGACGTCAGCCAGCTGCTTCTTCAGGTTGCGGATTTCCTGTGGCACCACGATCGGCGGCACAGTCTCTAGGATGCGGCGCACCGCGGCTGATTGCCCTTCATCCCAGGTCGGCTGCTGATGCGCGTCACGCGCGATAACGTCACGGAAGCGCTCCTCCATTCCGGGCGGCAATGGTGGGAGGCTTGGTAGCTCGTTTACAGGGATATCAACAGTCCAACTCACACTCCACAAACTACCACGCTAGATGGGCGGAGCGAACTAGTTGACGCAGTTCTTGGCGTCGATAGGCAGCGCCTGCATACACACCTGGAACTTAGCTAGGTTGTGGCGTGCATCTACCAGCGCATCGTGATTGCCCTGCGGAATCGGCGGCAGCTTTGGATAACCGGCCATTTCCCAATACTGCTTGAGCTCCCGGGTGTAGCGCGGAATGGCCCGTGGCAAACCCGCCATGTCGCCCCATAGTTGGGCAAGCAACACGTGGTCATAGGCGCCGACCCACGCCCACAATTGGGGCTGGGTGCCTGTCGACGTCAAGAACTCATATACCTCTTGCCGAATGCGTTCCTCGGACTTCCACGCCGGATCGCTCGGATTGGGTAGTTGCGCAAGGACATTCGCCGCTACCCAGGCATTGGCCTTGGATGCGTCGAATTCCGTGGAGACGGCGTAGTACTCGCGGCCATCCTCAGCCACTATTGCGATGGAGACCAGCTCGATAGTCTGGCCGTCCTCGATGAATTCGGTGTCATAAAAATAGCGCACGCAGAGGCTTTCTAGTTGAGCGTCGGTTCTACCTCAACAATAGTCGGCGGTGTGCAGGCTCGGACTGTTGCCCCAGTATTGCTAGCAGCTGCTCGTAGACCGCCGGCGGCTTTACTGACCACCCCAGAACGGGGATCTTGGAAATGAGGTGGAAGGCTGCCCCACCGACCAAGCTGAAGACTACGCACATCCATACCCACACTGTGGCGTTGTGCAAGGGGTTTTGGGCACCGATTTCGAAGGGTAGGCCCCGGAACAGGAACGGGAAGCAGAACAACAGGGTCAGCCCGAAGCCGTGCCCGATGTACAGCACCAGAGTGTTACGCCCGAAAAACCGCAACACAGGAAATACTGCAGGCAACTTTGCAATAGCCACGGCGAGCAGCAGCGCCGCTGGCAGCGTCAGAACTCGCACGGGCAGTTTCACCAGCAGTTCCGCCTCATAGAATCCCAGCACGTGGTCAGACCACAGTGGCCAACCGACAAAGTCTACGGACCACTGGTGGATCCACAGTAGGTCGAGTTTGCGTGAGCCCGCGTAGGTGAGCGCCGTAAGCGCGAGGGCTAGCGGGTGGAACGCGTTCTTCGTGAAATATGAAATGGCCGGTTTGCAGCGGACACCAATCAGGAAGATCGGTAGGTACAACGCCACATGATTGACGATTACTGGGCGTTCCTCTATCAACAAGGCGCAAAGCGGAAGCACACTGAGGACAAACACCCACGGGGTAGCTAGCGCGCGTGTAGCCCAGGCAATTATGGTCACCACCACCAGGCAATACAAGAACCACATCAAGGTGGATCCTTCCAGGACAGTCTTAAAGACAATGTCCCAGGTGGGCTCGGGATCGGCAAGAAACTTGTGCCATTCCACGTACTTCAGCCACAGCTCGACGGGCGCCCAAATTGCGTAAGGGATGAGGATGAACCACACGCGTTTAAACAGCAGTTCCGCCAGCGTGAAGTGCAAAACCTTGGCAGCCAAGAAGCCACTGACTACAAAGAACAGTGGCATCCGCATCGGGTCCAGAAAGGCATTTACTTTGGCGGGCCAGCTTTCAAGCCCATTGGGCACTACTAGGGTCGCGTGCAGAAACAACACACCGAGGATTGAAAGTCCCCGAGCTGCGTCGGGCCAATCCAGGTATTCTTTCTCAACCTGCGCCGCCATATTGCCTTACTTGTTGCGATTAACTACTAGAAAACTGGAATCCCATAGGATTCTCCAGGGTTTTCCTAGGTTAACCCAAAGTAAAGTGCGGGGCCAAACTTAGAAACTACGCTCCGGGCATGGCTGCTGGCGGATATCCCCTGCCAGCTTCCAAGGATTTCTTCACGTCAGCTGCATAAACGTCGACATAGGTCTGGCCCGAAAGCTCCGCCAAGACGTGCATCACATGATCGGTGAGTTCGCGCTGCGTGCTGTATTCGTTCGCATCCAATCCGCGTTCCGCGGCGAACTGCATTGGATCTATCGGGGCACCAATGACAATGCCTACCCGCGTTGGTCGCGGTATCCACGAGCCGATGGGGTTTGCCTTTCGGGTTCCGAGCATCGCCACTGGAATGATCGGGGCCTTGGTGGCCATGGCAATACGCGCCATTCCCGTCTTGCCACGGTATAGGCGTCCATCTGGGGAGCGAGTTCCTTCCGGGTAGATGCAAAGGACGTCGCCACGCTTGATAACGGCCTCACCTGCATCCATAGCTGACTGCGCGGCGTCACCCGAGCTGCGGTCGATAGGAATCTGGCCGACGCTGGTAAAGAACCAACGCTGCAGTTTCCCCTTCACACCGGTTCCGGTGAAGTATTCCTTCTTAGCCGGAAACGTAATTTGCCTTGGGCACAGTAGCGGCAGGTAGAAAGAATCCATCACTGCCTGGTGGTTCGACACCAGTAATGCCCCGCCCGTTGCTGGGATGTTTTCCGCACCAATAATGGTCGGACGGTTGTAGACGCGCAAGAACGGGCCAACAAAGACGTTCTTAAACAGCCAGTACCACTTGTTGCGCATCTCGACTCTCCACCTCGGCCTTGAATTACTGAACTTTTCCAACCTTACCTTGGGCTGTGCCAGCTTTGCCCATTGTGCGCCCTGTGTCTGCTGCAATCCTTGCCATTCGGGCCGCACCGATGATGCCGGCATCGTTACCCAACTGCGCCAGCTTCACCTCAGGAAAAGGCCGGTGACCGGCTCCGACGATCTCCCGCTGCGCCTTCTCGACGGCCGTGGGCAGGAATACATCACCATCCGCAGACACACCACCCCCGAGGACAATCAGTTCGGGATCGAAGATATCGCTAGTCATGGCGAGAGTAACCCCGAGCCAGTGGGTGAAATCAGCCATTGCGGCCAGCGCTATGGGGTCTTCAGTGCGCGCTGCCGCAATCACAGATTCCCCGGTCCACGCTTGGTCTGAGGAGCCGTGCTGTGCGCTTAGCTCGATGGCCGTAGCAGCGAGCGCTGTCCCCGAGCAGTATCGCTCCAGGCAGCCACGCTTGCCACATGGGCATTCTCGGCCGTCGGGAACCACCGGAAGATGCCCAAGCTCCGGAGCGGTGCCAAATGCCCCGCGATATATTTCACCGCGGTGAACCAGCGCAGCCCCAATGCCGGTGCCAACGCTGACCAGCACCCAGGTCTCAGCATCGCGCGCTGCGCCGTAGGCCGCCTCCGCTATCGCTGCGGAGTTTGCGTCATGTTCCAACGCAACGGGCACAGGAAGCCGGGCAGCTAGTCGTTCTTGCAATGGCGCATCGCGCCACGGCAGATGGGGGGCGAAGCGCACCCTTTCGCGCCCTGCGGTGAGGAAACCAGCTACTGCGATTCCTATTCCAAGCACGTGGTACCGCTCGATGAAATCCATGCTCATATGAACGATCGAGTCTTCCATGCTGCGCTCAGTCCCGTAAGACTTCAGCTGCATACGTTCGACGATCGTGCCATCCGCAGTAACGGCGGCGGCCCGCAGGTTGGTACCGCCGATGTCAAACCCTAACGTGACGTGATCGAGTTGCTCAGACACTGCAGCCACCTCCCTCTTCCCTTGCCATACCAAGCAAACCCGTTAAGTATAGCGTGGGTGTTAAGGACGTAACACTTCCTGGAAACGCGCGCCCAGCTGCTCCCACGTCCAATTCTCCCGAACGTTTCGCAGACCGGCCTCCCCCATGGCTGCCCTCAAGGTCCCATCTGAAAGCAGTGTCAGCAGTTCGTGCTCTAGGCTTGCTAGGTTTCGGCCGTCAATGACTCGGCCGCTCTCAGGGGTGACGGTCTCCGGGGCGCCACCGGAATTCCCGGCGATAACTGCGCATCGTGCGGCCTGTGCCTCAAGATAAACGATGCCAAGGCCCTCAACGTCCAACCCCCAGCCTCGCGTCCGGGCTGGCATCGCGAATACGTCACTAATAGCTAGAGCGCACAAGCGTTCCTCATCCGAGACTCGTCCGGTAAACACCACGCCATTCCCAGCCATTTTCTTCAGCCGGGTGCAATAGCTGCCGTCCCCAACGATCAATAGTTGCGCTGCGGGAAAACGTTCACGAATCTTGGGCCACACTTTAATCAAGGCGTCTTGTCCTTTGCGCGGGACGAGCCGCGAGATGCAGCTGACCACTGGCCCGGATTCAAGGCCCCAGCGCTGCCGGAAAGCAGCTAAGGCCTCTGGGGCGGGACTGAGAAACGCGTCCGCTGCGACCCCCGAAGGCAGGTGCGCAAACCGGGTGCCGCGTCCAAAGGGCCGCGCTAATCGACGCCGGGTGTATTCCGAAATGTATGTCACCACATCACAGCGTTGGCCGATCACACCTAGGCACTGGCGCGCCACCGGGAGCATCGACCAACCGACTTCATGTCCATGAGTGGAAGCGACGATCTTTCGTGCTCCCGCGGCACGTGCCTGCCCAGCCATGAGAGCCAAGGGGGCAGCAGCGCCAAACCAGATAGTATCCACTTCATGTTCGCGAATGAGTCGTGCCATTTCCCGTGCAGTGGCAGGAGTCGGCAGCATCACTCGATGTGGCCACCGCACCACCGTATAGGGACTCTCCGCATCCCATGCCGCAGCGGCAAGTGCGTCCTGAGTAGAGGCGAAAACAATCACATCTCGGGGATCGAGCGTGGCGAGGAAATCGCGGACATAAGACTGAATCCCGCCTATGGTGGGCGGGAAATCATTAGTCACCAGGAGAACCTTCATCGGATGTAAGTCCTAATAGCGACGCGCTCCATAAAACGGCATGGAATCCATGTTCACAACCTGCAGCGGGATGCCGTAATCAGATGCGTGGACAATCTTTCCATCTCCCGCGTAGATGCCCACATGTGTGGCACCGGGATAGAAACCAACGACGTCGCCAGGCTGCAGCGCAGCCCGGTCAACAGGCGCGCCGCCAGCCATTTGAGCTTGAGAAGTACGCGGCAAAGACTTGCCCTGTTGTGCGTAGGACCAGACCACTAGGCCCGAGCAATCGAAGGTATCCGGGCCAGCTGCACCCCAACCATAGGGAGCGCCGATCTTCGTCATTGCTACCTCGAGGGCTTTCATCCCCTCAGCGTTAGTCGAGGTGATCCCAGCGAGACTGTGCTTGACGGGGCCATTCTTACGCTCCCACGCGGCACGCTCTGCCGGATTGAGCTCGTTGATCCGCTTCTCAATCTCCGCAATGCGACCCCGGAGCTCCTTGTCCTGCGCCTCCAGTTCGGACTTCTTATGGTTCAAATCGCTCACTTGGAACTCGGCTTCTGCCTCTAGCCGTGCGGCTTCGCCATGAAGCCTTCCGGCTTCTGCCGATTTTGCACGCTGTTCATCCAACGCGGCTTGTGCACGCCGAAGATAAGAGGAGATGTAAGCGGAACGGTCAATAGCATTCTGCGGGCCATCCGAATTGATGACGGTGGTGATTGGATCAATCAAAGCGCCACGGTATTTAGTGGCCGCCAGCTCGTCCACTACTCCCTTTGCCAGCAATTCTTCCTGCCGCGCTTGTTCCGCAGCTGCCGTCGCAGTCTTTGATTGTGCCCGCAGTTCACCAAGACGGTGTTCTTTGGCATCAACATCGGCCTGCAGCTGCTTGAATTCCTCGCTCTTTGTGGAGACTTGCTCAGAGGCAGCGTCTAGCGCCTTCACCAAGCTATCCATGTCATTAGCTTCGGGAACGCTCGGTGCGGTGGAGACGGCTGGATCAGCAAATGCTACTGGGGCCGCCAATGGAAGTAGTGCAGAGGATCCTGCAATTAGCGAAGCAAGTACCACTCCGCGAATCGACGAAGTTTTCACAGGTGAAATGACCTTTTCAGTAACAAGGAGGCACGGGAGAACCAGAGAGTCTTGCGCGTGCGAATTGCTTCTCAGAATACGTCATTAACGGCGCAATAACCAATAGCACATCCGTTGCGCGATTTGTCCCAAAACGACGATTGCCCAGCCCGAATAGCCGGGCTGGGCAAAGGAGTCAATGCAAAAACTAGAAGCGCACTGCGGAGTGGTACGGCATGTAGTCCAATGGAGACTCAGACAAAGGGGTGCCTTCGTTGAGAGCGTGAATAACGGTGCCATTTCCGGAGTAGATGCCAACGTGGGAAGCACCATCGTAGAACGCAACGATGTCGCCTGCCTGCAGCTGGTCACGAGAAACTGGGGTACCTTCTGCGGCCTGTGCGTAGGAGGTACGAGGGATGGACTTACCGACCTGGCTGTAAGCCCAGGAGGTAAGACCAGAGCAGTCAAAAGCGCTTGGGCCAGCGGCGCCGTAAACGTATGGGGAGCCGATCTTGGAGCGAGCGGCGTCAACAATAGCCTGGCCATTGTTTGACTGCGGTGCAGCGACGGCTGCGGCTGCTTCGTTCACGGAAGCGTAGCTCACGGTCTGCCCCTGGTTCTGCAGCGCAGGAACCCACTGATCAGCACCTGGCACATTGGCCAGGTTTGGAACGTTTTCAAGGCCAGGAACCTCGACGGTCATTCCGGTGTTTGGTACTGCTACCGGAACAGCGTTTGCAGGCTGCGCGAGGGATACAGCGGCGCCAACAGCTACCGCGGATGCTGCGGTGCGCTTAGCGATGGTCACGTTCGAACGGGTGTGCTTACCCATGAATATTCTCCAAATCTTCCAGTGAGCCGGCCGGGTTAGCTGACGGATTAGGAAACGGAAGCTTCCCCTCCCCACTCGATCCCCCATTAAGGACTCTCGCGGCGAGTACACCCCAGATAAAAGGTGGTTCCCCGACTCGGATGTAGCGGACTGAAAATTATTCCAGTTCCACAACGCCCGATTAGGCATTATTTCGGTTGTATTCCAGGTATCGCCCAAATGACATTTGGCGCGTCCCGTAATGTCTCGACAAGATTACGAAATTGCAACGACGGATGTCCAACGACGCACCGGCCTCACAGGCCGTTACAAGCTTGTTACAAACAGTGGAACTACTACAGACTCGCCATCAGCAGAAAGCTACCACTTTAAGTAAACCTGTCGAACAATAGGCATGCGCTGGGCAAATACTAAAGTTGCAAACCTGAAATTAGAGCACTTAGGGCCACGAAACCACCAGTTCCGTAGCCTTAAAAATTAACACTGTGGCCTTAGTCACACTGCAATCCTGTGAGTCACAGCCACACCAGCAGTCACAACCGCAACCGATCTTAATCCATGCGAATTTGGGTCACATCATCGACCCCAAGTTGCTGCCATTGGTGGGTCTAAAAATAGGGCAAAAAAGAACTGGCGCCTCTACCCCAACTTTCGGGGTAAAGACGCCAGCACTCTAAGTTGCGCAGTCAGGGTGGCCGTTAGCGGCCATTCTCCTCGTCTTCAGCGCGGGTGCGCTTCTGAAGCTCCTCAAACATACGAGCTTCTTCTTCATGGTTCTCGTGAGCACGCTTGTTCTTAAGTGCTACGAGATCCGCGTCATCAGACTTGAATGCAGAGCCATGGCTCAAGGAATCAGCGAATCCGAGTTCATTCATCTGCTTAGGCACCTTCGCGCCAGCGTAAGGCAATGGCACTGGATGACCATGTTCGTCCACTGGGCCCAGTGGCTGGTGCACCTCAATGAAGGCACCGTTGGACAGCTGGTGGATGACGCCGGTTTCGATACCGTGCTCCAGGACTTCGCGGTCAGAACGCTGCAGACCCAAGCAGATGCGGTAGGTCAGGAAGTAGGTGATCGGAGGCAGGATGATCAAGCCGATACGACCGACCCACGTCATCGCATTCAGCGAAATCTGGAAGTGGTAGGCGAACAGGTCGTTACCGCCAGACAGAGTCAGCAGGAAGTAGAACATGAGAGCCATCGCGCCGATAGCCGTACGCACAGGAACGTCGCGCGGACGCTGCAACAGGTTGTGGTGAGCATCGTCGCCGGTGATCTTCTTCTCGATCCATGGGTAGGCGAACAGCAGCACCACCAGAATGCCGAGCATGATAGCTACCCAGAACACTGCAGGGATGGTGTAGTTACCGAGGTAGAGCTCCCACGCTGGCATGACACGGGCCGCGCCGTCAGTCCACAGCATGTAGATATCAGGCTGGGAACCAGCGGAGACCTGTGCCGGGTTGTAAGGGCCGAGGTTCCAAATGGCGTTAATGGTGGTGACACCGGCCATCAGTGCAAGAACACCGAAAGTAAACAGACCGTAGGCTACAGACTTCACTGCGAACACTGGCAGGATTCGAACACCGACGACGTTGTTCTCCGCACGGCCAGGTCCAGGGAACTGGGTGTGCTTTTGGTACCACACGATTGCGAGGTGAGCCGCGATCAGCGCCAGGATAATGCCCGGGATCAACAGCACGTGCATGATGTAGAAACGGTCAAGCATGATTTCCGATGGGAAGTCACCGCCGAAGACTGCCCAGTGCATCCAGGTACCGATAATAGGCAGGGATACCACGATGGCAGACATGATTCGCAGGCCGACACCAGAAAGCAGGTCATCAGGCAGGGAGTAACCCATGAAGCCTTCAGCGACCGAGAGAATAAGCAGGATGCAGCCGATGATCCAGTTCGCTTCACGTGGGCGTCGGAAAGCACCGGTGAAGAAGATACGCATCATGTGAACCATGATGGACACTGCGAACATCAGTGCAGCCCAGTGGTGCATCTGGCGGATGAAGAGGCCGCCACGGACCTCGAAGGAGAGGTTCAGGGCGGTCTCGTAGGCACGAGACATTTCGACGCCGTTGAGCGGAGCGTATGCGCCGTCGTAGATCACCTTGGTGATCGATGGATCGAAGAACAGGGTCAGGTAGACACCGGTCAACAGCAGAATGATGAAGCTGTATAGCGCTACCTCACCCAGCATGAAGGACCAGTGGGTTGGGAATACCTTGTTGATCTGGGTACGAACCATCCCGGAGATGGTGTACCGAGAATCAACGTTATTACCGATTTCAGCTAGCTTGTTGCTCATGACTTACGCTCCCAGAATGCAGGGCCGACAGGCTCAACAAAGTTGCCTGCAGCGACGAGGTAGCCCTCTTCGTCCACGGTGATTGGCAGCTGTGGCAGTGCACGAGCCGCCGGACCGAACAGTGGCTTGCCATGACGCAGCGCGTCGAACTGCGACTGGTGGCAAGGGCAAAGAATACGGTTGGTCTGTGCTTCATAAAGGGAAGTCGGGCAACCAATGTGCGTACATATCTTGGAGTACGCGTAGTAATCGCCGTAGTGGAAATCTTCCTGGTTTTCGCGCTCGATCACACGCTCAGCATCGGCGCTGCGTAGACGGATCAGCATAACTGCGTTGCGTGGGCCGTGAATGGAGTGCATGTGCATCTCGTACACGTCCAGCATTGGGTCGTAGTTATCGCCGTCGTTGACATCTTCTTCGTAGAGCGGGAAGACGGTCTCCATTGCGGCAGCAGATAGATCCTCTGGGCGCATGCGTACCAGGCGGGTAACACCAGTGGTGCTGTAGTGCTCACCATGCTTTTCTGCAATTGCGGAGGTGTCTCGGCCGAGGTAGACCTTGGCGCCTTCATTAGCCTTAGTCCACCCGGAAGTCCACAGGGTGCCGTCACCGTTGTAGTCCAGTGGGCCTTCCTTTGGCTTCCATGGGTTCTTGATCATTCCACCGAGCGGGAAGATGATAGTCAGGCCAGCCAGAGCGGCTGCCGTACCAGCGATTCCCTTCAGCACCTTGCGGCGACCAAGAGTGGATGTATCCCAAGAATCGTTGAGCAGCGCAACCAGGGTTTGACGATCCACTTCCGCAGAAGGGCCGTCGTGGCGACGTTGCACGGAGATCTCTTCCGGAACGAACTTCTTCTGGTACAGGGTCAAGCCAAAGGCCAGGCTCAGGATGGACAGGCCCATCGTAGCGCCGAGCAGTGGTGTGTAGAGGCTGTACCAACCCAGACCTTCTTCACCGTGACCCTTGTACTCCCAAGGCCAGAAAATGTAGACGGCCATGAAGGCCAGTGCAAACACAGCCCCGAGAGCAAACCAAATGGTGACCGCGCGCTCTGCGCGCTTCTCAGCGGGATCGTTGGCATCTGGGAAACGCTCCTTACGGAACGCAACCGTGACATCGTCCAACTCGGTACCAAGACGAGCAAGTTCTTCATTGCTCATGCCGCTCAATTCCTTGGCGGTGTACTTCTTTGCTTCGTTATTACTCATGAGCGAGATCCAATCCACAGTGCAGCCGCGATCAGAGTCGCGATACCGACGAGCCACATCAGCATGCCTTCAGCAACTGGACCAATGCCGCCGAGGGCGTAGCCACCCGGGCTTGGGGTTTCTTTAGCATTCTTGATGTAGGCGATGATGTCCTTCTTCTCGTCCTCAGTCAGCTGACGGTCGGAGAACTTAGGCATGTTCTGTGGACCGGTGAGCATTGCCTGGTAGATCTCCTGCTCGTTGGCAGGGTCGAGGTAAGGAGCGTACTTACCGGAGGAGAGGGCACCGCCCTTGCCAGTGAAGTTGTGGCATGAGGCGCAGTTCAAACGGAACAGTTCGGAACCACGAGCAACGTCTGCCGGGTCGATCTGACCGTCGAAGTTCTTGCCACGAAGAGACTCCATAGCTACTGAGCCGTCTTCATTCTTCACGATCTCTGGGCCACCGCCATTGGCGTTGACATAGGCAGCGATAGCGAGAGTCTGGTGCTCGTTGTAGCGAGGGTTCTTACGGGCTGCTTGTGCTTCGTTACGAAGCATAGGCATACGGCCCGAGTGCACCTGGAAGTACACTGCGCCTTCACCGACGCCGATGAGCGATGGGCCGCGGCCTTCAACGCCCTGAAGGTTGACACCGTGGCAGGTGACACAAGCGACGTCGTAGAGATCCTTGCCCTCGGCAACGAGAGCCTTCTCATCGACATCGGCCGTGACAACCTGTGCGTCCGGGGTGAATGCGGAGGCGAGGAGGCCTGCGCTGGTAAGGCCGAATGTGAGCGCCGCGGCGCCGGCAACAGTCCGACGTACCTTTCGACGGCTCTTGGCCTTCTTAGCAGTGCTCGTTGCGTCTGCAACGATCTCCTGCTGCTGTGGGTTGGTTTCCATCATTTCCCTTAAAACTCGTATTCGGAAAGTGAAGGGCTGTAGGCCGAATGAAGCACTTTAGGTGAGTCCAAACGCTTCGGCCGCTACGGCCTACTGAATGAAGTAAATGGTGATAAAGAGGCCGATCCAGACAACGTCAACGAAGTGCCAGTAATAGGACACTGCCATTGCCGCGGTCGCCTGAGCCGGGGTGAATTTAGACTTCGCGATACGAAGCATCACGACGACGAATGCCAGCACACCTGCAAGCACGTGTGCGGCGTGGAAGCCAGTCGTAATGAAGAAGGCTGAACCATACACAGAACTCTGGATGGTCAAACCATGCTCCACGAGGTGGTAGTACTCATAAGCCTGGCCGAGAAGGAACACGGAACCCAAGAGAATGGTTACTGCGTACCAAAGGCGAAGCTTAAAGACGTCACCTCGCTCCGCTGCGAAGACGCCAGCCTGTGCCGTAAAAGAAGACGACACCAGAATGACGGTGATAGTCAATGCGTAAGGAACATTGAGGTGTCCAGTACCCCAGTCCCACGCTTCTCCCTGGCCGTTAGCGCGAGATACAAAGTACATCGCGAAAAGACCAGCAAAGAACATTAATTCCTGAGACAGGAACACAACCGTGCCGACACTGACCATGTTTGGTCGGTTCAATGCCACAACACGCTGTGGTGCTGCCATACCTGTATTTCCTACTGCGCTCGTCACGCGTTCTAGTATGCCGGTAATCGTCGCCTAAGTCACTTTGAACCCCCCGCTACACAGGGGAAATCCACCGAAAGTCGCAGGCCGTATCATCATCATTTTTCGGGGGAATTTTTTCTACCCCCATGGGAACTATCCCAGAATTTTTCCGACTCAAGCGTTTGTGCAGGTCAGTTGAAGTATTATCCGCACCACTCCCCCAAGCGGCAGGCCGTCTATTAATTTTATCCGAACCATCGGCAACTTTCACAGGATTCACCAATGTATTGCGGAGATTCATGTCACATTTACTGCGGGAACTTTATCCGAAAATTACAACTTTGGGTTGACCCCCACCCCACAGCCTGGGTCCGGGCCATCATGTAATCCCTGAGGGTCTGCGCAGGCCATGGACGTCGACAAGCAAGCCCTAACGCCATACAAAACAGCAGCAGGCTCACCGAAATGGCGAGCCTGCTGCTATAGGAATGACTAGCTTAGTGCTTTTCCTTTGGGATGCCGTACTGGAGGTTCAGCATGGTGCCGGACCAGATCAGCAGTACGGCGCCGAAGGCGATCAGCCAGTAGTGCATATACACGATGCCGAAGCCAAGCACAGCGATCGCGCCGGACATCACAGCTGGCCAGACGGAGCCAGGGCTGAAGAAGCCGAGCATACCGGTGCCATCCTCAACTTCTGCTTGCTCCCAGTCCTCAGGAAGCACGTCGAGACGACGCTCGGTGAAGTGGAAGTAACCACCCAGCATGAGGCATAGCCCAGTAGCCAGCACTAGGCCCGTGCCGCCAGCCCACTCCATGCCCTGCAAGTTACCGGCATCCGAAACGTGCATGGTTGAAACGATGTAAACAATGGTGACCACAACCAGAAATGCGGCCAGACCGTACATGATCTTTGCGGAAGACTTCATTTTTAGTCAGCTCCCTTACTTTGCTGTTTCATTGAGTTCGACAGCGTTGTCTGCATTACGACTGTCCAGACGACCGGAGACGAATGGAGCGGTGGAGGTCGCATATGGAGCCTCGCCGATAGCCTTCAGCGCTTCAGAGTTAGGCGCCTTAGGGTTCTGGTTACGGAATTCCATGTACTGCTTGAACTTGTCGGCCGAAACGACGCGGATCTCAAAGTTCATCATTGCATGGTAGGTACCACACATCTCGGCACAACGACCGACAAAGGCGCCTTCTTCTTCAATCTTTTCAACCTGGAAGGAACGCTGGGACTTGTTCATCTCTGGGTGTGGGTAAGCATCGCGCTTAAACAAGAACTCAGGAACCCAGAAGGAGTGCGCAACGTCAGCGGATGCCAAGTTGAACTCGATTGGGGTCTGGGATGGGAGAACCAATACTGGAACTTCATCGGTAGTACCCAGAGTTTCGATCTGGTTGAAGTGCAAGTAGGACACATCCGACTTGGACTTGCCGTGAATCGGGCCGCCAATGCCGTGCTCCTCCATGTAAGCCTCGTCGATCTCAGAGGCTTCAGCCTGGTCTTGACGGGCCTGATCTGTGCCCACATATTCAGCTCCGGTTGGAGAGAAGGCTGGGGAAACCTTGGAGTAACCGAACTTCCAGTTCCACTGGTAAGCCGTCACATCCACGGTGACCTCTGGCTCCTTGTCCAGGGCTGTGACCTTGTCCTGAGTCTGAACAGTGAAGAAGAACAGGGCCATGACGATGAGGATCGGCATGATGGTCAGGACCAGTTCCAACGGCACGTTGTACTGCAACTGCTTAGGGAATTCATCCTTACCAGCCTTCTTAGCCCGCTTCGCGGAGAATGCTGGGATCGAGTAGAGCATCAGAGCCCACATAATGATGCCGATGATCCAGGCAGTCACCCAAGTCCAGACCCAGAAGTTACCCATTGCAGTTGCTTCCGGGGTAATACCTTTCGGCCAACCCATGCGCAGGGCATCAAAGAGACCGTTTTCTGGCGGCGCTACATCACAACCAGCAAGTGCGAGGCTTCCCGCGCCAATTACGCCGGTGAGCAGCGCTTTACGGTGAAAGCCGCGCTTGTTTCGCTGTTTCACGTGTGTCTACCTTCCTGTTCCACACAAACCAAAGGACACTAAGTTCCCATTCCTAACTGTGCAGAATATCGCACTTTGCAGGGAATTCCATGCCGATAGGCGCCGTGGGGTTAACCGCATTAGCTACTACCAGGCTTTCAAGAGAGAGGAGTGCTGCAATTTCGGGCCATTTTGCAGGTACAACTCATCACATTTGTAACCTAACTCACAGACTTTCCCGCCCTCAACGGGGGCTTACTTATGGTTGATATCAAGACGTTAGTGTAAAACTGACGCATTCCACCGCAGCGCTGCTGCCCGTTTTCTGGCGCAAGCCCGTACAGTTGCAGTGTTGATAGCTGTCCTTTCACTTTAGACAGCACATAGATTCAGAATCGAAAGGGTTAAGTAGACGTATGTGTGGCCTTCTCGGCATGCTGACCGCTCACAGCAACGCGCAGGAATTCGACGGCGCGATCCGCCATGCTCTCCCATGCATGCGACACCGTGGACCCGACGACGCTGGCACGTGGCATGACAATGACGCAGTCTTCGGCTTCAACCGACTTTCGATCATTGACATCGCGCACTCTCACCAGCCACTGCAATGGGGTCCGGAAAACCAGCCGGATCGCTACGCAATGACCTTTAACGGTGAGATCTACAACTATGTTGAGCTCCGCGCCGAGCTGCAAGAGTTGGGTTATACCTTCAACACTGAGGGTGACGGCGAACCAATCGTCGTAGGCTTCCATCACTGGGGCACCGACGTAGTTAAACACCTGCGTGGCATGTTCGGGATTGCAATTTGGGACAGTCAGGAAAAGCGACTCTTCCTAGCGCGTGACCAGTTTGGCATCAAGCCGCTGTACTTTACTTCGACCGCTGCCGGTACCGTATTCGCTTCCGAAAAGAAGTGCATTCTAGACATGGCACAAGCTATCGGTTTAAGCAACGATCTAGACAAGCGCGCGATTGAGCACTACGTGGATTTGCAGTACGTGCCAGAACCTGAATCGCTACATGCAGACATTCGACGCCTCGAATCCGGTTGTTTCGCCGTCGTTAAGCCTGGTGGCGAGGTTGAGGCACAACGCTATTTTGAGCCGAAGTTTGAAACACGCCCTGTAAGCAATGAGCAAGATTTGTTCGACCGGATCGCTAAGGCGCTCGAGGATTCCGTCGAGAAGCATATGCGTGCTGATGTTACCGTCGGCTCTTTCCTCTCCGGCGGCATCGATTCCACGGCCATCGCCGCGCTCGCCAAGCGTCACAATCCGAACCTGTTAACCTTCACCACTGGTTTTGAACGCGAGGGCTACTCCGAGGTCGATGTTGCAGCCGAGTCCGCCGCGGCTATCGACGCCGAGCACATCGTCAAGGTGGTCTCCCCTGAGGAATACGCCGCCGCAGTTCCCAAGATCATGTGGTACCTCGATGACCCTGTGGCCGATCCTTCCTTAGTTCCGCTGTACTTCGTTGCCGCCGAGGCCCGCAAGCATGTGAAGGTGGTTCTCTCTGGCGAGGGGGCCGATGAGCTCTTCGGCGGCTACACGATTTACAAAGAGCCGCTGTCCTTAGCTCCTTTCGAAAAGGTCCCGGCACCGCTACGTCGTGGCCTTGGTATGTTGGGCAACTCGCTTCCCGACGGCATCAAGGGCAAATCCCTGTTGCAGCGTGGCTCCATGACCATGGAAGAGCGCTACTACGGCAATGCCCGCTCCTTCAACTTTGAGCAGCTGCAGCGGGTTCTCCCCTGGGCTCGCGAAGAGTGGGACCACAAGGACGTTACTGCCCCGATCTACGCCAAATCTCGAGACATGGACCCGGTGGCCCGCATGCAGCACTTGGATCTGTTCACCTGGATGCGCGGTGACATTCTGGTCAAGGCGGACAAGATCACCATGGCGAACTCCCTCGAGTTGCGCGTGCCTTTCCTAGACAAGGTGGTCTTTGACGTCGCGGAGTCTATTCCTTATGACATGAAGATCTCCCACGGCACCACCAAGTACGCCCTACGCCGTGCGATGGAGGGTATCGTGCCGGATCATGTGCTGCACCGCAAGAAGCTCGGCTTCCCGGTGCCCATGCGTCACTGGCTCGCTGGTGATGAACTCTTCGGGTGGGCCCAGGACACCATCAATGAGTCCCAAACGGAGCACATCTTTAACAAGAAGGCTGTGCTCGAGATGCTGAATGAGCATCGCGCAGGCGTATCCGACCATTCCCGTCGCCTTTGGACTGTCCTTGCCTTCATGATCTGGCACGGTATTTTCATGGAGCGCCGCATCGATCCACAGATCGAAGAAAAGGACTACCCGATCCATCTCTAGAAACGGCGAATCCCCCTAGCCAGCCGCGCGGAGTTGAAGATAACCGCTCAGCTGGCTAGGGGGATTTAGCGATTCCTATTAGTTGAAGGAATCACCACAAGCGCAGGAGCCCGACGCATTCGGGTTGTCGATGGTGAAGCCCTGAGCTTCGATCGTGTCGGCGAAGTCAATGCGAGCGCCAGAAAGGTACGGTGCGCTCATCTTGTCCACCACGAGTCGGACGCCACCGATGACATCGGTTTTGTCACCGTCGAGCTCACGGTCATCGAAGTAGAGCTGGTAGCGCAGGCCAGCGCAGCCGCCGGGCTGAACAGCGATGCGCAGAGCTAGGTCCTCGCGCCCTTCCTGCTCAAGTAGGGCTTTTGCCTTAACTGCAGCTGCGTCGGTGAGGATGACACCGGTGCTGGTTTCTGGGGCAGTCATATTGCTTCTCCTTGAAGATCTCGTACTCTGTGCCACTACCGTACTCTGTTTTGGGCATCATTGAGGTAATGCTGAGGTAGAGCTGGCGCTGTGGCTCTTAGTGTATTCAACGTCGGCCGGTGCTACTTTGTTTCCATTTCACCCAGTTTCCTTGTTGCCAGTGCTCTCGCGGTACTCTTATGGCGTGACTACACCGAATGATTCTGCGGAAAACAACCTACCTAAGGGCTACACCCCGAAGAAGGGGCGACCGACCCCAAAGCGCGACGAGGTCGAGCGGGCGCGCGGTGTCCGTCGTGGTGGCTCTACCAAGATTCAGACACCCCAAGAGCGCAAAGCCCATGAAAAGGCGCTCAAGGAGTCAATGACCAAGGCAGAGTGGAAAGACTACAAGCGCAAGCAACGCGAAGAGCGTTCAGCTGAGTCCAGGCGGATCCAAGCAGCCATGGATCGCGGCGATGAGAAGTACCTGCAGCCTCGAGATCAGGGAGCAGTGCGCGGTTTTGTACGCGATTGGGTCGATTCGCGGCGCTTCTTCATGCAACTCGTGATGCCTGTCGCCCTGGTTTTGTTGGTGATCCTGTTCATTGGCCAGTCCTACCCGGAAATCGCGGCGGGCGCCTCAATGGTGTCAATGGTCATAATAACCATCTTCTTCATCGAAGGCATCATCACCGGCATCCGTGTAAACAAGGCCGTCCGCCAAAAGTTCCCCGATTCTTCCGAGCACGGCCTCGGCCTCGGCTTTTATGCCTGTTCTCGAGCCTCCCAGCTCCGCAAACTGCGTACTCCAAAGCCGCGAGTGGACGTCGGACAAAGCGTTTAGCCCATGTTGACGCTAGTTCTCGGTGGGGCACGCAGCGGCAAGTCCGCATGGGCAGAGGCGCTCTTCCCCACCGACGCGCAGGTGTGTTATATCGCAACCGCGCGCCCCTATCCTGGCGATACTGACTTCGCGGCGCGGATCAAGGAACACCAGGATCGCCGTCCGGCGCACTGGGTCACCGAGGATGAGCTGGAGCTTTGCCAGGCGCTCCAGGCTGGGCATGAGCATGTGCTTATCGACGACCTCGGCACCTGGCTCACACACCGAATTGATGCGGCCACGGCATGGGAATTGCCACGAGGGACAGTGACTCCGGACGTCGACAAGCTCCTTGGCGTACTCACGGAAACACAAAACAACGTCGTGGTCGTTACCCCGGAGGTTGGTCTCGGTGTGATCCCGGAAACCGCAGCTGGCCGACTCTTCCGGGATGAGTTGGGGCGACTGAACGCCCGTGTTGCCGAATTGGCTGACAAAGTAGTGCTCGTGGTAGCTGGTATCCCGCTAACCTTGAAATCTGACTCTTAACGAATCCCTCTGAAGGAGACCTCATGGTACCTGCTGAAATCTTTGACCGCGTGCAAACGCCGAGCGCACAGGCCCGGGAGGAAGCCACGGAGTTTCAGACGCAGCTGACCAAACCAGTTGGTTCCTTGGGGCGACTTGAGGAGATCGGGGTGTTCCTCTCCGCTTGCCAGGGGCAGGTACCACCCCGCCCGATCAATCGGGCTCGCATTGTTGTGTTCGCCGGCGACCACGGGGTGGCGCAGCATGGTGTCTCTGCCTTCCCTTCGGAAGTTTCTCTGCAAATGGCCGCAAACATCCGCGCTGGGGGCGCGGCGATTTCTGTGCTGGCGGAATCTGCCGGGGCAAGCGTCCGCGTCGCCGATATTTCCTTGGATCACGAGGCCTGGGGTGAAGAACGCGTTTCCCGTTCTTGCGGCGCAATCCACTTAGAAGATGCGATGACCGCGGAGCAGGTGATTCGAGCATTGCAGATCGGCAAGCAGATCGCCGACCAGGAGGTCGATGGTGGCGCTGACCTGCTCATGGCAGGCGATCTCGGCATCGGCAACACCACCCCGGCAGCTGCGCTGATCGGTGTGGCCACTCGCAGCGAACCTGTGGCTGTTGTCGGCCGCGGTACCGGTATCGATGACGAGGGGTGGAAGCGGAAGGTATCCGTTGTTCGTGACGCTATGTTCCGGGTGCGAAACTTCCGCAACGATCCGATCCGGGTGTTGCAAGCTATCTCCTCCCCCGATCTTGCCGCGATGGCTGGGTTCCTCGCCCAAGCCTCGATTCGGCGTACACCGGTGATCCTAGATGGTGTGGTGGTTACTTCAGCGGCACTCTGGGCCACGAGGCTCGCACCTGGAGCCCGCAACTGGTGGCTGGCGGGTCACCAGTCTGCCGAACCGGCCCACAAGTTTGCCTTGCAGAACCTTGAGCTAGAGCCGCTGCTGGAATACAACATGCGTTTGGGTGAAGGTTCGGGCGCGATGACGGCGCTGCCGCTAGTCAAAGCCGCCGCTGACATCATGGCAAATATGGCCACCTTTGCTGCTGCCGGCGTATCTGAAGCGCACTAGCCATGTCAGGCAAGGCGGGGCACTCCGGCGACGGCAACCATGGCAATGCGCTAGTGGAGGGCATTGGCACGGCGCTGAGCTGGTTGACGATCTTCCCTGCCCGGGGCGCGCAGACCTTTGATCGCACCACCGGCGCCCGCGCCATGGCTGCGATTCCTGTAGCTGGCCTCGCCCTCGGCAGTGCCGTGGCAGTTCCAACTGCCATTGCCTTGAGTTTTTCCGCTCCTGCACTGCTCATAGCCGCGCTCACAATAGTTGGTTGGGAGCTCGGCTCCCGCATGATGCATATCGACGGGCTTGCTGATGTCGGAGATGCGCTGGGTTCCTATGCTCCGCCAGAACGCGCACAGGAAATCCTCGGCGACCGCTACACCGGGGCCCTGGGGATGGGGGCAGTGCTGCTCACGCTGCTAACGCAGCTCGCGGGACTTTCCGCAATCTTCTCCATATATGGCACGCGCGGCGCACTGCTGAGTGCCATAGTGCCAGCAATCGGACGGGCCGCGAGCCTGATTGGCTGCCATTGCGCCTATCAGCCGTTTTCCAGCACAGGTTTCGGCAGTCTCATCATCGGCACTGTACGCACGGGCTGGATCGCAGGATGGCTCTTCGGCCTAGCTACGCTCGGCACCCTCGCGATGTGGCTGATTAGTCGCCACATTCTGCTGGGGCCAACATTAGCTGTGCTCACTGCAGCGCTAGGAGCGCATATACTGCTGCGCCACTGTAACCGCCGGTTTCAAGGCCTCAACGGCGATTGCATTGGAGCCGCTATCGAGGTAGCCGTCGCAATCGCCGTCGTAACGCTGGCCTTGACCTTTTAGGCAGTGACCAAAGTGTGCAACCAGCCGTGCCGGTCCTCGACAGTGCCGCGCTGAATGCCGGTCAAAGTCTCGCGCAGCTTCATAGTCAGCTCGCCAGTCTCCGCATTGTTCACGGTGAAGTCACCCGAGGTAGAACGCACGGTGCCCACCGGAGTGATCACCGCTGCAGTGCCACATGCAAAAGCCTCAGACATAGCACCCGAGGTGGCATCTGCTCGCCATTCCTCGGTGGAGATCAGCTTCTCTTCAGTTCGCATACCAAGATCCTGCGCCACCTGCAGCAGGGAATCACGGGTGATGCCGGGCAACAACGAGCCGCTCAACTGCGGAGTCACTAGGGTGACCTCTTCGCCATCGCGATAAATGAACCCCAAGTTCATGCCTCCCATTTCTTCAATGTAGGAGTGCTCGATAGCATCCAGCCACACCACCTGGTCACACCCCTTTTCTTGGGCTTGTGCCTGCGCCAGCAGAGAGGCTGCATAGTTGCCGGCAAACTTGGCGGCACCGGTGCCGCCTGGGGCAGCACGGACGTAGTCCTCACAGAGCCACACACTGACGGGCTTGATTCCGCCGGAGAAGTAAGCACCCGCTGGGGACGCGATAACGATGAACTTGTATGCGCCTGCTGGGTGGACACCCAGGCTGACTTCGGTGGAGATCATAAACGGGCGCAAGTAGAGGGCTTCTTCACCGCCTGCTGCTGGCACCCACGCTTGGTCTGCGTCCACGAGCAGTCGGATCGCCTCGAGGAAGTCCGCGACGGGCAGTTCTGGCATCGCCAGTCTGCGTGCCGAGTCCTGCATACGCTTGGCGTTAGCTTCGGGCCGGAAGGTCGCAATTTCGCCGTTTGGCTGGCGGTACGCCTTCAGGCCCTCGAAGATGGCCTGGCCGTAGTGGAACACTGTGGTCGCCGGGTCCATCGGCAGCGAACCATAAGGGAGCACGGCAGCATTGTGCCAGCCTTCAGATTCGTTCCAGTCGATCGTCACCATGTGGTCGGTGAAGGTCTTACCGAAGCCTGGGTTCGCCAGAACTTCGTCGATTTTTTCCTGCGGGGTTGGGTTCGGATTCTTTGTGATCTCAAAGTTCAAAGGGCTCATGGAACCAACTTAACGCAACTTTGAGACGTACATCGCATTTTTTAATCTGTTGCGCTCCCAGTCACCACTTTTGGGGCATCACGTACTGTGTGGAGGAATGGTTTAATTCGCGCGAATGAAGGAGACACCTCACATGCCAAAGCAGCTCTCATTACCCGCCACGGGCGCCATGCCTAAGCTGAGCATTTCCGCCAAACTGCCAAAGAAGACCGAGGCGGTTCTGATCCCGATTTTTAGTGGTGAGTCAGGAGCTGAGATCGCAGCCACTGGCGTGTTCAAGGAAAAGACCGAGGTAGCAATCCTCGAGGCACTAACGGCTCTCGGGGCGAGCGGCAAATCGCAGGAGATCACCAAGCTCACCGGCCTGGATGATTCGGTTCCAGTGATCGTCACCGTGGGACTTGGGGACTCGGAGGACTTCGATGCGGAACAGCTGCGTCGATGCGCGGGCGTGGCAAGCCGGGCGCTCAAGGGCTTCGGCAAGGTTGCCTCGACGCTCGGCACGTTTGGGCTTGCCGACGCCGTTATTGGCTCCGCCCTCGGCGCTTATTCTTTCCGTGGCCAGAAAACCAGCAAACAGGATAAAAGCGCCGCACCGGTTGGCGAGCTTGTTTTCATCTCCGACAAGAAGGCCGAGTTCAAGGACGCGGTAATCCTTGTTGAATCTGTGGCACTGGCCCGGGACTTGGTCAACACCGCTTCCTCGCATCTTTACCCACAGGCCTACGCAGACATCATTGCGGGCATGGCCGCTGATTTGGGGATTGCAGCCGAGATTCTCAACGAAAAGGACCTGGCCAAGAACAAGTTTGGCGGAATTCTGGCCGTCGGCAATGGCTCGGCACGTAAACCTAGGCTGCTACGACTGCGCTACGAGGCTAAAAAGTCTGCTCCAACCGTCGCGCTCGTGGGTAAGGGAATCACCTTTGACACCGGCGGAATCTCCCTGAAACCAGGCGCGAAGATGGACGACATGATCTCAGACATGGGCGGTTCTGCGGCCGCAATCGCAGCGACGATCGCCGCTGCCCGGCTGGGTATTAAGGTCAATGTCACTGCCACCATTCCGATGGCGGAAAACATGCCCGACGGCGAATCCTACCGCCCCGGCGATGTAGTCACCCATTACGGCGGAAAGACCTCCGAAATCCTCAACACCGATGCGGAAGGTCGCCTCGTGCTTGCCGACGCGATGGCGCGCGCCGCTGAGGACAAACCAGACTACCTCATGGACATGGCCACGCTCACTGGCGCTCAACTCGTCGCCCTCGGTGCCCGCACCACCGGTGTGATGGGAACAGAGCAATTCCGCGATCGCGTCGCTGAACTGGGCCGAGAGGTCGGTGAACCAGCTTGGGCGATGCCTCTGATTGAGGAGCTCGCAGATGAAATGAAATCCGATGTTGCCGACTTACGTAACATCGGCAAAACCCGCTTCGGCGGAATGATGCAAGCTGGCTACTTCCTATCCCAGTTCGTACCTGAAGATGTGCAGTGGGTTCACCTGGACATCGCCGGACCGGCTTACAATACGGCAGGCGCCTACGGCTACATCCCAACTCGAGGCACGGGCGCGCCTGTGCGAACCATTGTTGCTGTGCTCCAGGAGCTTGCCTCCTAAGAGTGTGGATCGCGCTGAATCGCCATCCTCGACTGCCACGACAGCCCCGTGGGAAGCAGTAGTCGAGGATGGTTTTTCCTAGCTATCCCCCGAAACAGCCACGATCCGCCAGTCTCCGTGCAGCTAATTGCCAAAGACCACCACCTATACGCCACACTCCACAACGGGAACCGGTACTCTACTAGGTATCAACATCGTTCTATAGACCCAATTGTTTGAGGAGTCCTACACAATGGCGTTTTCTGTCGAGATGCCCGAGCTCGGTGAGTCAGTAACCGAGGGTACGATTACCCGCTGGCTGAAGCAGGTTGGCGACACCGTCACCGCTGATGAGCCTTTGTTGGAGGTGTCCACGGACAAGGTCGACACCGAGATCCCAGCACCTGCGTCCGGTGTACTGACGAAGGTCCTGTTTGAAGAGGATGACACCGTCGATGTCGGCGAAGTCATCGCTGAAATCGGCGAGGAAGGCGAAGCCGCCGGACCTTCCGATGCCGCGCCCGCCGAAGAAGCTGCGCCAGCACAGGAAGCAGCCCCAGCCGAGGAAGCTGCTCCTGCTGCAGGTTCCGGTGACACCACCGACGTGAAGATGCCTGAACTAGGCGAATCCGTCACTGAAGGCACCATTACCCGCTGGCTCAAGTCCGTCGGCGACACCGTCGCTGTCGACGAGCCACTCCTCGAGGTCTCCACCGACAAGGTCGACACCGAGGTGCCTTCCCCAGTAGCCGGCACCATCGTAGAGATCCTTTTCCAGGAAGACGACACCGTCGATGTCGGCGAAATCATCGTCCGCATCGGCGACGGCTCCGCACCAGCAGCCAAGCCAGCCGAGAAGCAGGAGACCCCTTCCGAGGCCGAAACCAAGGAAGCTGAAACCAAGGAAGAAAATGCCACCGTTGCGGAGGCTGCTCCTGCTGCAGGTTCCGGTGACACCACCGACGTGAAGATGCCTGAACTAGGCGAATCCGTCACTGAAGGCACCATTACCCGCTGGCTCAAGTCCGTCGGCGACACCGTCGCTGTCGACGAGCCACTCCTCGAGGTCTCCACCGACAAGGTCGACACCGAGGTGCCTTCCCCAGTAGCCGGCACCATCGTAGAGATCCTTTTCCAGGAAGACGACACCGTCGATGTCGGCGAAATCATCGTCCGCATCGGCGACGGCTCCGCACCAGC